>JAVWTD010000013.1:15976-26672 GCA_036667875.1 Bacilli bacterium
CCATCAAGCCCTTTATTAACAGCACTAAAAGCAAAATTAAATAAAGTGACATTAGGAACATAACCAATTCTTTTATTTGAATTTTCAACCATTAAAGCTATATTTTGTGAAGGAAAATTTTCAAGCGGAGAAAGAACTTGAAGAATTTCTCTACTCTTATTATCTTTTGCAATAAGAACATAATATTTTTTAACAACTTCAGGATTTCTAATTAGATAATCCATAATATCATAAATAGAATCAAATGCTAAATCATCTTCAATTACAATTTCATTAAGATGTCCCATATATAAATCCTTAGCGCTTTTAGTTTCAATATTTATAATTGCTTCTGAAATTGTTTTACCTTTTCCAGTTATAATAGTACTCTCAGAATTACCTTCCTTATTCGATGCACCCATGCTTTCCCCATTAGCAATAAGAACAGACAATATAATACCATCTTTATCTTTATCAACACCCATTCCAGTAACAATAGCAAAATCATCTAATTCATTATAATTCCAACAACCAGTCGTAAAAAGTAAAAGAACTAATATAATAGCTAATTTAATTTTCATTATTTTCACCTCTTTTAACATTTTTGGTTAAATATGCTGCCCTTGTTGTCATCTTATTCTTTGGGAAAGCAACAAAAGAATCTTTTAAGGCTTTAATGTCTAATGGTGAAAACGGAGTTAGATATGGAATGCCTAATACTTCAACACTACATAATTTAGTAACAAATAAAATGAAAGCAATAACAAAACCAACTAACCCTAAAAAGGTTGAAAACATTAAAAAAATTAATTTCCACCACCTTAAAGCATTTACTACATCCATATCACTAAATAATAAACCAGTTATAGAAGAAATAGCAACTACAATAACGACAATAGGCGAGACTATTCCAGCACTAACGGCTGCGTCTCCTAGAACTAAAGCACCCACTATACTTATACTAGTACCCATACTTTCAGGAAGTCTTAAATCACTTTCTCTTAAAATCTCAAATGTAAGCATCAATATTAAAACTTCAAACGAAGTAGGAAAGGGAACTCCTGCTCTTTGAACCGCCAGAGAAATAAGAAGTTTATCAGGAATTACCTCTTGATTATATGTAGTAATTGCAACATAAAAAGCAGGGGCTAAAATAGTAATTAAAAGAGCCATAAAACGTAAAATTCTTGTCATTGTTATATTATTGGCTTTTTGATAACTATCTTCAACAGCGTGTAAAAAATTATTTAAAAACCCAGGAATTACCAAAACAAAAGGAGTATTCTCTACCAAAATAGCGATTTTTCCTTCAAGTAATGATGCACAAACAGTGTCTGGTCTTTCCGTATTTACAACGGTAGGAAAATGACTCCTTGAGTCACGTGTCAAAAAATCCCTAATGTATCCTGCATCCAAAATAGCATCCGTATTAATTGATTTCAGTTTCTCTTCGATTTTTTTAACATATTCTATTTTAACTATATCATTTATATAAACAACACTAACTTTTGATTTACTTCTTGCACCAATTCTATAATCCTTTATGATTAAATTAGGATCTTTTAAACGCTTTCTAATAAGTCCAATATTCTTATTATGATTTTCAGTAAAACTATCCTTTGGGCCTTTAATATTTACTTCACTAGTGGGTTCTGTTATACCTCTATCTAGTGTCTCTCTTGTTTCAACCACAATATACTCTTTATAACCCTTAATAAATATACAGGTAAAACCACTCGACAAATAATAAAAGATTTCATCCTTATCTTTAAGTACCTTAATATTACTATTATATAAATTATTTTTAATAAGTTTGATTAAATTATCAAAAATAGATGCTTCATTAATAATTTTTACTAAAGATTTAACTAGAAAATTACTAACTTTATCATCACTTACAACAGTTTCAAAAAAACAATAATCAATCTTTTTACCATTAATATTTAAAGTACGCTTTATAAAATCTGGTGCATCAATATTTATCATGTTTCACCTCCCTTTAAATTATGATGATTATTTTAAATATTATACAAATAATTTACAACTGATATTTTAAGTGTTATAATGTCTTTAGTGGTGATAAAATGAGTGGATATTTAAGTAGAGTATTTGGAATGGTATTAGTGACATTTATAAGTGTAGTTATATTAATACCGTTAATAAAAAAAATTGCAATTCATGTAGGAGCACTTGATATTCCTAATGAAAGAAAAGTACATACCAAACCAATGCCAAGACTTGGAGGTTTAGGTATTTATTTAGGATTTCTATTAGGATATATGATTTATGGTGAACCTAGTGCCTTAATGAATTCAATATTAATAGGAAGTTTTATTATTGTTTTAACTGGAGTAGTGGACGATATTAAACCGCTTGATGCTAAATTTAAGTTTGCGGGTCAACTAGTGGCAGCATGTGTTGTAGTTTTTTACGGAAATCTAGTAATGCATGAATTAACAGCCTTCGGATTTACCCTTAATTTTGGCATTTTAGCCTATCCTATAACTCTATTCTTTATTTTAGGTTGCATTAACTGTATTAATTTAATTGATGGCTTAGATGGCCTTGCAGGAGGAATTAGTTCTATCTATTTCCTTACAATTGGTATAATAGCAGTTATACAGAACAAATTAGGTTTAGATTGTGTCTTAACATTTGTTATGTTAGGATCTACCTTAGGGTTCTTAGTTTATAATTTTAACCCTTCAAGTATATTTATGGGAGACTCAGGCTCCATGTTTTTAGGTTTTATTATAGCCGTTATTGCTCTATTAGGATTTAAAAATGTTACAATGACTTCTTTAATTATTCCCCTAATAATATTAGCAATACCAATACTAGATACAATATTTGCAATAATAAGAAGAATACTCAAAGGAGAAAGCATCTCAAAACCAGATAAATTTCACATACATCATCAATTTTTAAGTCGTAACTTTTCACAAAAAGAAACAGTTCTAACTATTTACTTAATAAATATATTATTTGCCTTTGCATCAATTGTTTATTTCTTAAAAGATAGAACTCTAGGATATATTATTTATTTCATTCTTATGACTATAGTAATAGTATTTGTTATAAAAACAAATGTTGTTTTTGAACATAAAGGAAGAATTAAAAACTTCTTTAAAAAGCATAAAAAATAAAAAGAAATCCATACTATCATATAGGTGATACTATGGATTTTAATTTTGCAGAAATAGGAGCAACTATTTATAGAGCAGTAATATCTTTAATGGTTTTATTTGTAATTACAAAACTTCTAGGAAAAAAACAAGTTTCTCAACTAACACTCTTTGATTATGTAATAGGAATTTCAATTGGTAACTTCTCAGCTGAAATGACAATCAATCTTGATTCAAGCGAAATAAACGGAATCGTAGCAGTTTTAACATTCGGCTTTATTGCATACCTTGTATCTTATTTGACAATGAAAAGTATGGCAATTAGAAAGTTTGTTACAGGTCCTCCATCTATTCTAATTGAAGATGGTAAAATAATTTATAAAAATTTAAAAAAAGTTCATTTTGACATTAATGATTTATTACAAGAATGTCGAATAAATGGTTTTTTTGATGTTTCTAAAATTAATTATGCCCTAATGGAAGCAAACGGCGAAGTTAGCATTCTTCCTAAAAAAGATAATTCCCCTTTAACAGTAAAAGATATGAATTTAAAGATAAAAGAAGATACCTTAGTATCTAATGTAATAATAGACACATGTATTGTAAAAAAGAACTTAGAAGGCTTAGGAATAACAGAAGAAAAAATTAAAAAAGATTTGAAAATAAAAGGATATAACGACTTTAAAAACATCCTCTTAGCAACTATTGATGGAAACGGAAAAATAAACATTTTTGAAAAGAACAATAAAGGAACTAAAAATACTATGAATTAAAATGCTTTACATATATAGACATCATTTTATTTACTTATCAATTTTAAATGGTATAATGATAGTGGTGATAGAATATGAAAAGACACTTTTGTGCATCAGCATTTGTAATAGATCCTGATAGTAAAAAAATTTTATTGGTAAAACATAAAAAATTCAATCGTTATGTTCAACCAGGAGGACACATAGAAGATAATGAGACTCCAGAAGAAACCGCACTAAGAGAAGTTTATGAAGAAACAGGCGTTAAAATCAAACTAATTGGTGAAAGATTTCCTCGTGAAGACGATTTCATAAAACCACTAGGAATTCAAAAAAATAGAAATAAAATGGGAGACTTGCATATAGATATTATATATGTAGCAGAACCCATTAATGATATAGATTTACATGAAGAAAATGAAAGTAAAGAAGTTTATTGGTTTTCAAGAAAAGAACTAGATTATATTGATTTATTTCCAGATATCAAAATAACGTATGACTATATTTTAAAAGAGATAATTAAGTAGGTGACTAGTATGAATATGGAATTAACAAGTTTTTGGATAAACATTCTTTTACCAGTACTTTCAATTTTAATCCCTGTCTTTGTAACTTTATATACAGTTAATAATAGAATTAAGAATCAAAATAGAGAAAATCATCAACCTTATGTAGTATTAGGTAGTGTAGTAGATATTGAGAAATTAAATTCTTACTCTTACTATTTAACTCCAGTTGGAAGAAACTTTTTAAATGAAAACAAAAATATTGACTACGAAAAGATTAAGAGTGACAACGATATAAATGTTAAACTAATGCTTAATAATATAGGCTATGGAGTAGCTACAAATATAAAATTTTATAATCTTTTAACAGGTACTCAAGTACATGGAACTCAAGAAAGTAACCATGAAAAAAATCAAAAATTATTTACAACTTTTGATATGCAAGCAGGAGATGAAAAAGGAGTTCAAGCAAGAATAATAAATCTTGTAAAAGAAAACAATGAAGACCACATTAGAATGCTTTGCATTTATCATGATTTAAACAACAATATATATAATTTTATAATAAGTATTAACGCAAAAGGAAAAGGACATTATGACTTCTTTGCATATCAACCATCAAGTAAAAGTTATAAAAAATGGCAAAAGGAAAACAAAAAAGAATTTAAAAAAATAATTAAAGAATATAACTAAAAAAAGTCAGGAATTTTATTTCTGGCTTTTTAGTATCTTTTTTTCTTTAATAAAATTAAAATTAATATAATAATTAGAACAACAGTTATATAAAGACTTATATTTGTCTCTTCTTTCCAAATATTTAACTTATTATTCTTAGCAATTGATTCAGCTTCAAGAAGATCATTTGTATATTTATAGTTCCCATAAATATACGCAACTTTAGCAAATCCTTCAATGACAATCTTTTCTTGTAACAACTTATTATCAACAAAAACCCACACTAAGTGTCTTTTATATTTGTCATACTTATCACTTTCAGCATCATACTCTAATTCAATTTTTTTGGCATCACTTAAATATTTACAAGTAAATGAACTAGCTTCATTTCCATAAGTATCTTTTTGTAGTTCAGGAGTATCAATTGCAAGGAATCTTGCTTTCATAAGTTTTCCTTTATACATAAAATTAGCGGTATCACCATCAACACACTTTGATAAAGTAACTTCAAATTTTTCTAAAGCACTAACTTGTATACCTACAAATAAAAGTAGTATGAATAGTATATATTTTTTCATCTTATCACCACTAATATTATATCATATAATTGTTTGACTCTATAACTTTACTATGCTAAAATTAATTTAGGAGGATTATATGAAAAAAACATTTATTAATTTTAACATTCTAGCAATCATATTAATCAGTATTTTAGCTATTTCAATACCCCAAAAAACATTTCAAAATGACACATATTATTATATTAAAATAGGAGAATCAATTACTCAAAATAATATAGATATGAAAGATCATTATTCATGGGTAGGGGACCTTGACTATAGTTATCCTCACTGGTTATTTGATGTAATTACATATAAAATACACAGTAATTTTGGATTTGAAGGGCTTTATATCTTTAATATTTTATGTGCTCTTATAATAGGTTTATCTGTCTATTTTATAGGTTCACACTTAACCAAAAACAAATTATTTTCTTTAATTGTAGCACTTACAATAATAGTCGGGTTAGAGTCCTTTTTAGCAGTACGTTCTCAAAATATAAGTTATATTTTATTTATTTTTGAATTCTTATTTATTGAGAAATTCTTAGAAAAAAAAGATTACCGCTATATTGTTGGACTGTTAGCAATATCAACATTATTAGTTAATGTTCATGTTGCTGTTTGGCCCGCTTATTTTATATTATTCATGCCTTCTATAGCAGAATATATAATTTATAAGTTTAAAGATAAAATAAATATTAAAAAAATAGGATTAGACCCATATAAGTTTAATATTGAAAGATGTGAAAATGCCAAATATTTTATTATATTGATTTTTTTATCTCTTTTAACAGGCTTTTTAACTCCAATAGGTCTAACACCATTTACTTATATATTTAAAACAATGAAAGGTAATTCAACAGGAAGTATAGTTGAACACCTTCCAATAGTTTTAGCCAACTCTAATTTTATATTTGTAGCAATGATGCTATTCTTTGGACTATTAATTTTTTCTAAAGCAAAAATTAAAGTAAGAGATTTCTTCTTGATAGCAGGATTATTCTATATGACCTTAATGTCAAAAAGACACAGTGCTTTACTTATTTCAATTGGTTCGATTGCTTTTATTAGATATATTTCTGCTTTTATTAAAGAAAATGATCCATGTGGTAGTGATAATTTAATAAAACTAGCAACTAAACCATTTACAGCTTTAATCATAATATCTATTACCGCATTAGCGTGTTATCCCTCATTTAACCAAAGATTAAATGAAGAATACCATAATGAGTTTTTTGCCCCAATTTCTGCAACAAAGTATATTAAAACACATTATGACATTAATAATATTAAATTATATAATAATTACGCTGATGGTGCATATCTTTTATATAATGATATTTTAGTATTTCAAGATTCAAGATGTGATTTATATACAAAAGAATTTAATAAAGGAATAAATGTTTTTTTCGATGGTGAAGACATATATACTGATTATAAAAAAATATTTAAAAAATATGATTTTGATGTTATCTTAGAAAACAAAGCAAGTACATTCATTAAAGAATTAAAATATGATAAGAAATATAAAAAAGTTTATGAAGACCGACTTAGAGTTATATATGAAAAAGTTTAAGTCTATACTCTTATAAATAACTGTATATAATAAAGAAATTATTACAGTTTTTTTCTTGCTTTTAGTACAAATACCCATTGATTCTTAAAATATCCTAGTTAACTTTTGTTCTTTTTCCTATTTTTCTTTACTTTTCTATTTCTAGTATGGTATAATAGCGCAGTTACAAAGAGGAAGTGAATTATGGAAAAAATTAGAAATATTGCAATTATTGCACACGTTGACCATGGTAAAACAACTTTAGTAGATAAAATGCTACAAAAGTCTGGAACATTCAGAGATAATGAAGATATCACTGAAAAATCTATGGATTCAAACGATATCGAAAGAGAAAGAGGAATTACAATTTTAGCAAAACCAACTGCTATAAATTATAAAGGCTATAGAATTAACATTCTAGACACTCCAGGTCATGCTGACTTTGGTGGAGAAGTAGAACGTATAATGAATATGGTTGATGGAGTTTTATTAGTTGTTGATGCTTATGAAGGAACAATGCCTCAAACTAGATTCGTACTAAAAAAAGCTTTAGAAGCAGGAGTTATACCAATTGTTGTAGTAAACAAAATTGATAAACCAACTGCAAGACCAGAACAAGTAGTTGATGAAGTATTAGACTTATTCATAGAACTTGGTGCTGATGAAGACCAATTAGAGTTCCCAGTTGTTTATGCATCTGCTATAAACGGGACATCAAGTAATGATGCTTCTATTGAATCTCAAAAAGATACAATGGATCCTATCTTAGACTTAATAATTAGTCATATACCATCACCACGAGTTACAGCAGGAACATTACAATTCCAACCAGCGTTATTAGATTATAACGATTATGTTGGTCGTATTGGATTAGGACTTGTTAAACGTGGAGAAATGAAAGTTAATCAAATGGTTTCATGTATGAGAATAGATGGATCAATCAAACAATTTAGAGTTCAAAAAATGTTTGGTTACATGGGATTAAAAAGAATTGAAATCGAAGAAGCACACGCTGGAGATTTTATCGCTATAGCAGGATTACCTGACATTTCAGTAGGAGAAACAATTTGTGAAGTAGGGGCTGAAGAAGCATTACCTGTACTTAGAGTTGATGAACCAACACTACAAATGACTTTTGGAACAAACACTAGTCCATTTGTAGGAAAAGAAGGAAAACTATTAACAGCATCTAAAATTCAAGAAAGATTATTTAAAGAAACTGAAAGAGATGTTTCACTAAAAGTTGTTCGTGACGAAGGTGAATCATGGATCGTTTCAGGACGTGGGGAATTACACTTATCTATATTAATAGAAAATATGAGAAGAGAAGGATTTGAATTACAAGTTTCAAAACCTGAAGTTATTAAAAAAGAAATTAATGGAAAAATGTGTGAACCATTCGAAGAATTACAAATTGATATGCCTGACGAATATGTTGGATCTATCATAGAAGCTTTAGGAAATCGTGAAGCAATTCTAGAAAATATGGCAAATCATGATGGTCAAACAAGAATTATATATACTATTCCATCTCGTGGATTAATAGGATTCTCAACAGACTTTATGACAATTACAAAAGGTTATGGTATGATGAATCATACTTATAAAGAATATAGACCAATGGCTGGAGCTACAGTTGGAGAAAGAAAACTAGGAGTTCTAGTTTCAATGGAAAACGGTAAATCAACAGCATACGCTTTAGGGCAACTTGAAGATCGTGGTACTATGTTTATTGAACCAGGTGTAGATGTTTACGAAGGAATGATTGTAGGAGAACATACTCACGATAATGATTTAGTAGTAAATGTAGTAAAAGGTAAAAACCTTACAAATACAAGAAGTTCTGGAAAAGACCACACTGTAGTATTAAAAAGACCTAGAATATTCTCATTAGAGACTGCTCTAGATTATATAAATGGTGACGAATTACTTGAAGTTACACCAGTAGCATTTAGAATTCGTAAAAAATACTTAACAGAAAACGAAAGAAAACGTTACAAGAAATAGGAGAAATCCTATTTTTTCTTTTGGTCCTCAATTTGAAAAAAATCATAAAATATGTTATAATTATATTGGTTCTAATTAGAAGAGGTGTGAAATGGAACAAACAAAAAAATTATTAATTTTAGTTGTTATTACCATAGCAGGTATAAGTCTAAATCATATTAATAATAAAAATGTTGTGTCAAACCAAATTAAAAAAACAACCGATAATACAATCGATTTAATCAAAAATATAAAAGAAACTAAAATAGAAGAACCTACTAATGAAAATTTATCATCACCTGTTGTTTATGAAGACCCCGTTCTTTATGAAGGGCTTACAAAAGATCAAGTGGTTGATAAAGCAAGTAGGATGTTAAATGGATCCCTAACAGGAACATCTGACTTCTTTGTTAGTTATTCAATTGAAAAAGGGGTAGACCCTCTTATGGCAATTGCAATAGTATTACAAGAAACTGGATGTTACTGGGGAAATTGTAGTTCCTTAGTAAATGATTGTTACAATGTAGGAGGAATGATGGGTTCAAACGGGTATATGTGTTTCTCTTCACTTGAAGAAGGAATAAGAGCATATATTGATAACCTATATAATAACTACGTAAGCTATGGCTTAAGTACACCATATACTATGAACTCCAAATACGCAGCAGACCCACTTTGGGCTGAACGCGTAACAGCATATATTGAAAGAATTAAGGCTGCTTAAGCCTTTTTTTAGTACAAAAAAAAGTTTCTTTTGAAACTCTTATTTGTTGTAGAATTCTACTATTAATGCTTCATTGATATCAGCATTTAATTCATTACGTTCTGGAAGTCTTACAAATGTTCCAGTTTTTTTAGCATCATCGAAAGTAATAAATTCAACTCTTTTTTGTAATGCTTCTAAAGAAGCAGTTACAACAGCAAGTTCTTTTTTAACTCCAATAACATCTCCAACTTTACATCTGTATGAAGGGATATCTACTTTTTTTCCATTTACTAAAATGTTTCCATGGTTTACTAATTGTCTAGCACCATTTCTAGTAGTAGCGAAACCTACTCTATATACTAAATTATCTAAACGACTTTCAAGTAATCTTAAGAAGTTTTCACCTTGAACACCTTTCATTTTTTTAGCATCAACGAAAGTTGATTTGAATTGTTTTTCACTCATTCCGTACATAAATCTTGCTTTTTGTTTTTCAGCTAATTGAATTCCATAGTTAGATTGTTTTCTAGCTCTTTTTTGTCCATGTTGTCCTGGAGCATAAGGTTTTTTAGCTAATTCTTTACCAGTTTCACTGATAGAAAATCCTAAACGTCTTGCTTTACGGAAACTTGGTCCAGTATATCTTGCCATAATTTTTCCTCCTCTAATAATATCGATTCTTAGAGACTATTTAGTCAAATTATAGGGTGTATTATTTTAATATTTTCGCTTTGCAGCTAAAGTTACACAATAACCCCTAAAGGAAATAAACACGTTACAATTTTCTAAATAGTGCTGCAATAAGACATCGCACCATTGATTATATAGAAATTAATGACAAAAGTCAAC
>JAVWTD010000014.1:0-7239 GCA_036667875.1 Bacilli bacterium
AATAATTACCTAGATTAAAAATATAGATTAAATCAATAATGCAATCTTTTATATTCTTTGTATTTATAGATTTATATATATTAAAAGTGGAGAATAAATTATCCACTTCTATATTAATTTTATAGTTTTTCATAATTTTTTTTATATTCTTTTTTGTTTTGAAATATTATTTAAAATAGTATTCTTTAAATCATTTAGTTCGTCAATATTATTTGGTAATGAGAAATCATCAGTATCAATTTCTAACAAATAATTATTTCTATACAATCTTGCAATATCTCTTATTTCTTCAACTTCATCATAAGAGAATCTTCCATCTTGATTTTTAATCGCTAAAGAATCAGTATAAACTTGTAATTCTCTATCTCCTTGTTTAGCATGTATATGTTCAGCTTCCCATCCATTTGGTGCATCATATCTAATTTTCCAGTAGTCTGGTTGACGATGAACATAACTATATTCACTTGGCATAATTAAAACCTCATCTAAAAAATTATTGTAATATTAATCATACTTATATATCTGATCTGTTAATTATAGATATCATAGATTCGTTTTCATATTTAATTTTACTCAAAGAATGAAAGTTTTCAAAAAATATTTTTGACAATGAATATAAAACTGGATAATTTGAATCTACTATAATATTTCCATTATCAATTTTTTCAAGTACTTCTTCTATCTCTTTTTGTTCATTATTAATATCAAAATTTATAAAGCCATTTTTATTTTCATTAAATTGTACTTCAAAATAAAAATAGATTTTATTATTCAAATTAGTTATTTTTTTGTTCTTAGTGAAAATTATTTCCATTTTTTTCTCCTATACTATAAGTTGTTCATAAACATTTACAATAATCTAAACTGAGTATATAAAAAATTGTTATATAAGTCAATAGTAATTTCAAATATCATGATTTAACAATATAAAAAAACAGATAATATTATCTGTTCATAAATTTAGGACATCCTGTATCGTTGTTAACCATTTGACATTCTTCTGAGCAAGAATATTGTGGTGTATATGTGTGATTGTAAATATGTCTTTTTATAACATGTGTATGCATTGGTATAATATGACTTTGCCCCTTTATGGCATATTTCCATGTAATAATTTTTAAAATTTTATTTTTTTATTATTTTATCTTTGTTATTTATTATATATTTTATAAACGTATTTAATGTTAATGAATCATTTTTTTTATATGCAATACTATATTTGATTTTTGGCAAATCAATATTTAATGAAACTGGAAATAACTTTTTTTCATTTATTTCATCAACAATGTTATTTTTTATTCCCCAACCTATTCCTAATCCTTTTTTAACCATTTCTATCATTAATTCTGTGGTATAAACATGAATATTAGATTTTAAATATATATTATTATATTTAAAGATTTTATCAAGCATATCACTAGTAAAATAACCTTTTGTTGGTAATATTAATGGTAGCTCTTCTATTTTATTATTTTTATTATTTAGTATTTTATTAAATTTATCATTACAAAAAAATGTAGATTCAAACTCATATAATACTTGTTCATTGTATTTATCATCATCTAAAAAAATAGGATAATGAAGGATTAATATATCTAATTCATTGTTTTTAAATTTTTCTTTTAATATATTAGAGGTAGAGCTATATATATCAAAATCGACATCAGGATATTCTTTTGTAAATTCTTTAATCAAATTAGGAATAAACAAAGTGGAAATATGTGAAAATATTCCGATTCTGATACTTCCATTTATTATGTTAGAACTTTCTAATAAATATTTATAAGACATTTCTAAATTATTAAAAATATTCTCAACAAAACATTTTAACTTTTGACCTTTTTCTGTTAATTCTATACTTCTATTATTTCTATTTAATAAAACGCAATTATATTCTTTTTCTAATTCTTTTATAGCATAACTTATAGAGGGTTGTGATACATTTAATACTTTACCAGCTTTCGAGAAACTACCAGTTTTTATCACAGTATAAAATGCTTTATATTTATTGAAATCAAAATTATTGTTTAAATAATTCATTATTTAATATTGTTTAAAAGAATTAGAAGTACTCTTTGAATATAATCTATTGAATATGTATTAGTTAGTTTATAATTTGCTAAATTATAACCATTGATATGAATTGCATTTATATTAGCATTAATAGCAGATTCAATTCCTTTTTTAGAATCTTCAAATGCAATACAGTTCTCTGCTTTTATATTGAGTTCATTTAAGGCTTTTATATATATTTCATTAGAAGGTTTTAATTTAGTAACATTTTCTCTTGAAATTATACAATCAAATATTTTATCAATGTTTAAATTCTTTTTAAGAATATCAATATAATCATTTTTAGAAGTTGTTATTAAAGCTAATTTAATATTTTTTTCTTTAATTTTTTTTAGTAATTCAAAATTAATAATAGAATCAACTGATGTAATTAATTTTTCAAATTTCAATTTGTAATCATTATATATTTTTTCCATTACCTCTTTATCATCAATATTTTCTGATAATTTTTTAGATTCCTTTAATTTTTTTAATAACATTGTATCAGCATTTAATTCATTTTCAACATAATCATTTATATTTATTTCTATGTTATATTCATTTTTTAAAATATCTCTAAAACTTGTATAAAACACTTTTTCACTATCTATAAGTGTTCCATCTAAATCTAACATTAAACATTCAATATTATCCGAACATGAAATATTAGAATATAGTTTTTGTGCTACAAAATCTCTATATGGTAGATTTGCTTTTTGAAATTTTATTTCTTCAAATATTTTCATGAAGTCATTTAATTTATTTTTTAAATCATTTACATCTGCATATTCATCGTTAGATAGAACTTCAAATTCTACAAAGTCACCAACGCCTTTTATATTATCTATCATAATATTGTATTCTATATCATCTATTGTTTTTGAATAAGTATATCTTTTTTTATCAACTATTGTATAACTTAAATATCCAATTGATTTAAGCATGCTTACTAAACTTTCATATTCACTTATATTAATATCAACATTATTCTCTGTTTTAGCATAAAAATTATTAAATTCTAATGATTTACCTTTAAATGTTAATTCCATTATTTCATCATTTGTTTTTCGTATTCTTAAGCAAGTTCTATTTTTAATATATAGACTATTAATATCAGTAAAATATTCATCTACTTCTGTATTATTTTCTTTTAATACAAATTTATTAGCATCTATAATTTCTATAAATTTTTCTCCACTCTCTAAGTAAAACTTTTGTTCTATTTCTATTCTTTTGCTCATCTACTTTTCCTCCTTCGATATTTCAGCAATCATATAATTACCAGTAATATTTTTAAAATTATCAAATTTTATAATTGCTTTGTTTTTAAGATTATTATTTAAAATAAGTTTAAATTCATTTTCTGACAAATATGCACCACCAACATCATGTAAAAATTTAATATACCAGTATTTATTTAATAAATATGGAAACCCTCCTTTTTTTTTAGGATCCTCAATTTCTACAATTACAATTTTCTTTCCAATTTCTAACATGGAATTAATCATGTTAAAAAGCGTATATTTATTTGGTATATGATGTAATGTATTACTACAGTATACAACATCGAAACAATCTTGTTTAAATGTTAATGTTGCTTTATTACGATTAGTAAATTTAGTATACTTTTTTATTTCTTATTTGAAAAATTTCAACCATTCTTACTATTTTTTCTTTAAAAAGTTTATCCAAAACTAAATTTATATTTTCTATATATAACCTCCAAAATTAATTTTATTCTATCATAAATTAGTTTTATAGTCCAATATAAATTTTAAATAGTATATATAAATGATATTTATGCATGAATTAAATTACTTATTTTTTAAAAAAAATTATTAAATGGCAATTTAATGTCTATTTTTTTATCACTATAAATTATTATCTTATCAATTAAATTTACTATTAATTCTCTTGATGGATTTTTCATAGATAAACATTCATCAATATATTTTTCTATTACTTTTTGACTATTATCATTATCAATATTTTCATTCAAATTTGATTCAAGTTCATCAATTCTTTTTTGTTTAGTGTTTATATCATTTTCAAGTTTTACTCTTACCCTATCATATTGTTCGTTTGATATATTTTTATTTAACTTATCAATATAGATAAAGTCTAAATTATCATTAATAACTTTTATTTCCTTTTTTAAGGTTTCTAATTCACTTTTAATACTTATCTTATTATCATGTTTGGATTCTTCGATAATTCTTCTTTTAATGGATTTTCTATCAACATAATCAAGACATTCACCTTTAAGTTTATCTATTATTACTTTTTCTAAAATATCATAATTATTGGAATGTGTTGTACATACATGATATTTCATATAAGTTCTATAATAATTACAAATAGTATAACAATTATTATCTACTTTTCTTCTAGATCTAATAGATATTCTATGTCCACAATCTCCACAATATAATAATGCATCTAACAAGTGTTCTTCTTTTTTTTCATGTCTTCCTACATTTTTAGGAATTTTTTTCTGTACTTCTTGAAATGTATTTTTATCAATTATTGCTTCATGAGTATTTTTACTAATAATATAATCTTTAGGACTATTCTTAACTATTTTTTTAACTTTATAATTTACTTTACTTCTTTTGTTCTGTATTAGATCACCTGTATATATTTCGCTTTTTAATATATCACTAATAGTTTTAGCATTCCACATTCCATATGAAGCATTATAAGTATTATTCCATTTAAAATCATAATACTGAGCTGGAGATTTTACTTTTTCATTTGATAATACTAATGCTATTTTATAAAATGATAACCCATTTAAACAAAGGTCATATATTCTTCTTACAACTTTTGCTTGTTCTTCACTAATTACAAGTTTGTTTTTATCTTTCTTATCGTGCATATAACCAAAAGGTGTTCTTCCGCTTACCCACTTACCTTCTTTTTGTTTTGCTTTAATACTAGATTTAATTTTTTTTGAAATATCTTTAGCATACATATCGTTCATTATTGCTCTAAATGGTGCAATATCATTATTAGTACTATCTAAAAATGTATCTATATTATCAGTAACTGCAATATATCTTACACCATGTTCTGGAAAGTATTTTTCTATTAGGTTTCCTGTTCCTATATAATCTCTTCCAAGTCTAGACATATCTTTTGTAATAATCATATTAATTCTATTTAGCTCAATATCTCTAATCATTCTATTAAAATCTGGTCTATCAAAATTGGTACCACTAAATCCATCATCAATATAAATATCAACTAATGTTAAATTATTTTCTTTTACATATTGTAATAATAAACTTCTTTGATTTTTTATGCTCTCACTTTCTTGTGTTTTATCATCATCTTCTCTTGATAATCTTATATACAAGCCGACTTTATAATTCTTATTTTCTATACTCATTTTTTTTCACCTCTTCACGAGTTAGAAAATAGTTATAATTTGATAATATTTTATTTTTATTTAATGTACAATTGTTTTTTAAATCTTTTACTATTGCTGAAACAATAATATCATTTATATTTAATCCATTTGGATTATATATTATATTTATTTTATATTCATTCATAGTTATATATATTTAATATTTTATCTAAATATGATTCATCATCTAAAAAACTTAATTAATGGGTTATCTATTATATTATTGTTTTAGTTATTTATTTTTCTTCTGCAGTTAATTGTTTGGCTTGATATATTTCATACGGAACATATGTATATGTCATAATGTTTACCCTCTTTCATTACAAAAATCATTGTTAAGACAATTATTACAATATTATGCCATTTATTCCATGACAAAAAAATTCTTAAGTTGTCCTAAAAATTTTCTTATTTGTATTATAAAAGTTTTATTTATATATATATATTTTTTTAATTACTTTAAGAAATAATTATTTGATTTAATTATTACTTTATTCTAAAGTATTTAAAATTCCATCATCTAAATCGCTTATTGAATATAAAGTTCCTAATTCATTAAATGTTTCTTCTAGATTTTTTCTTGCACTATTCCATCCTTTTCCATCAGTAAACCAAATAAAAGTTACACCTTCAACTTTTTTAGATTCTTTTGCTAGCATTTTATAACTTCTTGCAGTTTCATTTAGTTTAGAACCACCACCTGAATAAAAGTTTGTTTCAATTACATAAACTTGATTATCAGTTTTTATAACAAAATCAAATCTTTTAGTAGAAATGTTATTACCAGACATTTCTGACAAATCTAAATTCCATCTTTTTTCAACGTCTTTTAAATACATCTCTTTAAAATAATTAACATTCTTTTCATACCCTGCTTTTATAATGTATCCTTCAACTAAATCTTCCATTAGATGTCCACCACGATTTTTTCTACCATTAGAATCTAAGCCTACTTCTATACCTAATACATAATCATATAAATTATTTATAATGTGATTTGATAATAAATCAAACAAACCTGTTTCAGTCATAAATTTTACATAATCATCTATAGAATAAATCATTTTAGTAAATTTGAATAAGTATTCATCAAATTCATCTTTAATAAATATCTCATTAGATCTTACAGCTAATAAAATTGGAATACATTTTAATGTATCTGGATATTTTATTAATATATTTTTGAATTCTTCCTCAATATTCTTACTACCAATTAAAGAATTAAGAATATTTAATTCTATTTTTATATTATCTACGTTTCTATATATTTTTTCAAAATTAACATAATAACTATAATCTGAAATACTTTGTTTAAAATTATTTAACCATTCATTAAAATCTCTTGTCATATTTACCTCCCTGTGAATCCTGCCGAAGACATAATTGAAAATATATCAATGTCATCTTCCAACAATTTCTTAATAATATCACCAAACATATATGCATCTTCTATATTTTTTTCTTGAACCATTAATAATTTATGTAAAACATATAAAAAATCAAAATCATATTCTCCGTAATCATTAAATTCTTCAAATTTATTTAATTTAACATTACTATCATCTATTATTGTTTTAATACTTTTTAAATTATTATTTATTAATGGCGTTGCTTCATTCCAGTCTTTTTGTATTTCCTTTAAGAATTCTTTTGTTAATATTTCATTAACTTGCAATTTCATTAAAATATCTGTTACCCAATGTATATGTTTTGGGGTTCTAGTTCTTTTCCTTTTTCTTTATATTTTACTATAATATCATTTTCTGATAAATTAC
>JAVWTD010000014.1:7339-26240 GCA_036667875.1 Bacilli bacterium
AATAGACTGTGTACTATTTTTAATTTTTATTTTGATATCTCCTAACAGTTAATTTTAAATACTCTTGTTCTTTTTCAATTCCTATATATTTTCTATTTAATCTATTTGCTACTATTCCTGTGGTACCGCTACCATTAAAAGGATCTAGAATTAAATCTCCTTCATTAGTAGACGATAGTATTATTTTTTCTAATAATGCTATTGGTTTTTGAGTTGGATGTTTTCCACATTTCTTTTCACTTGGCTTAGTTAATGATGTATCCCAAACATCTTTCATTTGTTTCCCACCATTCATTTCTTTCATACAGGAATAATTAAATTTATGTTTGTTATTTTTAATATCTTTTTTAGCCCATAATATTGTCTCTGTTGAATGTACAAAAGTACGACAGCTAATATTAGGAGGAGGATTTAATTTTCTCCATGTAATATTATTAATTACTTTAAATCCTTCTTCTTCTAAAGCCATTCCAATAGAATAAATGTTATGCATTGTCCCACTTATCCAAATGGTACCATCATCTTTTAAAACTTCTTTACATAAATTTATCCATTTTTTATTAAATTTGTGTTTTTCTTTAAAAGAGATTTTTTCATCCCAATCTCCTTTTTTAACACTTGTCATTTTCCCACCTGAACAGGTTATTCCATCTCCAGATAAAAAATATGGAGGGTCAGCAAAGATCATATCAACACTTTTAGAATCTAAATTTTTAAGTATTTTAAAAGAATCTCCCTGAATAAGACTAAAATTATTATTTTCATAATAGTATTTTAACTTAGTCATATTACACCCCTTACTTATAATTTATTATGTTTATTCTTCGATTCCTTTTTTATTAATAAAATTTGTTATAATTACTTCTTCAACTTTTCCTCTTTTTTTACCATTAGCATTTATATTTCTTTTGGCTTCAATAACATTTATATTGAAATCTTTATATAAATCATTTATTAAAGTAGTATTATGATTTGATAAAATAACATAACAACCTCTTGAATCTAATTCTTTAAATAAATTAGCTAATCTTACTTGTTCATCTTTTCCAAATCCATTTACTGTATAACTTGTAAATGTAGATGTTTCAGAATCATATGGAGGATCAAAATAAATCAAGTCATATTCTAAGGCATCTTTAACAGCATCCTCAAAATCAACATTTAACATTTTTATATTATTATAATTAAAATATGAATGAATAATAGCCATATTTTGTTTTTCATAGGTATTAACCTTTTCTTTTTTATTAAACGGTACATTGAATTCGTTTTTACTATTTACTCTATATAAGCCGTTAAAACATGTTTTATTTAGATATATAGTTCTTGCTGCTCTTTTATATTCAACAATTTTTTTAAATTTTACTTTATCTCTATCTTTATTTCTTATTTGAAAATAAAAATCCTCATTATGTTTTGCTTCATAATGATCTAATTCATTACACATTTTTTTGAATTTTTCTTCATCTTTAACACAGTTGTATACATTAATTAATTCTGAATTATAATCATTAATTACAGCATTCTTTGGAGATAATTCAAACAATAATGCTCCACCACCTACAAATGGTTCGTAATATGTGTTGTAATATTCAGGAATATACTTTTTAAGCTCTTGCATTACTTGTCTTTTTCCGCCTACCCATTTTACAAATGGTTTCCCTTTTATCATAGTACACCTCTATTCTTTAAGATAAAACATTAAAAAATATTACATTTTTATATGCACACTAATTATATCATATATATTTATTTTTTCTTCTTATTATACATTACTATTTACGGATTATTCTGACAAATACGAAAAAAGAGTCGAGAATTTTATGAAGTCTTAACATTTTTATTTACATCGAAAATTTCATTTACGCTGAATGAGTTGTAATCTACTAATTGTTTACAGGCATATATTTATTTATTCCGTTCCTATAACAAGTTTCAAGATAACTGATGATATTAGTGTAATCTTTCTTCTATTTACATTTTTAAATAGGAATGAATCAGTAAGTTTTCTTTCATATTGTCTTAATCATCTTTTAGAAATATTATTGGTAAAAGCAACTTTATAATTGTTAACGAAAACTAAATTATTTTCTTTGAATTTTTCTTGTCTTTCAATAGGATTAAACTATTCTAATGCTATTTTTTTTAGAAAATTCTTAGAAATCTTTTAATAGTAATAATTTATCTAATAAAAAAGACAAAATTAATTTGTCTTGGTTATGTACTCAAAATAATCTTTTTCTTCCTATGTATACCATAAAGGGGCATACTTGATTTACTTCATGGTATATATTCTCTTCAACACAGTTTGTTACTGTTTGTTCAACAACAGGACATTGTTTTTGTTCGCAACATGGCATTTGTTTCATGCAGCAGTTTCTATTAAACATAAAAATCCCCCTTACCTACTTTATAATATGTAAGGATAGTTTAATTTGGTTATGTATTTGTCTATATAAAATCCATTTCCTGTATTTACAAAGACAAAATTTAATAATATAAACAAAAACTTAAATTAAAGTGTAGGTTTTATCTTCGTGTCCACTATTTTTCTTATTTAATTCTAATTTTTTAATACTTCTACAACTAATAAATTACTTATCATAAAGAATCTCTTATCATTATAATCAAAGTACATTGTAGATTCCTCTGTTAAAAAATATTTTATTATACCAATTTATATTTTAAAAGTACTAATAATATCATTTAAACATTTGTTTTTAAATTTATGTTTTATTTTAAATCCTACCACATAAACATAATTTTTTTCTTTATCTAAATTATTACTAATAAGTGCCATTTTAAGGTTTCCTAGTTTTTTTACTGCATCTCTTTGAAGTTTATTCTTATAGTATCTATTTGAATTTATAAAGTAAATATTTAAGAATAAAAACAATGGATACATAAATGTTAGTACAGCCATTAAAACATGAAATATAATGTAATTAAAACTGTTTAGATTTATCCATAGAATACAAGACAAAGTAGAAACAAAAAGAGAAATAAGAATAATTTTTATAGTTTTCTTTTTGTCATAATTATAAATTTTATTTTTTAATTTATAAGAAAGATAAAGATTAGCAAGTGACAACGGTATTGATAATAATATTAGTTCTATAAATTTAAAACTATTACTTATAAAAAACAAAACTTGCATAAAATAAAGAACTCCAAAAAAGAACCCTATTACATAATCTGATATCTTATCTATATTACCATATATCTTTTTAACATTTTTTATTAACTCGTCATTAAATCTATTTATATTATTAGAAAGTGAAAAGTCAGTTTTAACTAAATAATCTAGTTTTGATAGACTTATTTTTGATGATTCTGTTTCTTTGTATATCAAACAATTTATATATTTAATTACTATTTTATAAGATGTTATTAAATTAATTTCATCAAATTTTAATATATTTTGTTTTGTCCATTCTACATAAGTTTCATCGTCTTTAGTTGTTAATTTATAATAATTTTTATTAATTAAGTCAAGAAATGTCAACCAAAATAAATTCTTTATTTTTAAATTATTGTAACAATAAAAATTTATTATTGGTTCTTGCTTGTTTATATCTATATTTATATTATTCTCTATTTCATTTATTTTAATATTTCTATATTTATCTATCAAAAATATTATTGCTATATATAAAGAAATTATAATTATAGGAATTAAACTATTTACATCCATATTATTCTCCTTTTAAAATGGTAGTTTAAAGTTTCCGTTTTTAAATTGTTTCATCATTAATTTCATTTGTTCAAATTGTTTTAAAAGACGATTTACTTCTTCTACTGATCTTCCTGAACCATTCGCAATTCTTACTTTTCTTGTTGCTTTCAAAATGTCTGGATGTCTTCTTTCATAAGGTGTCATTGAAAGGATTATTGCTTCTACATGTGCCATGTCTTTAGGATCTACTTTTACGTCTGTTAGTCCCATTTTCTTGGCATTTGGTAGCATTTTTATTATATTTTCTAATGGACCCATTTTTTTTATTGCTTTAAATTGTGATAAGAAATCTTCTAAATCAAATTTACCATTTTGCATTTTTTTAGTTGCTTCTAAAGCTTCTTTTTCATCAATTACTGATTCGGCTTTTTCAAGCATACTCATTAAGTCACCCATTCCAAGAATTCTTGTAGCCATTCTATCTGGATAAAACTCTTCTAAACCATCCATTTTTTCAGATACACCAATAAATTTTATTGGTATATTTGTTAGGTGTCTAATAGATAAGGCTGCTCCACCTCTTGTGTCTCCATCTAATTTTGTCAAAACTGCTCCTGTTAGTGGAAGACTTTCATTAAATCCATTAATAACATTTATAGCGTCTTGACCTGTCATTGAATCTACTACAAGTAGTATTTCATTAGGTTTAACTTTTTGATTAATATTTTTTAATTCTTCCATTAGTTCTGTGTCTATATGAAGTCTTCCGGCTGTATCAATTATTACATAATTAAATCCGTTTTCTTTTGCGTATATAAGACCGTTACTAGCGATTTCAACTGGGTTATTTAAACCATCACTATACACTTCAACATTAAGTTCACGCCCTATTTGCTTTAACTGATCTATTGCTGCTGGACGGTAAACATCACACGCTATTAAAAGTGTTTTCTTATTATGCTTTTTTCTAAGCATTAGGCTTAATTTGCCGGCAGTAGTTGTTTTTCCACTACCTTGTAGTCCAACCATCATACATATACTAGGATTACCGTT
The DNA here is from genome assembly GCA_036667875.1 of Bacilli bacterium. Taxonomy (GTDB): domain Bacteria; phylum Bacillota_I; class Bacilli_A; order RF39; family UBA660; genus CAJGDV01. The sequence continues at coordinate 12,069 of JAVWTD010000014.1, forward strand.
TAAATATATCTCAGACTGTTCTGTTCCTAATAGCTTTACTAACTCGTCTTTTAATATTTTAACAAAAACTTCTCCTGGTTTAAGGCTTTTTGCAACTTCATTTCCAAGGGCTTTCTCTTTTACAGTATTAATAAAGTCTTTTACTACTATATAATTTACATCAGCTTCGAGAAGTGCAAGTCTAATTTCTCTTACTACTTCACTTATATTATCTTCACTAATGCGACCATATCCTTTTATTTTATCTATAGCATTTTGTAGTCTATCTCCTAAACTTTCAAACATGTTATCTCCATCCTTTTCTTGTCATATAAGTATATTTTAACATAAATTAGCATTAAAAAAAAGAAGATTACTCTTCTTCTTTAAAATTTGCCTTTAATTCCTTTAGATCCTTTTGAACCAGAGAAATTTGAAAGGACATTTGTTTCAAATGTAAATACTTTTTTATTTCTATTTTTATAGTCTTTTATTGCTATTTCAATTGCTTCATTTAATAATTCAGGATATTTTTTGCCTGATGGTTCCCATAAATAATATGATAAGGAACCAGGAATTGTATTTGGTTCATTTATATAAACTTTTCCTTCTTTTTTATCTATTAAGAAGTCTATACGACATATTCCTGATAATGATAAAGCTTTGAAGGCTTGAATTGCTAAATTTTTTACTTCTTCAGTTTGTTTTTTATCAATTCTTGCGGGTACAATTCTTGAAGTTGATACCATACCTTTTGAAGGTCCAGTTTTTTTGGAGTTTCCTAAGTACTTGTCATTGAAAGTTAAAAATTCTTTACTTGCCATAACTTCTTCTAGTACTGATGCTTGTTGGTATTCATAATTCCCTATTACACTACAATTTACTTCTACTAGGTTAGGAATCATCTTTTCAATACATATTCTTGTATCATAAGTAATAGCGTCCATTATTGCGTCATCAAGTTCTTCTTCTTTTTTAACAACTTTAATTCCAACACTACTTCCAAGTGATGCTGGTTTTACTATTACTGGGAAACCAAGTTTTTTAATTTCTTTAACTATTTTTTCTGGATTATTCATGTAGTCACAGTCATAACACCAAGTATATGGAACAGTAGGCAAATTACAAGCATTGAATACTTGCTTCATAATAATTTTATCTTGCCCTAAAGCACTTCCTAATACTCTACTTCCTACATAAGGAACACCTATTGTATCAAGGTAACCTGCTATTGTCCCATCTTCAACATTTGCACCATGAACAATTGGAAATACTACATCTATTTCAGTTACTAAACGTTTGAAAAATCCCATTGATTGTAAGTAAAATCCTTCATCCTTTTTATACATAGTAACCTTTGTTGCATATTTTTTTAGATTATTGAAGTCTTTATAAACTTCTATATCCATTAACATTTTCCCAGTATACCAAACACGATCTTTTGTCATGTAAATTGGTACTATATCATATTTTTCGGTATCAATGCTTTGCATAGCTTGAACAGCTGAAATAATACTAATTTCATGTTCTACTGAAACTCCTCCGAATAAAACTCCTAATTTAATTTTCATACTTACCTCCTATTATTTCTCATTGAAAATGTCTGGTAGATCATTTTCTAATAAAACATACGTCGTTTTTTCTTTTAATTCTTGCATAAGTTTAAAAGCCGTTTTAACATCATTTATTATATAAATATTTTTTTCTTTAAATTTTTCTTCTTTTAAACCATCTAGAATTGGTTTTGTTTGTTCTTCTCCTACTAAAATAACAGCATCACAAACTTTTGCAATTTGTTTTCCAAATATATTATTTAATTTATATTGGTCTTCTCCTAGTTCTATCATTCCAGGAGTAACAATAATTTTCTTTCCTGGCATTAAATTAAGAACATCTAAAGCCATTTTAGAACCTACTGGGTTTGAATTATATGCGTCATCTATTAAATTAATATCCCCATATTTTTTAAGTTCTAAACGGTGCTCAATTGATTTTATCTTCTTTACACTCATTATTAGTTGATCAATAGGTATTTCTAAGTGACTTCCTAAAGCTAAACCCGCTAATATATTGTAAACGTTAGCAGTACCTAATAATTTTGTCTCACATTTATATTTTTTCTTGTCGCCTATATTTCTAAATTCAACATCAAAAGTTAATCCTTTATATGATTGATTTATGTTTGTTGCTACAACATCAGCTTTTTTGTTGTCGATTCCAACCCAAAGAATTTTACATTTATTTTTAATTTTATAATTTACTTGTAACTCGTCATCACAGTTTAAGATTCCAACACCATTTTTTGGTAGGTTTTCGATAAGTTCAAATTTACCATTAATAATATTTTCTTGAGAACCAAAACTTTCCATGTGAGCTGTGCCAATCTTTGTTAATATTCCATGTTTTGGATGAACAAAGTCACATAATTCTTTAATTTCACCCATCTTAAAGGCACCCATTTCTGCTATTAAAATATCTGAAAATTTATCTAAATGATTATTTATTGTAATCATTAATCCATTTGGGGTATTATAATTTTTTGGTGATGGACAAACATTATATTTGATACTTAAAATATCATTTAAAATATTCTTTGAACTTGTCTTACCATAAGAACCTGTTATTCCAACAACATTTAAAGAACTCATTTCTTTTAGTTTCTTTTTTGCTTGTTTCATAAAATTATTGTAAATCATTTTTTCAAGTGGTTTATTAATTGTGCTTGCAATATAAACTATTATATAACTTAAATATGGGAAAGCTCCTAAAATAGTTAAAAATAGCCATAAATTTTCAACATTTACAAAGTATGCCATAATGCTGGCTGGAATAATAAATAATAATATTTCAGTTATAATTATTCTTTTAACTCTTTTTGTAATTGCTAGTGGTTTTTTGATTTGTTCTTTCTTTTTTCTTTCTAAGAACATAAGTGCTAAAATACAGTAAAATACTATAAATAAGACAAATGTTGCGTTCTTAGCAAAGAACATAGCGGTAACGAATATTATAAAGAACATATCTACATCGATTAATACTTTATACTTGTTTTGAAGCATCCATCTAATGTATCTATTCCCTTCATTGTACCAATTTTGTTGAAGCATATGTAATGATTTATTACCTTTCATAATGTAATAAATAAAACATGGTACGATTGCTACTAAAAATAATAATGTCATATATTTACCTACTTTCTAAAAAACTTCTCATAACATTTATTGTTTGATTTAATCGCTCTAAATATGCATAATGTGTACATCCTTCGTAAACAACTAGTCCACTGTTTTTAATAAGGCTTTCTAGTTCTCTTGCGTCTTCAATGGGCACAGCGTCATCTTCAGTACCCCACACTATTAAAGTACTTGCTTTTATTTTTTTAACTAAGTCTGTTATATCTAAATTTACATGATTAACAAGTATTTCTCTCATTATTTCTGATGCATTTCGATAGTCTGTCGAACCCATGTGTTTTTTAGCAAATCCTTCTAATTTATTAACGACTGGAACTTTTTTCATTTGTTTTAAAATTTTTGTTTTAAGGGATATCTTTTGGATGCCTTTTTTATAGGGACTACCAAATAATATAAGTTTATTAACTTTATAAATGGAAGCATAATAAAGGGCTATTTTACCACCAAAAGAATGACCTATTAAAGTTGGATTCACCACTTTCAATTCTTCAAGTAAAATGTGTACACAATCTATAAATTCACTAAACTGCCATGCATAATTTGGTTCACTACTTGAGCCATGACCTGGAAGATCAATAATAATTATATTAAAATCCTTACTGAAAGGATCTGCTATAGGTTTCATCATATCGATATTTTGACCCCAACCATGTAAGAAAACTAAAGTTTCTTTTTCTTTATTACCATAATTTATGTAATTTAATTTTACATCTTTTATATTTCTATACACTATATCACCTATAATGATTATACAACAATTTTTTATTATTTACAAACATATAAAAAAGGTTTTTAAAAAACCTTCTTTTATTTTTTTCTTACTTTAAGTCTTACGCCTTCAATTGCTTCAACTGTAGCCTTTACACCTTTTACTAAATGTTCTTCTGAATAAGCTGCCCATTTCTTTTTTGAAACAGTTACTTCTCCATAACAGTTTTCTTTAATTTCCTTAGTTACAATAGCTTCTTTTCCAATTATTTTATCAGCATCTGTTATAATTGCCTTTAATTTTAAAAACTCTACTAATTTATCTCTAAAATAAATATTAAATACTGTTCCTAATATAATAAATAAAATAAATTGAAGAAAAAAGATATCATTAAAAAGAGAAAGTATTAAAGATATAAGTGCACTTGCACTAAACCATATATAAACAATTTTAATAGTCATAAATTCTACTATTAAAAGAAATACTGCGATTAATCCCCATATTATACTCATAAACTTCACCTATAATCATTATACTATAAAATGTTAAATATACAACAAAATTTAGTAATTTTCATTAATTGTTGCTTGTTGATTGTTTAAAAAATATCCTTTAATTTTTATTATTTTAATCGGGTATGTTTTGTATTTATAATACTCGCTTATCCAATCTTGCTCTAATAAGAAGTTTAAATAAGCTTCTTTTACTTGATCGGTGTTTTCAAATTTTATTGATATTTCTGTATGGTAAACTGGGTTTATATAGGGTATTACTTCGGTTACTATAAAATCTTTCTTTTTTTCTATTAGATTATCTAAGGTAAGATTAGGGATTTCTAAAGTCTTATAATATTCAAAATTACCACTACTAATAACAGGTATTACTTCTTCATTAGAATTAAGAAAAAAACAAGATAAAAGTAACAATAAAAGAATAATTGTTTTTTTCATTTTATCACCATTATTAATATGGAATTAATATTAATTTTAATACAAGAAAAAAGAGCAAATTTGCTCTTATTCAACATCTGTTCTTGCTAATATTTCAGCAGGTCTTTTTCTTATTACATTAAATACTGGTATTAATCCAACAATCAGGTTAAAGCAATATACAAATAATATTGTTAATATTATTATTGGTGTATTTATAAAGAAATACTCTTGCATAAAACTTATTGTTGAAAGAGTTTTTAAGATATAAGACATTAAAATAATTCCTGGTAAACTTGCAAGTGTTGTAATTGCAAATATTTCTCCGAAAAACATTTTGTAAATGTCTATTTTCTTAACTCCTATGGCTCTATATATACCAATTTCTTTAATTCTTGACAAGAATGATGATCTTACCATTAATAGAATTTCTACTAAGGAAATTAATACTGCTATACTTGATACTATAAGTGTTCCTTTTGTACCTTCCTTTTTGGCGTCTACATAAGTTTGTCTATCTTTTTCATAAGTATCAATAATATTATATTTTTCTTTTGTAAGTTCATCTAAGACTTTATCTTTATCTTTTGGATAAACTATTATATGTGAACTTGTATTAAGTAATTCATATTTACAAGTGTTAGCATTTGATAGATTACTAGTTATATTATAGATACTTGTATAATAACCTACTACAACAAGATTAACACCATTAACTTTAGTGCTAATAGGTTTATTAATAGGCATTTGTTCTTTATTAGAGAGATTTACAATAATCTCATAATCATTAACGGGCATTCTACCTTCTCTATGGATAATCTTATCTAAATATAGATTTACATCAGATACGTTTTTTTCTTTTAATACTTCACCGTTATCAAAATTATCTTTTTCTTCTTTATTATAAATAATATTTAAAAATTGATTCTTTGATGTATAGATACTTGGACTAATTTTATCAGTAATACCAACTATTTTAAAGTCAGACATATTTGGTATTTGAACAGTTCTATCAATAAAATCTAAAGCTTTAAAAATACCAATGTTCATAAATTGAGGATTATTTTTAAGTTGATTTTCTAAAACCATTTTATCTACTATTATTTCATAGTCATTAGCGGGCATTCTTCCATATTTAATATCTTTTTTAGTAAGCATATTAATATCGGATAAAGAACCAACTAAAGATCCTGTAAAACTGTTTGATTGATAATAATCATTAAATTTAATATTAAATGATACATTAGAATTACCTGGAATAATATAGTTTATATTAGGATTTTGTTCTAAAACATTATATTTATTAATATCAATTTTTTTTGATGTAATGAATAAATAATTTCTATTTGTTTTAACAAATTTTTCATCTTTTATTTGGAGTGATCCCATTACACTTGATACTGAATATGTAATAAATAATGCTGATATAAAGAATCCTAAAAGCAATATTTTTTTGATAAATGGAAAATCTAATACTTTAGTAAATCCTTTTATAATAAGTGTTATAGGGTTTAATATTGATGAATATTTTTTCTTTTCATTATTACTAATTATATCTTTAAAATTAAATTCATATTTGTTAATATCAGAAGCTGCTATTTTTTTATAATGACCATTTACAAATTCAATACTAGAATTATCATCAATTACTTCTATTTTATTTTGAGTATTACTCTTTATGTAAATATTGCCGTTTTTTATAACAATATCAACATTTATTTTTTCATTATTATTTCTATATATTTCTATTTTAGTTCCTTCATTATGAATATCAGTTTGTTCTTTAAAATCTTTTAAATAAAATGTATTATCTATTTCATAATCAAGGTCATTTGTATGATCATTTATATAGTCATCTATTACTTTTCCGTCTTCTATTTCAATGATTCTTGATGCATAGAATTTCGCGAGTGATTGTTCATGAGTTACTAGAATTACTAGACGATCTTTTGAAATAGCTTTAATTATTTTCATTATTTCAAGAGAGTTTTTGCTATCTAGGTTTCCAGTAGGTTCATCCGCTAAAATGATATTAGGATCTTTTACAATTGCTCTTGCTATTCCTACTCTTTGTCTTTCACCACCGGATAACATTCCAGCTGGTCTTCTTTTGTATCTAAGCATTCCTACTTTATCTAAAGCATATTCAACTCTTTTTTTGATTTCTTTTTTATCTTTTATACCTATCATGGTAAGTACTAAAGCAACATTTTCGTAAACACTCATATTATCAATCAATTTATAATCTTGAAAGATATATCCTACATTAATATTTCTAATTTTATCTACTTTTCCTGCTAGTTTAGAACTTATTTTAAGACCATTAATAAATATTTGGCCTTTTCTTATTTTATCTAGTCCTCCTATGGCGTTTAAAAGAGTTGTTTTACCACAGCCAGAAGGACCAAGAAGAGCAACAAGACCAGTATCTTCTAAAGTAAGATTAGTATTATTTATAACGTGTAATTGGTTTTTCTTTCCTTTATTAAAATACTTGTCGACATTTTTAATTTGTAACATATTACACCTCTTCTTTTAGTGTACTAATTGCACTATTTTTAAATAATTTTTTAGCAAATTTTAAACTGATGAAATATGACATTAATGTCAATATTAAATATAAAAGAATATAGTCTTTATTTGTTAAATAAATTAATATTTGATTAATGAATGCGATATTTGGATTATATTTGTTTATAGCGTAAATAGCTGCTAGAAACATGAAAAATGCTAAGTTAGAAACTGCTAATAGTTCTACTACAAGAAGTTGTTTACTAATTTTTTTAGTGGCTCCTAGCATACGGATAATTGAAAAATACGTGTTTCTTGATTTTAAAATAACTCTTATAACAAAATAAGATATAAAGAATAGAGAAATTACTAAAATCGACGTTACTATCGTTTTCATTATCTTCATAATTTTGTCGCCTTCATTTTTTTGTAGTGTATCTTTTATTTTAAGAGTAGAATAATTCATACTTTTAAGTTCTTTTATAGTTTCGTCAATATGACGGTCATCTTTTACAAATACTCCACTTTGATAAGATGGTTTATTAAATAATGCATTATAGTTATTAATGCTTATATATATAGTTCCATTTACTTCATCAAAGTTATTAATATTTAATAACCCAGGCATTGTTTTTTTATTATATTCTTTTAAAACAGTTAAGTTTAAAGCATCTTTATAATATATGTTTTCAACTTCAACTTTTAGAGGCTGCCAGATGCATTTTAAATCTTTGCACAAATAAGTTATACTTTCTGGAATATAAGCATATCCATCTGGAACATATCCGCTTGCTTCAATTCTATAATTTGGGTTATACATTTGTGACTCATAATATTGCTCTCTAAATAGGACTTTAATTGTACTATATTTTTGATTAATTTGAAATGCTAATTTATCTATAACAGATTTATTTGCATAAGTAGACATTATCCAGTTCAAATTATTACCATCATCAAATTTAATTCCAACCACTTTTAAAGTTATATTACTGTTCATTGCACCATCAATATCATTTATAATTAAATCTTTATCTAATAGCATTTCTCCATTATTACTAAAATAATATTGACTTTTGGATCCTGTAATTATTATTTCATTTTCATTAGTAGGCATCCTTCCCATATCTGGTTTACCTGAAAACAATTCAATATCATGAATAGTTGAGTTAAAATTGATTTGATTATTATCAGTTAAATAAACTTGTAAATCATTTAAAAGGTCATTTTTTATAACTTGATCTACATTTTTTACCTTTTTTAAAGCAGTATAATCTTCTTCTGTAAAGGCTGTTTTATCAGTTTTCTTTAATATTATTCTTTTAACAGAATTATCATTGAAAAACTGGTTAAATCCATAATTTCCTTCAACATACTCTTGGTGTTTAAAAGAAGCATATTCAGTAATGATAGCAACAGTAATAAACAAATATACTGCAAATACTAAAATAAATTTTGGAATAACGTTAAAAGCATTTCTTATTCCTAATCTAATTTTATTCAAAAAAGTAATATTGTCATATTTAGCAGTTTTACTATTTACTACTTCGTTTGTCTCTTTTAATACATCATCTTCAAGAATTTTACCATCGTGCATCTTTATTTTTCTTGTTGCATATTTTTCTACTTGTTCATAGTTATGTGTAACTATAATTACTAGTTTGTCTTTAGCAATATTACTTAATAAATTTAATATTCCTTCTGCTGAGTTTTTATCAAGGTTTCCAGTAGGTTCATCCGCTAATATGATTGGTGTATCTTTAGCTAAAGCACGTGCTATAGCTACACGTTGTTTCTGTCCACCAGACAACTTTGATATTTTAGTATTTCTAAATTTAAATAAATCAACAGTTTTTATTAAATCAATTACTTTTTGTTTTATATCTTTTTTCTTGTTTCCATTTAATAAAAGTACTAATTCTATATTTTGATATACTGTATAACTATTAACTAAATTAAAATTTTGAAATATATTTCCTATATATTTACGACGGTAATCTTCAAAGTCTTTAGCGGTATAATGACTTGTCTCATTACCATTTATATACATTTCCCCTTCTTCATAACTGTCTAATCCACTTATTACATTAAGTAATGTTGATTTACCACTCCCTGATTCACCGGTAATTGCAACAAATTCTCCCATTTTAAATTCTACATTTATTTTGGAAAATCCACTTGCAATAACACCTTTGCTGTAATAAAATTTAGATACATTTTTTAATCTAATCATAATATTTCTCCAATCTACTTTAATTATATCATTTGTAAAAGTTTTTAAAATTACAAATATGTAATAAAATGATAATATATGTCTACTTTACAAAAAATAAACTATAATTCTAGTCAATTTTAAATATTTATCCGGTAATTTATGAGCAATTTTTTTTGTGATTGTGTCTAAAACTTATTAATAGCATAAAATAGAATAAATATGAAAGGAGAACAAAATGATTGAAATAACAAAAAGAATACCTTTTGAAAACAAAGAATGTTATGGAGGTTTAATTTATCATGATGGTAGTTATTATGGAACTGTTCCAAAACATAGTAGAATAGATAAATATGATTCAAACTTTTGCAAGAAAGAAACATACAATGTGTGTAATCCCTATTTTTCCATCACTCATTTTTGTGAACAAGATAATTTTTGTTTGAGCATTTATAATGAAAAGAAAAAGTTGTTTTTAACTGACTGTAATTTTAATTTAAAGGATACAATTAGTTTGAAAACACCTACAAATATTACTGGAAATATTCTAAGTATATTTGCTAATAATAAAGAAAAAACAATTTTAATTGCAACACCAAAAAATGTTTACTCTGTAACTATGGACGGTTATTTCATAAAGCAAGAGGTTAATTTAAGTGAATTTGGAATTAGTAAAGAATGTTGCCCTTCTAGTTGTAGTCCGTGTCAAAAAGGTCCTGTATTTACCTGTGCCGGCTATTTCTGTGGAAAGAAAATTGTAGCTTTTACTAAAAATAATTCTAGTTATATTGCTTTTGTATCTGAAAATGGAAATATTATGGAAAAACACTTTGTTGGAGATGATATTAAAGTTAAAAATATTATTGATAAAAAAGGTAAATTAAAATTATTAGTTTCTACTAAAACTAACTACGATATGATAATATGTACAGACTTTAAATGTGAATGCCAAAAACCTTGCACAGACTGTCCTAAAGACGTATATTTTGAATACTGCAAAAAGTTAGACTGTGGTTCTAAAAAAAAAGAATGTGACTGTGAAGAAAATTTTTGTTTTATAATTGAATCTATAGCAAGAATTGAAGTTGGTTTATCTCACATTTTAAATGCCGAGGGAGAAAAAATTCAAAAAATACTAGAAATATCTAATTGTGAGAAAGATATTCTTGAAGTAAATGAATCTGTCAATAGGACTGTTTCCAACATAACTATTTTAGAACAAGTTTTATTAGGAAAATTAGAAATTGCTCAAAAATGTCTTTTTAAATGTAAAGATGATAAAAGTTGTTGTAAATAACTTTTTTTCTATTTTACTCTACAAATTATATTAATTATTAAGTTTTATAGTTGTTTTTACTATCTAATATAATAAGACAATTGGAACTATTTTCGTATAAAACAATCATTTTAGACCAAATTATAAATGGTGATTATTATGAATAAATCTATCTGGACTAGAGGTCTAATTTATAGAAAGTGTCGAAAACTTAATAAAAATATTGAAACTGATTACTTAATTATAGGTGGAGGTATAGCAGGCATTTCAGTTTTAGAAAATCTAATGGATAAAGATGTAGTTTTAATTGACAAAGGTGTGTGTGGTTTTGGTGTCAGTTCAAAAACAACTGGGAAACTAACATCTTTGCAAGGTTCTATTATGAATAATTTATTATATTATCAAAGTGCTGTTGACGCTATAAATATTGTTAGAAATAATGTCTCTAAATATAATATAGAGTGTGACCTTGAGGCAAGTCCATCATACTTATTTTCTTTTACAGACAATTTGTATAAGGAAATAAAATTCTATAAAGACAATAACATAGATGCATCACTTACAAATAATTTTATCTTTCCAAATGCTATAAAATTAGAAAATAACTTTGTATTTCATCCTTTAAAATATATTTGTGCTATAAAAAATATGTGTCTTCAAAAAGGGATAAAAATTTATGAAAACACAACAAGTCATAGTATTTCTAAAAAAGATGGTAAGTACATAGTTGATACTGGTAAATATCATATTATTTCTAAAAATGTTATTGTTTGTTCACATTACCCAAGTTTTATTATTCCTGGGAATATTCCTTTTATTACTTCTTTAGAAAAATCATTTGTTTTATCGTGTCCTTCAAAAAATATAAATAATTTTAACGCTATTAGTATAGATGAACCTATTAGATCTATTAGATACTATAAAAACAATCTTATCTTTGCAGGTCATTCTATTAGGCTTAGCAAGAATTTAAATATTAATAAAGATATAAATAACATGAAGGATGATTTAAAAAATCTATTTGGATTGAATCCAAAATATATATGGTCAACTCATGATGTAATTACAAATGACCATTTGCCGTTGATTGGTAAAATTGATGATAATTTATATATAGCAACGGGCTTTAACAAATGGGGTATGACAAATGGAGTGATAAGCGGTAAAGTTATAAGTGATATTATAAATAATATTAGTAATCCATATATTGATTTATTTAATCCAAAAAGAAAAATAAAGTCTTATTCAAAACTTTTATATAATTGGTTAGATACTTCAAGAATATTTTTAAAAACTAAAATAATCAAAAATTATTCATTTTATAAATCAGTGGTAATTAAAAATGGTTATGGTATTTATACTGATTCAAATAATATAAAGCATGTAGTAAAAAACAAATGTCCACACATGGGTTGTAGTCTTATTTTTAATAATTTTGATAAAACATGGGATTGTCCTTGTCATGGATCAAGATTCGATGTTGATGGATTAGTTATCGAAGGACCAAGTACCTATAATATAAGTGTACATAAAAAGAACTAAAAAGTTCTTTTTCTTTAGAAAATATTATATTTATATGATTAAAATTGTAATTGTAAGACAAATAAGATATTATAGTTATGGTGATTTAAATGAATGAGGAAGAATTAATAAAATATTATAATAAATTTAATGAAGATAAAAGACTAAATACGAAACATGGTCAACTTGAATTCATTACAGCCATGAAATATATTGAGGAAGTTATTAAAAATATTAAAACTCCAAAAATATTAGATATTGGTGCAGGGACGGGAAAATACTCTTTAAGTCTTGCAAACATGGGTTATGACGTAACTGCAGTTGAATTAGTGAAACATAATTTAAGAGTTCTACAAAGTAAAAATAGTTCTGTTAAATCTTTTTTAGGTAATGCTTTAGATTTATCCAGGTTTAATGATAAGAGTTTTAATATTACTTTATTATTTGGTCCAATGTACCATTTAATAAGTGAAGAAGATAAAGTTAAAGCTCTAGCTGAAGCTGCACGAGTTACAACAGATGATGGATACATAATAATCAGTTATTGTATGAATGAATATGCCCTACTAACGTATGGCTTCAAAGAGAATAATATAATTGATTGTTTGGATAATAATATGGTTGACAGTGACTTTCACATTGTATCAAAAGAAAAAGATTTATATAGTTTTGTAAGACTTGAAGATATTAATAAATTAAATGAAAAAGCAAACTTAAAAAGAGTTAAAATTATTAGTCAGGATGGACCTACTGAATACATGAAGTCTTTAGTTAATAATATGAGTGATGATGTTTACAAAGTTTTTTTAGAGTATCATTTAAAAACATGTGAAAGAGAAGAACTTTTAGGTGCAAGTAGACATTTATTAGATATCTTAAAGAAATAATTAAAGTTGATTAGTTATATAATCTAAGACTACATATTTTATAAAATCATTTGTAAAATAGTTCTTTTTAATATATAATATAGACATAGAAAAGAGAAATGAAAAATGAAAATTGGAGAAATTAATACTTTAAAAGTAAAACATAAAACAGATATTGGATATACTTTGGTAAATGAGTTAGATGACGAAGTTTTTTTACCATTTAATCAAACAAATGAAGAATTTGAAAACGGAGCAGAAATTGATGTATTTATTCTATTAGATTCAAAAAGAAGATTAGTTGCTAGTTATAATAAACCAAATATAATGATTAATCATCCTGGATTTGTAAAAGTAAATAATGTAAAAAAAGAATTAGGTGTTTTCATAGATAATAATAATCTAAAAGACCCATTAATTTCAAATGATGATCTACCTTATGATTATGATTTATGGCCAATGGTTGGGGACACTGTTCTTTGCAAGTTAAAAACAACTTCTACTAATCTTATTGCAAGACTAGTTACTCCGGAAGAAGCTAAAGAATTATTTAAATCTAATAATAAACTTAATAAGTTTGATAAAGTTAGTGCAATAGTTTTGAAAAATGGAGAAAAAGGTACTAACTTAATTACTAAAGAAGGACATAATATATTTGTATATTATAAGCACCGTAGAAGAAATTATCGAATCGGAGAAGAAGCTACAGTAACTATAACAAATGTATGTTTAGATGATACTTACAATGGCACTTTACTAGATAGAAAAGTTTCTTTAATGAAAGAAGATGCTGAGATTATACTAAATTATTTAAAGGAAAATGATGGTGTTATGAGTTTCACTACACTTTCAAGTGTTGAATCTATTGAAGATACTTTCAAAATGAGCAAGGCGGCTTTTAAAAGGGCTATTGGTAATTTATATAAAAATAGATTAATAGAATTTAAAGATTCAAAAACTTATTTAACAAAATAAAAA
>JAVWTD010000015.1:0-25388 GCA_036667875.1 Bacilli bacterium
TTTTTTAGTATTTTCTCCAAACAGTTCTATTTACATAACTTGTATAACTTAAAATAATTCTTACAACTTTTGTAGCTAAATGATCAACATCATAATCATTAACAATATGCATTTTTTGATTTTGATTAGTAACTACTTTAATAGCAGTATTAATTTCATCGTATGTTAAATCACTCATTATTAATGTCCCTTCGTCCATTCCTTCAGGTCTTTCATGAGCTTGTCTAAGTGTTATTGCTGGAAATCCCATAATTGAAGATTCTTCAGTTATTGTTCCACTGTCAGAAATAGCACAGAATGCTTTTTCTTGAAGTTTGTTGTAATCTATAAATCCAAGAGGTTTCATATATCTTACCAAATTATTAAATTTGATTCCTGCTTGTTCTATTTTTTTTCTAGTTCTTGGATGAGCACTAAAAATAATAGGCATTTTATATTCTTCTGCTAATTTGTTGATTGAATCCATTAAGTTTTTAAAGTTAACAGGATTATCTATATTTTCTTCTCTATGAGCACTTAAAATGAAATATTTTTTTTCTTTTAGGCCTAGTTCATCAAGAATTTTGCTTTCATCAATTTTGTTTTGGTGTTCTTTAAATACTTCTTTCATACTAGAACCTGTTTTAATAACAGTCTCGGCTTTAATTCCTTCTGCTACAAGATATTTTCTTGCGTGTTCAGTTAAAGTCATGTTAATATCACTTAAATGGTCAATTACTTTTCTATTTAGTTCTTCAGGAACTCTTTCATCAAAGCATCTATTTCCTGCTTCCATGTGGAAAACTGGTATTTTATTTCTTTTAGCTGAAATAACAGATAAACAAGAATTTGTATCTCCATACAATAAAATAGCATCTGGCTTATGTTCTCTCATAAGAGAATCGGAAATTTTAATTACATTTCCGATTGTTTCAGAAGCAGTTTCTCCTGCTGCATTCATGTAAATGTCTGGTTCTCTTAATTCTAAATCTTTAAAGAAGACTTCATTTAATTCATAGTCATAATTTTGTCCGGTATGAACTAAAATATGGTCTGTATATTTATCAAGTTCTTTAATAACACAAGATAATTTTATTATTTCGGGTCTTGTCCCGAGAATTGTCATTACTTTCATTTGTTTCCTCCTAGTATTTGTACTTACTTTTATGTTCTTTAATAAAAGTAGACATTTCACAAATCATTTTATCATAAGAAGGAACCTTGTAATCAAAGTCGTTTCTTGTTGAATGCATACTCTTATTTTCTATTTTTTCTAGATATTTGTTTATTTTAATATCTTTTTCCATATATTTTTTAAATAATAATGCAAGATCATACTTATTTATTACATCGTTATTTACTAAAATGTAAAGTCCTTTTAAATCTTGTTCATAGGCAGCCAACATTGCTTTAGCAAGTTCTAATGTTGTTACACCACTCCATATTACATTTGCGTATCCGTTTATTTCACCTGTTTGTTTCATAAACCAATTGAATAAACCTATTCCATTTTCATTTACATCAGGTCCTATAATGGAAGTTCTTATTGTTAAATTAGAGTCGTTATTAATTTCTCCAAGTGCTTTACTTCTCCCATAGAATGATGTTGCATCAGGTAAATCGGATTCATTGTATTGTCCCTTTGACCCTGAATAGACACAGTCTGTACTCATGTGAATAAACTTAAATCCATATTCTTTTGATATTGAATCAACATAATGAGGAAATAAAGAATTGACAGTAACTGCTAATACTTTATTATCTTCAGCAGCTTGATTTAATATTCCAACAGCATTTATAACTAAATCAGGTCTTATTTCTTCAACTATTTTTCCTAAACTCTTCATGTTTTCCATAATGTTGTATTTATAACAATTAGTCTCATTTGTATCTTTAGTTTGTGTTGAAAAGACATTATATCCTTTTTCAAGGAAATATGTTTTAATCATATTTCCAGCCATTCCGTTTCCACCTAAAACAAGTACTTTTTTCATTATTTATCGTTCCCTTCGAATAAATCAAGTTTTAATAAAAGATCTTTCATTCCATCAACATCAAGTCTTTTTGTGTTATGTGAATTATAATCAGCAACTTTTTCTATTCCATAATCTTTTAAATTTTCATATTTTCCATAGTTTAAGTTTCTATTATCTGCTGGGATTCTAAAATAATCTCCTAGGTCTTCAGCATTAATCATTTCTTCTTGAGTTACTAAAACTTCATAAAGTTTTTCTCCATGGCGAGTACCAATATGTTTGATTTCAGCATTTGATTTTTTTAAATCTTTCACAGCTTGTGCTAAAACTTCAATTGTAGCAGCTGGAGCTTTTTGAACGAATAAGTCTCCTTGTTCTCCATGTTGAAATGCATAAATAACTAAATCAACTGCATCATCTAATGTCATCATAAATCTAGTCATATCAGGGTTTGTAATTGTAAGAGGTTTCCCTGCTTCAATTTGGTCTATAAATAATGGAATTACTGAACCTCTACTAGCCATTACATTTCCATAACGTGTACGGCAAATTATTGTTTGTTTGTTGTTTAGGTTACGCCCTTTAGCAACAGCTACTTTTTCCATCATTGCTTTACTCATACCCATAGCGTTGATTGGGTATGCTGCTTTATCAGTACTTAAAACAATAACTCTTTTTACATTATGATTTATTGCGGCTTCTAAAACGTTTTCTGTACCTAACACATTAGTTTTAACAGCTTGAACTGGAAAAAACTCACATGAAGGAACTTGTTTAAGAGCTGCTGCATGAAATACAAAATCTACTCCATCCATAGCATCTTCAATACTTCTGTAGTCTCTTACATCTCCTATATAGAATTTTATTTTTTCATTGTTATATTTTATTCTCATATCTTCTTGTTTTTTTTCATCTCTTGAGAATATTCTAATCTCCTTTAAGTCTGTTTTTAAAAATCTTTTTAGAACAGCGTTTCCAAATGAACCTGTTCCTCCTGTAATTAATAGTACAGCATCTTTAAATATGCTTTCATCTTTTTCTTTCATTTTATACTTCCTTTACATTTTATTATTAAGTAGAAAAGTTATTTTTTTCTCTACCTTCAATTAACATTTTACAATAAAATCGTTATGAAGTAAAGGAAAACAAAGAAATAATACAATTTTTAGTTTATCTTTTTATTTTTTTATAAAATCAATAAAAAAAGGACCTTTAATAGTCCTTTTATTAATTGAAATCGATGGCCAATAATTTAGTAAACTTTGTGTCTTAGGTCAAGCAGGATTTCCCCTTACCTCTACATTCCGTTACCAGAATTGCGGTTCCCCTTTAAAAAGATAGGTACGTCGTTTCCGAATTCGTACGGCTTGATTACCACTTAGTACACACTGCAATCCTAAATTTATGATACACTCTAGGAGATTTCCTCCTCAACTGATTTATTACTAGTTCTTTTTTGCAGGTATGGTTTCAAATTGCGATTTCACGGTTGTTTTAGCTATAAACAACTGGGAATGGATCAATTATCCCCCATAGCCACTCAAGACAAGCTACACTACACATAACTTTCGCCACATAGTAGGTTCACGCCTAAGTCGTATTTAGTCAGGTCAACGCACAATGCGTGTATATGCCAAATACAAGATTAGGTCTCCATAAATATTGGGTCAATTTTCGCATGCCATTGCGGTTGCCCAATATTCTATCCTCCAGCACTCACCCCAAACTGGGCGTAAGAAGCAAGCACCATAGGCTTCACAGATGTGCTCGTTAACGGTCTTTTACCCCCGTCTTCGTAATAAATCTTATCGACTAGAATAATGCGCCAAACGGATTTATGGTTATAATTTTATCATAACCAAAATGATTTGTCAAATCATACTATAGTATATTTATTAAAAAGAGAATGATTACAAATATAATTAATAAAAAGTTAAAAAGGGAAAAATCTTGTTTGGTATTATCAATATAATCCCCTACTCTATTAACCATATTTGATGTATTACTTTCATATTTTTTAGGTTTAAATTTTTTTGCTTTCTTCAAAACTGCATTTAGTTCATCCATTTTTGATAATTCAAGAATATAACCAGCAGAACTAAAATTCTTTATAATTTGTAATTGATGATCATTTGTGTGTTCACCATATTCTTTAAGTCTTGCTGCCGCTATAACGGTTTTTCCGTTTTTAAGTCCTGTAATAATACTTCCTACTCCTCCATGAGTAATTAAAATATCACAAGATTTAATAAGGTCATCAAATTTATCCATAGGAATTAAATCAAATATTTCCATGTTCTTGCTTGAGAACTTTGTAAAGCCTGCTTGAACAACAACTTTTTCTTTGATATGTCCTTTTGTTATTTCTTTTTCTATAGATTCAAGTAATCGTTTAAAACTCTTATCTTGTGTTCCTAATGTAACTAATATCATTAGTAAATCCACCCCCCATATTGTGCTTTTGGATAAAGTTTAAGCATACTCTCCCACTGTACAATAAATAAGTCTGCTATAGGATAGATAAACGTGCCAGAAAGGGTCTTTGTTTCACTGTTTGCAAATGTTTCTATAAAGATTATCTTAGTACCAAATAGTTTTCCTATATAGCAAAGAGGAACAGCTGTGTGGGTTCCTGTTGTTACTATAAACTCTGGCCTTATTTTTGCATAAAGAATTAAACTTTTAAATGAATTATAAATAAATTTAAAGAAATAAGTAAAAAGATGATCTTTTGTTCCAAAGACAAGAAAATTAACTTTCCCAGGATATTTTTTAACCAAGTCTTTTGTAGATGCAGTTAATTCTGTTATTAGATTATAATCATATTTATTAAACATACTCTTTAGTTGAAGAAGTTCTGAAAGGTGCCCTCCAGTACTTGCTATGAATAAAACTTTTTTCATAAATCACCTTTTTTAACAAAGTGCCAAGCATCTTTGCACATTTCTTCTATTCCCTTAGTAGCAACAAATCCTATTTCTTTTTCTGCATAACTAGTGTCTGAATAGCAGGCATCTATATCGCCTTTTCTTCTTTCAACTATTTTATAAGGAATAGAAACATTATTAACTCTACTAAATGTATTTATTAAATCTAAAACACTATATCCATTACCAGTTCCTAAATTAAAGGTAAAGACATTGTTATTATCTTTTATTTTTTCTATTGCTTTTATATGACCTAATGCTAAGTCGACTACATGTATATAGTCTCTTACTCCTGTTCCATCAGGGGTACTATAGTCATTACCAAAAACAGATAAATATTCTATTTCTTTATTTGCAACTTTTACTATATAAGGCATTAAGTTATTTGGAATATCATTAGGATTTTCTCCGATCAAGCCACTTATATGTGCTCCAATCGGGTTAAAGTATCTTAATATTGCAATACTCCATTCATTATCAGATTTATAAAGGTCTCTTAAAATACCTTCTATATATAATTTTGTAGATCCATAAGGATTTGTAGTACTTAATGGGAAATCTTCTTTTATCGGTAATGATGTTGGATTTCCATAAACAGTAGCACTACTTGAAAAGACTAACTTTTTACAGTTAAATTCATTCATTACTTCACATAAACTTAAAGTAGAATCAATATTATTTCTATAATACATTAAAGGATTTTTAACTGATTCTCCTACTGCTTTATAGCCCGCAAAATGTATTACAGCGTCAATATTATGTTCTTTAAATACTTTAGTTAATAATTCTTTATCACATACATTTCCTTCATAAAATTGAAAGTCTTTATTTGTTATTTTACGTATATTATCTATTACTTCTTTTTTTGAATTTGAAAAATTATCAACTATAACAACTTCATAGTTTCTGTCTAAAAGTTCTACTACGGTGTGACTACCAATAAATCCTGCCCCACCTGTAACTAATATCTTCATTTATTCATCTTCTTTCTAATACCATAATTATAACATGTATAAATTATTATGCAAATTAAAATTACATAATATTATTAGCAAATTCTAAATCTTTTAATGTTGTTATTTTAAAGTTATTTTCACTAGATACGGTTATATAAACTTCTTTACCGGAAAACTTATAAAGACCACATAAATCAGTAAAATCATTATAGTTTAAACCGTTATTAAGAACTGAATACAATTCTTTTATATTAAATGTTTGAGGAGTTTCAGCGTTATATAGGTAATCTCTATTGGGAACTGAATCAATAGTTACTCCATCTTTTGAAGTAAAAATAGTGTCTACGGTTTTGGTAACTGTACCTACTGCTTTATAAATCTTGCATAATTCAATATTAGATTTTATTACTTCATCATTTATAAATGGTCTAACGGAGTCATGAGTTAAAACTATATCTTCATCCATTATGTTATAACCATTTATTAAATATTCTAATCCAAAGAATATACTTTCATTTCTTGTAGTACCCCCCTTTACTATCTTAATACTATTATTAGGAATATAAAAGTCAATCATCTGTGATGCTTTTAAAACCCATTCTGGATGACATACTACTATTATTTCATCTACCAAGGGGTTATTATTAAATACTTCAAGGGTATGAATAATAATTGGTTTTCCCCCCACTTCAAGAAACTGTTTAGGAGTAGTACTAGCCATTCTAGATCCCGTTCCTCCCGCTAAAATCATAGCATAATTCATATTTCCACCTCTACTCTAAAATATTTTTAATATCATTTACTGATGTATCATTAAGCATTGTTATTCTTGGTATTCTAAATTTATCATATCCTGGATAAGCTTTTAAACTGCCCCCACCATAATAACCTGCAAACCCAAGGGTGAAACCAGCCTTTTTACAAACACTTATTGTATAGTTGTTAAACTCAAAGAAAGGATAACTTATGGCAGTAGTGTTAAAAGTAAGTTCTCTACTTTTAGCAAGGTCTTCCATTAGAGTTTTCTCATTCAAACATTGTAATCCTCCACCTTGACCCTTTGGACAGACACCAGTATTGTGCATATTGTGGGTGTGTGAATGAACTTCAGTATATTCTGTTTTATAGTCTGCTGGATTAAACCAAGAAGAAACTAAAAACATACTAAGATTCATCTTATATTCATTAAATAAGGCTTTTGCATTATGAGCAAACCCTCCATCATCAAGAGTTAATAAAATACTGTTTTTAGGTAAGTTCATTTTTTTATCAATAAACATTTCAAATTCTTTCATTGTTAATGTAAAATAATTGTTTTGTTTAAGATAATCTAAGTGAGTTCTAACTAAGGAAACTTTATGACATATTATTTCGTTACATTTTTCAGTATCCTGATTATATATAAAATGATACAAAAGAGTTGCAATATTTTTGGCTTTTATTTTATCGCTATTAAAATTGTATATAATTTCTTTTACTTCTTCTTTTTTAACATCTAGTAACTCATTATTATAAACTACTCCATATGTGTTTACATCTTTTATGTAAATAGGCAAACTAAAACTTTTGTTAAATGAATAAATTAAGTTACCATCTTTGTAAAAGTTTGTTACGTTTGACGTAATAATATTTTCATTAAATGGTATATAGTTAGTAAATCTTGTATTATTATTAATTAAAGTATCACTTTTTTCGACATCTTTATAATAGATAAAGTATTCACCATCTAAGTTGGAAACAGGAAAATAAAGCGTTCTATCGCTTATTTTAATATCCTTTACAGATAGTAGTCTACCCTTATAAACACTACCAGATACAATGTATTCTCCATCAACTAAAGTGTATATTAAAGCATCTTTATTTGTCTTAACAACACTATTATATCTTTCTTTTACATTTTTAATAATATTATTTTTATAATTTTTTAAGTTCACTTGTCTATTTACTTCTTTAGTATTATTAAATACTATTACACCTACTATAATAGATAAATATAAAACTAATATTAGAACTACATATTTTAAATATTTCATATTAATTATCACCTATAATTAATTATATCAAATACACTTACACTTATACAACATATTCTTTGCATATATTTGTTTCTTTTTTTTTTATTGTTTGATATAATCATAATAGGGTGATATTATATGGCAGTTAAAAAGAAGAAAACTGAAAAAGATGATGAAATAAGTGTTAAAGATGTAGACTATCTTAAAGAACTTATTAAAGACAAACAAGAAGAATTAAGTGAAGATTTCCTTGAAACTAAAGAAGATGATAGTTTTTTAGAGAAAATGAAATCTAAAGAAGAACAAGAAATAATTGATAAACGTGAAAATAGTGTTTTACTAAAAAGTCTTAAAGAAAAAAATATAGAAGATGAATCAGTAATAGAAGATGAATCCAAAATAGTAGAAGAAGAATCAGTAATAGAAGAAGTAAAAGATATACGAACTAACAAATTAAAGATAAGTAATATAATTATTATTGCTACTCTTATTGTTGCTACATTATATTATATCTTCTATGTAATGGGAGCTCTTTCAAAAGTTAATTACGCCATTTCTATTTTTAATGCAACATTACTATTAATTTCTTTAATTTTATTTTCAGGGGCTTTTATTCTTAAAAACAAAATAAAAGATTATTTAATTATTGCAACCTCTGTTTCTTTATCAATTTTTATGGGAATAAATGTTATTGCAAGTGCAAATATCATTAAGTTCCCTACTCTAGCAGTCTTAAAAAACTATGCAAATGCTTCTTTAGTAAGCATAATAAAAGATACAAAAAAATATAACATTAAACTTAATCAAGTTTATGAATATAGTGATAATGTTAAAGAAGGTTACATTATAAGTCAAAATGTAAATCCAGATACAATCTTAAAAAACATTAAAGAAATAACTATAGTAATTTCAAATGGACCAAATTATGACAAAGAATTAATGTTAACTAATATGGTTGGTCTTAATGTGGATGAAGTAATAAAATTTGTATCAAAGAACTTCTTAAATAATGTAAAATTTAATTTTGAAGTAAATAATGAAAAAGCAAAAGATTTAGTTATTAGTCAATCAACTAAAGGTCAAATTAAAAGAAATTCCGAAGTAATATTTCAAGTATCTTTAGGTAGTTTAGAATCTCTTGCAGATGTTAATATGACTGATTTAACTAATAAAAGTGAATTTGATGCTACTCTTTATTTAAAAAGAAATGGTATTAAATATGAATTAAAATATGAATATAATACTAATATTAAAAAAGATTATGTAATATCTCAAAGTCATCCAAAAGGAACTGTTGTTAAACCAAATGTTGATACAGTAGTAATTACTATGTCACTTGGTAAAGAAATAAAAGTACCTGACTTTTCTAATAAAAAAGCAGATGATGTAATAAATTGGATAATTAACAACAATTTAAAAGTTGCTTTTCAAGAAAAAAATCATGTTTCTATTCCAAAAGATGAATTAATAGGAATAAATTATGAAACTGGTTCTTCAATAAGTGAAGGAACTAAGATTATTATAACTACTTCACTAGGTCCTATTGTAGTACCTAAATTTGGCTCTCTAGCAGACCTTAGAGCATGGTGTGATGGTGTAGGAGTAGGTTTAGATGAAACTTATGAATACTCAACAAATGTAGGCAAAGGAAGCATAATTAAAACAAGTTTAAATCCAGGTGACAAGATAGACCCTACTACTACAAGAATAACTGTATTTATTTCACAAGGGTCTCCCATAACTGTTCCTTATTTTGTAGGATTATCTAGAAGTTCAATTCAAACTCAATGCCGTAATCTTGGCTTAAATTGTACTTTCTATTATTTAGGATTTAATAATGCATCAAGAGATTTAGCCCTTAGACAAAATGTTGGAAGCGGTGTTAAAGTGGTTAGTGGAACTTATATAAATATTGGATTGTCAAGTGGTCCTGCTGCTTCATATAATGTATTTATTCAAGCAGAATGGATTATACCTGGCAATGCCGATGGTACAATAAATTTATTGAGAAGTAAACTAGGAGCCGCAGCTCCAGGAGTAACTTTCAATTTTGTTAAAAAACCCCACAATACAGGTTTCCCAGGTCAAATACATCCAAGTAGTCCAATTCAAGCAACAGGTGTAAACACATTTGTTCAAGGAAATACATATACTATATTTATTATTGGTGATTAAAAAAAGGATTTAAAAATCCTTTTTTCTTACTCTGCTACTGGACAACTACCTTTTGTTATACTTAAATTCTTTTTATAACCGTTACCACAAAATGTTCCATCGTTAACATTTAATAATATCACTTTACCATTTGAAAGATAGAATTTGCCGGTTTTAATTGTATTTACATTCTCTGCTTCTTTTATATAAGTTAAGATATCAAGGGGTGTAGTAAAATCTTCCCCTGGTCTTTCTACTATATATAGTTCAATTGATCTAGTTAATCCAATTAAAGTTTGTTCAAATGTATTCTTTCTACTTTTTTCTACATATTTGTTATAAGTTGGGACTGCAATTCCAATAATTATTCCCATAAGAATTATAGACGCTAATAATTCAATTAAAGTAAATCCATTTTTTTTCATTTTATACACCTTACCTTATAATAAGTATAACATAAAAATAGAGAAATTTTATTTTTTCTCTAATCTTTTTGTTTTAGGCATATTAATTTTATCTGATAATTCAGCAAATTCTTCATCACTAAATAAATATCTATTACTGTTAAGTAACATAAATTTTAAAGCATCTTCATCTAAAACTGGATTTAAATTTATTTCACTATTTAAATTTAATGAATGATATATAGCTGTTGGATATAAAACTGCGACTGGTCGTGCAAAAGAATAGTTTTGATTCATTATTTCTTCTTTTGTCCAATCTTTATTAATACTTTCAATAATTTGTTGCTTTTTTAATGCAATCTTTTCTAATCTGTAATTTTCTAATTTCTTAAAACAATCCTTGAAAAATCTTATATTTTTCATATTATCCCACCTCACTTATAACTTTACCACTTATTTGTATAAATACTTGAAAGTTTCAAAAAATGAAACAAAAAATTACAATTGTTTTTTAATTTCTTTTTCTATATTTTTATATTCTTCTTCACCAAAATATTGTTTATTTTTTTCTAATATAATTTCTTTTAAATCTTCTTGACTAATAATTGATTCTAAGGGTTCTTTAAAACAAGGTATATTACTAAATGAATTAAGATAATAGAATTCTCCTTTATGTTCTAAATAATAATGCATATAGAATTTTTCTAAATATTCTTCCTCATCCCAATCTCTTTTAATAGTATCTACTATAACTTTTTTAATTTTATTGTTTTTATTTATATTATAATTTTTTAATTTTTCAATACAACTTTTAAATATTGTTAATTTTTTCATTATTAATCCTCCTAGAACAATATATCTTTACTTTCTAAAAAATAGAACATAGTTTAAAATCAACAAAAAAATACTCATTATTTTTGAGTATTTCTTTTTATTAGTCTTTGTTTTTGAATTGTTGCTTGCATTTCTTCAAATTCTTCTTCTTGAAAAAGAGATTTATTACTATTCAATAGTATTTCTTTTAAAGCTTCTTCTGGTAATTGTGGGGCAATTGAAGCTTCTAAGAATGTACTTTGACAAGACCCAACAGTATTAAAAAAATTATTTACTGTTGCTATATTGTGAGAATAATTTTGATCTAATAGTTCTTCTTTACTCCAATTTCTTAATATAGTTTCTGTTAATAAAGTCTTTTTTTCAGTGTCTTTTTCAAGTTTATAGTTTTTTAGTTTTTCAATGCAACTTTTAAATATTGTTAATTTTTTCATGATTTAACCCTCCGATACAAATATAGCACTGTTTAATAATTTATGCAATGTATTCTAGTATAAACTCCAAGGATTTATCGTATATCCGCCATTCCATGGATATCCAATCCAAACTTCATAATGTAAGTGGACTCCTGTAGCGTTTCCTGTCATACCCATATACCCTATTTGTTGACCTTTTGAAACAATTGTTCCATACTCTATTCCTGGTGCAAAGCCACTTAAATGGGCATATAAAGTGTAATATCCATTATTATGATTAATTATGAAATGGTAACCATAACTTCTTGTCCATCCTTTAAAAGTAATTACACCATTATTAGATGCATATATTGCACTTCCACTTCCTGGTCCATATATATCTAATGCTCCATGAAAATCAACATATCCACTGAATGGATCATTTCTGTATCCATAGTTTGAACTTATTTGCCATCCTGCTTGAGTAGGCCATGCCCATCCTGATGTTGCAGTATTATTTTGAGCGACTGTTTCTACAGCTTTAGAGGTATTTTGAGTTTTATTTTTAAGAGATGCTTCTAAGTCTTCTTTTGTGACTGAGGCATTTGCAACTATCTCTGTTGTTCCTTTTACAGTTTGAGCATTTGCAACATGATCTTTAATTGTATTAATTGATACTATTTTTGCTTGAGCGATAAGTTGTTTTTTTGGATAGTTTCCTTTATTATTTAATGAAATTTGAATATCATTTGAAAGAAGAATAACTATAACTGCAAAAACAGTTAAAAAAGAAATCATTATATATTTGTCATTACGCAAGATAATCGCCCCCAATCGATGCTTGCTATTATACCACAAAACTTAAAATTTACAAATTCTAACATTTAAGAGATTGTCTATTAAAGACAAAAATAAAACAACCTTTCGGTTGCTATATTATTTGGCACTATCTAAAGCGTTGTTTATTGCGTCTACATAAGTGTTAGCAGTAATAGTAACACCTGACACACCATCAAGTTTAGTTTTAGCGTCGTCTGAGTATTTAACCCAATTTAATCCTTGTTCTGAAATTACTTTTTTTTCAATAACGGCAGCTTGTTCATACCATTCTGCTCCACCTTCGATTACTCCAGCTGAAGCACTAGTAGATTTCATACCATATTCATCTCCAAGAATTTTTTTAGTAGTATATTTGTCATCTTTAAAGTATGTATTATCTAAGAAAACTGATTTAATCATTCCAAAATCATCTACGTAAACTACGGCAGTTGTATAGTATTTTTTACCATAACTTTCTGCTTCTACGCTTCCAAAATAAGTACCTTCTTTATAGTTTCCTTTTTCTACTTCTTTTGTGCATCCTGTTAGAATACATAAAGAAAGAAGACCTAGTACTAATAATTTTTTCATGTCATTCTCCTTTCTATCTTACAAATATATTATATCAAACTTTAGAAATAAATAAAAGCATTTAAAAAAAAATATGGATTATAAATACCATAATTCTTTATTATTTTTTAAAACTTTGGAAATAATTCCTCCACCTAAGCATATTTCTCCATCATATAAGACACATGCTTGTCCAGGAGTTACTGATGAAACTAATTGTGGGTACTTTACTAAAATATGAGTATCATCTATAATTTCTATTTCTACATTATTATCTTTTTGACGGTATCTAAATTTAGCAGTACATTTTAAGGGCTTTAAATCGCTATTCCAGTTCATTTGTTCTACTACACATGAATCTGTATAAAGATATTCATTATCGTCTCCTAGGGCTACATAAAGGATATTTTTAGTAGTATCTTTACCTACTACAAATAATCTTTGTAAGTTTCCTCCAAGATTTAATCCTTTTCGTTGTCCAATTGTATAATACATTAAACCAACATGACTTCCTACTAGTTTATTTGTCTCTATATTTATAATGTCCCCTTTAGTATTTGGTAAATAGTTTTCTAAGAAATGTTTGAAGTTTCTTTCACCTATAAAACATATTCCGGTTGAATCTTTTTTTCTAGCAGTAATTAAATCATTTTCAAGAGCAATTTTTCTTACTACAGGCTTTTCTAAATCTCCTACAGGAAAAAGGACATTACTTAATTGTTCTTTAGATAATTGACTTAAAAAGTATGATTGATCTTTATTATCGTCAACTCCTCTTAATAAATAACCATCTTTCATTCTCGCATAATGCCCGGTTGCAATATAATCTGCTCCAAGCTTTACAGCGTGTTTGATAAACATATCAAACTTTATATATTTATTACACATAATGTCTGGATTTGGTGTTCTTCCTCTTTTCAATTCATCTAAAAAATAGGTAAACACATAATCCCAATATTCTTTTACAAAGTCTACTCTTTTTAAAGGAATATCTAGTTTCTCACATACTTTTATTGCATCATTATAGTCTTGTTCTTGAGGACAAATGGATTCGTTTAAATCAGGATTTCCTAAATAATCTCCATTAACGGAAGTATCCCAATTTCTCATAAATAATCCAATTACATTATATCCTTGTTCTTTTAATAAAATGGCAGCTACGCTTGAATCTACTCCGCCGCTCATTCCAATTACAACTGTTTTCATTTCAATCACCAGACTAATTATATCACAATATTAAATGATTGTAATAAAAAAGCATTATTCATGC
The DNA here is from genome assembly GCA_036667875.1 of Bacilli bacterium. GTDB lineage: Bacteria > Bacillota_I > Bacilli_A > RF39 > UBA660 > CAJGDV01. The sequence continues at coordinate 14,300 of JAVWTD010000015.1, forward strand.
TTTTTTTACTTATTTCTATAAAGATTTCTAACTTTTTCTAATGATTCATGAGTTCCTACATCATAACAATTACCTTTAAATTTATAAGCGTATGTAGGATAATGTCTTACGACATATTCTAAAAGATACCCTGGAGCATCAGGGTTATTTGAAGCTTCTAAATATTCATCAATTGTTTTTAAAATATATTTTGGATATACATAAGTTGCGTAAACTCCTATATTACTTTCTGGATTAGCAGGTTTTTCTACTAGTTCTAAAATACGGTCTTCATTGTTGCATTTAGCAACAGCAAAACTTCTTAGCATATTTATATCATTTATTTCTTTTGTAACTGCTACTGGGTTTTTAACTTTGTTGTAATAGTCTATTACTCCTTGTAATTTATAGTCAAATAAATTATCTCCAGCAATTACAATTATATCATCATCAATATTACAGTTTTTTATTGTATATTGCATATCTCCTATTGCACCTAGACGGTCAGTATTACTATTAGTATTGTCATTTAATATTTTTATTGGTTTAATATTATTTTTAGTGCTTGCCCATTTTTGAAAATGAGGTGTATATCTATTATTAGTAATTACAATTATTTCGTCTATTTCATTAATTGTATTTACTTCATCTAATATATAATCTAATAATGGTTTACCCTCTCCAATTTCTAATAAGGCTTTAGGAAAATTTTCTGTTAATGGAAAAAGTCTTGTTGCATATCCTGCACATAATAAAATACATTTCAATTTTATCATCCTTTCTTTAACAATTATAGCATAAAGATTTTAAAAAGTAAAAAGACAACTTTAGGAAGAATTATTGATTCATAAATAGAAAATAAACATAAACAAAATAGAATAATTAAATATTTTGTTGTATAGATTGAAGTTATATCTTTAAATGATATTTCCTTTTTATTAAGAATTGCTTTCATAAGATTTAAAGAAATTATTAAGGAAGACATGACTAGTATCATATAAAGTATAACACTACAAACTTGATGTGGAAAAACATAAAATATGGATAGTATTAATCCTTTTAGTTTATAGTTTAAAATAATACTTGAAATAGAAAATCCAATAATAAATGACTTATAGAAGAACAATAATAAAGTAATAGGAAGACCAATAACTGAAAAACCTAATAAAAAAATAACAACTGATAAGAGTGTGTTACTAAGAATTGAATTAAACAAAGAAACTTTAAAATTAATACTGTTACTACTAACACTTTCAATATAGTCTGATAGGTATTCACTAACAAGAGAAGTATCCCCTTCATTGAGAGTTAAAAAAAATATTGAACCTGCAAAGATACCAATAATGAGTAAAATGGATAAGAATACAAAATAACTTTTGTTTACTGTTAAATATTGTTTTAACTGATTTATTCCCTTTTTCATTTTATCACCTAATCTAGTGTATTATTATTTTTTGTTAATATTCCAAAAAAATTATGATATAATGGAGGTGAGGTGTAAATATGACAAATAAGAAAAAACACAAAATAAATGGACAAAAGATTGTTGTTCTAATTATGCTTTTTGCAATGATAGCTATGTTTATTGTTTCTTTAACTCAAGGATTATAAGAAAAAAACAACTTAATGTTGTTTTTTTTATGGTCTAAGACCTACTCCGCCTTCTACTCCAATACATTCTCCGCTAACGTATTTGAATCCACTTGAAGCTAGTGCTAAACAAACTGATCCAACATCTTCTTCTGCGTCTCCAAATCTATTCATAGGTATTCCTTTGATTGTTTCTTCATAAATTTTTGGATATTCTTCTTTCCATTTTTTTAATTGTTCTGTTTCTACTAGTGGGGCTACAACATTAACGTTTATTCCGTATTGTCCCCATTCTGTAGCGGCTACTCTTGATAGTCCTCTTATTCCTTCTTTTGCGGCTGCATAACTTGATTGCCCAAGTTTTCCACTGAAGCCAGATGATGATGCAAAATTAATAACTGACCCTTTTGTTTCTTTTAAATAAGGAAATGCTTCTCTCATATAAAAGAATGTTCCATAAAGTCCAGTGTTAATGGCTAAATCAAAATCTTCTTTAGTGTGTTCAATTAACATCTTTCCTGATTTTGATGCTTGTGCATTATTAATTAATACATCAATTCTTCCAAATTTTTCAATTATTTTTTTAATAGCATTTTTTACTTCTTCTTCATTTGATCCATCTGCTACGATGGGAAGAACTTCTATTTTAAATTCTTCTTCTAGGTCTTTGGCTGTTTTCTCTAGAGTTTCTAGGGTTCTTCCTGTAATAACTATATTGTCATTATTTTTGGCAAATTTTCTAGCTATTCCATGTCCTATTCCTTTTCCTCCACCTGTTATTATTACAACTCTTTTTTCCATTTTATTATCTCCTATATTAATTCATTAAATATTGATTCATTATTAAGTGCATCAATTAGTGTATCTATTTCTTTTTTATTATTGTAGAAATAGAAACTTATACGGCATGTGTTTTTGATTCCAATTTCATTTTTTAATATTTTGGCACAATGATTACCTGCTCTTACACAGATATTAAACTTATTTAAATAAATTGCTAAGTCTTGAGCAAATATTTGTTTATAATTGAAAGCAATTATGCCTGATTCACTTACTTCGTTATATATAATTATGTTTTTATTTTGTTTTAATTTCTTTAAACAATAGTTTTTTAAATCTTGTTCGTAACTGTCAATTGTGTCCATTCCTATGTTGTTTAGATATTTTAAAGTTTCAGAAAATCCTATTACTCCTGCTATATTCGGTGTCCCTGCTTCGAAAAGATGAGGAGGATTATTATATACTCTATCTTGAGTATCTTCAAATGATGCGTTCATTCCTCCACCAAATATAATTGGTTTAGTTTTACATAAAAGTTTATATTTACCATACATTACTCCGACTCCTGTAGGTCCACACATCTTGTGGGCTGAGAAAGCCATGAAATCAACGTCTAGATCGGTTACATCTATTTTCTTATGAGCAGCTGACTGAGCAGCATCTAAGACTACTAAGATATCTCTTTTATGGGCATATTTAGTTATTTCTTTAATTGGTCTAATATCTCCTATTACATTTGTAATATGTGCTATGGAAATTACTTTTGTTTTGCTTGTAATTTTATCATCAACAGCATCTAATGTAACGTGAAAGTTTTCATCTAATTCAATATATTTTATAACTATACCTATTTGGTCTGCTAATTCAAACCAAGGAAGAACATTACTAGCGTGTTCACTTTTTGTAATTAATACTTCATCACCTTTTTTTAGGGTATTCTTAAAGTAACCAAAAATAATTTTATTAAGTGAATCGGTTGCTCCACTAGTAAAAACAATTTCTTTTTCTGATTTAGCGTTTATAAAGTCTTTAACAAGCATTCTTGTTTCTTCATACATACTATCTACTTTTAGGCTTATATCATAGTCACCTCTGTGTGCATTAGCACTATATTTGCTATAGTATTCGTTTGTTTTATCTATTAAAACTCGAGGCTTTAAAGAAGTGGCTCCGTTATCAAAATAAATTATATCACTTTTTAAAATATCAAAATCTTCTCTATTCATTATTTCACCTCCAATACCTATTAATACTATTATCTATTTTTTCTTGTAAATATTTATCAGTCTCATTCATTAAAAAGCCTGTTATCAAAAGTTTATTGGCGTCTTCATTGTTTATTCCACGACTATTTAGGTAGAATATTTCTTCTTTTTCAAATCCCCCTATGTGAGCAGAATGGTTTGCAGAAACATCAAATTCATCTATAAAAAGGTTTGGATTAATTTGACATTTTTCATTTACTAAATTAATTATTCGACCAAATTGATTAGCAGTACAATTAGTAAATCCAGAATATACAAATGATGATACATTAAAAATTAAGTTTCCACTTTTTATATTGACACCGTTATTTTTAATATTACTTATAGAGTTTTTACTATTATGATAAACAGTAATATCGTATTTTTCATAATTTTTGCTTATTGTTTTAAAGTTATAATCAATTTTTGCATTTTCACCATTTAAGTTAATTATAACGTATTCTTTTATACTTTTTAAATCATAAAATTTATTTAAGTTTAAGGTGGCTTGTTCAAAGATATTATATCTATATCTAATTTTATAGTTATCACCTTTTCTTAATTCATCTAATTTAAGTTCTACATCAGGCAACACATTTATTATTATATCTAATTTACTTGGATTGATTGAAGAATATGCTATTTTTAAGTTTGTATCCTCTAAAACATCAATAGTAATACTATTAACATCAAAGAATTCATTTTTAGCCTTACTGTTTATTTTTATTTTTCCGTCTAAATCAGTAAAATCTATTATGTCTTCTTTTATAAATATTCTATTCATTGTTTTATTTATTAGTTCCTATACAAGTACTAGTTTCTTCTTCAATGTTGTCGTATCCTAAATTTTCTACTATTTTAACTAAAGATGAATCTCCAGTTTTAACGATATGACCATCTTTCATTATATGAACATAATGAGGTTTTATATAATCAAGTAATCTTTGATAATGTGTAATTACTAATATTGTAGGTTTAAATTCTTTAAAATATTCCATTACATTTTCGCCAACAATTTTTAAACTGTCAACATCAAGTCCTGAGTCTATTTCATCTAATAAAACACAAGATGGATTTAACATGTACATTTGTAATATTTCATTTTTCTTTCTTTCTCCTCCAGAGAATCCTTGGTTTATTCCTCGGTGAATCATGTTTGGATTCATTTTTAGTTTTTCAACTGTTTTATCTAATTTTTTAATAAATGGCATAAGGCTAAATTTGTTTCCTTCAACTGAATTAAGAGCTGTTCTTAAAAAGTCAGCATTAGTTACTCCTTCAATTTGAGTAGGTGATTGCATTCCTAAAAAGATCCCTAGGCGTGCTCTTTCATAAACTTCAAGGTCTATTATATTTTTTCCATCTACTAGAATACTTCCACTTATTACTTTATAACTAGGATCTCCCATAATTACTTTTGCTAATGTGCTTTTTCCTGTTCCATTAGGTCCCATAATAGCGTGGATTTCTCCTTCATTTATGGTAAGACTAAAGTCTTTTAGTATTTGTTTTTCTTCGATTGTAACGTTTAAGTTTTTTATTTCTAAAGTCTTCATATTTTCATCTCCATTTATTTAAATTTAAGGGCATTATTATGTCAGCATCAGGTGCTTTTATAAGGGCATGACTGTCTTTATATTTATCTAGTATATAGTTGTTATATTCTATATATTTGTTTAATTTAGGAGTCTTATCACTAATTAAGAATATACTATCTAAATATAAATTTTTGAAGTTTATTTTACATTTTTTACAGTCATAGTCAATTATTTTATTGTTTTCAATTTCAATTACTAAATCTTCTATTCTTTCATTATATACTAAGGAATCACTAGAAGCTCTTATTATTCCATTAAAAGTTCCTTTTATATAATTACCACAACTAGGAATTTCTTTTAATTGATTCTTTAAAAGGGTAAGGTCTTTTATTCTTAAGTCGGTTCCTAAAGGTGAAGTTAAAGAAGATACTTTTATTGTTTTGTTGTAAGGATAAAGTTCATAATTAAAAGGAATAGCACATGCACAAACTCTATTGTAAGATTCAAGAAGTAATGAATCTAACTCACTTATTTTATTTTCTATAAAGATTAGAAAATATCCGTTTGTTTTAATATTTTCTTTATATATTTCAAAATCATTATCGCATATTTTGATATTTTTCATACCTAGTGCTTTAATTGATTCAATCGTTTCTTTATATTTTGCAGGTATACTTACTACTAGATTGGATGTTTTGTTAATTTTTAGACATTCTTTTATTAAATAATTAATAAATAATTTGTTATCCAAAATACCACTCCTAACACTAACAATTATATCATAATTTTCTTAAGTCTTTACAAAGTATGTAATAATTTATATAATATATTTGGGAAGGTGAAAAAATGGATTGTATATTTTGTAAAATTAATGAGGGTGTGATTCCTTCATACACTATTTATGAAGATAATATTGTAAGAGTATTTTTAGATATTGAGCCTGATTCTTTAGGACATTTATTAATAGTTCCAAAAGATCATACACTTGATTTAAATACTATACCAAATGAAACATTTATTCATATAATAGAAACTGCAAGAAAAATGGAGAAACTTTTAAGGGAGAAACTTAATATTGATGGATTAACTCTAATCCAAAATAATGGGGATATTCAGTTAGTAAAGCATTTTCATTTACACTTGAAACCATATTATAATGACAATAGACCACTTATGGATATTAAAGAAGTTTATAATATCCTAACAAAATAAAATCTCATTTTATGAGTTTTTTTTGTATTTTGACAAAACTTATCTAATATAATATAATAGGGCTCATTAAAGGGGGATAAAAATGGAACATACAATAATTTCTGAATTAGAAAATTTAAAATATGTTATGTCTAATAGTTGTGCTGATGTCGACTTTTCGCTTTATTCACCTGTCTACCTTTTTACTACTGAAAATATTAAAGGTTATTTGAATTTAATTGATGTAAAGGATAAATCGGTGCTTACTCCAACCGCATCTGGAGACCATGCATTTGAGGCTGTTTTAAGAGGTGCTAAGAGTGTTGATATGTTTGACATTAATTTATATGCAAGACATCTTGTTTGTTTAAAAATAGCAGCCCTAAAGTCTCTTAGCAGGGATGAATTCTTAGATTTCTTTTTAATAAGAAATAAAGACAATCAAAATAAGAAAGTCTTTAGAAAACGTATTTATGAAGATAAATTAAGAATAAATTTAGATAGTTACTCAAGAAACTTTTGGGATATGGCATATAGTCTTACAAAAAGTGGAACTATCTTAAGAAGTACTGGATTATTTTATAATAATATCAATGATAAGAAGACTCAAACAAGAATCAATTCCTATTTAGAAAATGATAATTATAAATATTTAAAAGATAATATTGATAAACTTTTAGATATTAATTTTTATAATTCAAATATACTTAATTTGCCCAAAAGACTAGAAAATAAATATGATTTAATTTTACTATCTAATATACAGGCTTATGTTAATTTTAATTCTAATGATAAGTTAGAAAATATAAAAAAATATAGAGAATTTGTTAAGAATGATATGGGAAAATTTCTTAATGAGAATGGGAAGATTGTAAAAGAATATTACTATTGTGATAGTCAACAAAGTTTAGATAATAGTTGTAATTATAAAATTAAGTCAATATCAAGTTTAGTAACAAACAATGATAATTACGCACCTGATGTTGTTTCTATTTATACAAAAAGAAGATAAATTATCCTCTTTTTTTTTATAAATATATTAATTTTAGCAAAAAAAGAAACTACTCTTTGGTAGCTTCTACAGTTGGTGTTAGTGTTTCTTTTCTTGAAAGATTTAATCTTCCTTTTTTGTCGTATCCCATTGATTTTACTTGTATTTCGTCTCCTACTTTAACTATATCACTAGGTTTTTCTACACGTTTAGTGTCTAGTTGTGAAACATGAACTAATCCTTCACAACCTGGCCATAATTGTACAAAGCAACCAAAGTCTTCTACTTTAACTACTTTAACTGTATATATTTCGCCTTCTATAACTTCTTTTACTATGTCTTTTATCATATTAGCACATTTGTCGATTATCTCTTGATTTGTGTGGTAAATTATTACTCTTCCATCGTCTTCAAGGTCAACTTTAACGGCGTTAATATCATTTACAGAAAGTACATTACTTGATTCAAGAATAATCTTTGTAATTGTTTCTCCACCTTTACCTATAACTTCTTTAATACGATTTGGATCGATACTAAATATTACTGTTTTTGGTGCATATTTTGAAACTTCTTTTCTTGGTTCACTTATTGTCTCTTCTATTTTATCTAAAATTTGCATTCTTGCTTTTTTTGCTTGTTCAAGTGCTTCTTTTAAGATATTTTTATTGATTCCTTTTATTTTTATATCCATTTGAAGGGCACAGATTCCATTTCTTGTTCCTGCTACTTTAAAGTCCATATCTCCTAAATGGTCTTCCATTCCTTGAATATCTGTTAGTATTGTGTAGTCTTCTTTATCTGTAATAAGTCCCATGGCAATTCCTGCTACAGGTGCTTTTATAGGAACTCCTGCAGCCATTAAACTCATGCATCCTGCACAAATACTTGCTTGACTTGATGAACCATTACTTTCTAAGATTTCTGACACAACTCTAATAGTGTAAGGGAATACTTCTTCTGAAGGTATTACATAAGATAATGCTCTTTCTCCAAGTGCTCCATGACCAATTTCACGGCGTCCAGGGGAACCATATCTTCCTGTTTCTCCTACTGAGAATTGAGGGAAATTATAATGAAGCATAAATCTTTTTTCATCTTCAATTCCTAATCCATCTAATATTTGATGTTCACCTAAAGCTCCTAGTGTGGTTACAGATAGAGCTTGAGTTTGTCCTCTTGTAAATAGAGCTGACCCATGTGTTCTTGGTAGTAAGTCAACATCTGCAGATAATGTTCTTATTTCATCCATCTTGCGTCCATCTATTCTTGTTTTTTCTCCTACTACTATAGCTCTAAATATTTGATATTCAATTTCTTCCATTACTAATTTAATTTTAGTTAGTAATGTTCTTAATTCTTCTCTGTCTGTTCCCGTAAATTCTTCTGTATATTTATTAATACAGTCTTCTTTAATTTTATCTACTGCTTTATATTTTTCTAGTTTATCTTTTATTCTTAGTGCAGTATTTAAGTTTTCACTAATAAGTGTTTTTACTTCATTTTTAAGTTCTTCACTTATTTCTAAAACTTCATAATCCATTTTAGGAACTCCGATTTTAGCAACTATTTCTTCTTGGAATGCTACTAATTCTTTAATGGCGTCATGTCCAAACATTAGTGCATCTAACATATCTTCTTCATTAACTTCTTTAGCGCCTGCTTCAACCATGTTGATGGCTTCTTTAGTTCCCGCTACTGTTAGGTCAATATCTGAAATTAGTGATTGTTCTGATGTTGGGTTAATAATAAATTCTCCATTAATACGTCCTACTTTAACTCCTGCAACTGGACCATCAAAAGGTATTTTAGAAATACAAGTTGATAAACTAGAACCAAACATTGCTGTTAGTTCAGGAGAGTTATCTTGTTCTACTGATAAAATAGTATTAACTACTTGAACTTCATTTCTAAATCCTTCTTTAAATAATGGTCTTAATGGTCTATCAATCATACGAGCAGCAAGGGTAGCATTTTCGCTTGGTCTTCCTTCTCTTTTTATGAATCCTCCTGGTATTTTACCTACTGAGTAAAGTTTTTCTTGATATAAAACCATTAATGGGAAAAAGTCTGATAGTATATTAGCAGTTTTTGATACGACTGCTGTTGATAATACAACGGTATCTCCATATCTTACTAAAACAGCTCCATTTGCTTGTTTTGCAAGTTCTCCGTTTTCAACGATTATTTTTCTACCTCTAAAATCTAATTCAAAAATATTTTTCATTTTACCTCCTATTATTTTTCCAAAAATAAAGACACTCGAAAAAGAGTGCCTACTTAAATTATTTAATTATTTTCTTAAGCCTAAAGCTTTTACGATATCACGATATCTTTTAACGTCTTCTTTAAGTAAGTAGTTTAATAAACTTCTTCTTTGTCCAACTTTTTTAAGAAGACCTCTTCTTGAATGAAAATCGTGTTTATGTTCTTTTAAATGTTCTGTTAAATTTTTGATTTCTTCATTTAAAATAGCTATTTGAACTTCTGCAGATCCTGTATCTCCTTCTGTTCTAGCGTATTTTTTGATGATTTCAGTTTTAACTTCTTTGTTTAATGCCATAATATTTCTCCTCTCTTCTAAATTCACTATTCACCTAGGATAAATCGGAGATTTTCATTCCAAGTGAAAGCACTAATAAGAATATACACTAATTCTTTAAACATATCAAGTATTTTATAGTAATTTGTTAAAATACTTATAGATTTGTAGATTGTAAAAGTAAACTCGGTTTGTAATTGAGTTTAGTCTTACAACTTGTAATTTGACTATATCTACAAAAAAGGTAGGATAAATCCTACTACGAAGCTGTTTTAATAAGACGTGAGCCAACACTAGTATAATAATAAACAGAAGAACTGTCTAGGAAAAAAGTGCTTAATCCACATGTGTCAGCATTATCCCAACCTCCACCTGTGATGACTACTCTTTTAGTTACGTTTGTATCCATCCAGTATTGGTCACCATATTTTGTAGTTGCGTTTCCATTTAATAATTGAGGCATTTGGATAAAAGGATTAGCGGAGTCATATCCCATTTTTGTTACCCATCCATTTGTATTAAGTTTGTTATATCCTACTTGGGTATACTTTCCATTAATTATGTCTGACGCGTAAGTTGTTGCATCACGGTTTACATAAAAGTGAGCGGTAGTGGCATTAACATTATTGATGTTTACACCATCAACGAATTGCCAAATATTGCCATAGATATTTTCTATTCCACGATATTTCATGGCGTTTTTACCATTCTTTAAATCATTAATTGATCCGCTTGATGCATTTACTGCGTTTGTTGTTCCATTTATAATTGATTCCGTATTTGCGTTTGCATATCCTTGCATTTTAGATTGACTATTTAAGGTAGCAAATTCAATATAGAATAATACTTGAATAGCATCAAGTGCATGGATATCAAGTAATTGGTAACCTGTTACATTATTTATATTATTTGCTTTTGCATAGTTTCTAAATGTATTTATATCTTTGTCTGTTAAAGGCTTAACACCTGTTTTAGATTGTAGTTTTCCACCTGTTTCAGTAGCGTCATACTTGCCTATTAGAACATAAGGAATCTCTTTACTATTTACTTCGTCATAGAAGCAGGCTGGTAAATAATAGTTGTTATCTTTCTTTACTTTAGATATTCTCCATTCCCAGACATCGCCTGTTACTGTTTTTTTAATATAAAACTTAGGAATAGTTACAAACTGATTACCATAAATGTCTGTTACATCAACCATATCTTTGTAAATATCTGCACTATCAAAATCATTTCT
>JAVWTD010000016.1:0-25353 GCA_036667875.1 Bacilli bacterium
ATTAAAACTGCTAGTTTCATATAATCCCTACTTTCTTATATAATTATAAACCTAAATGTAAAATTATACAATAAAAAAGAGGTTTACACCTCTTGAATTACAAGTAATACCATTGGTTTACATTCAGTTTCTTGGTAAAGATATTTTCCTACCTTGTCTCTGATGTTCATTTTTATTTTATTGAAATCAACACGATTATCTTTTATATTTTCGTTTATAACTTCTAACGAAATTCTTTCAGCTTCTTTAATCACGTCTATATTATCTTTTACATAAATAAATCCGCGTGTTAATATTTCTGGTCCTGCTAATACTTTTTTATTATCTCTTCCTAATGTTACAGTAACTACTACAATTCCGTTATTGCTTAATGCTTCACGGTCTTTAAGTACTGCTTCACCTATGTCTCCGATTGTTTTTCCATCAATCATAATGTCATCAACTTTTACAGTTTCACCGTTATCTACTAATTTTCTATCAACAAATGTTGCCACTTGTCCGTTTAGTTTTACTAGAATATTTTCTTCATTCATTCCGTATGAAAGTGCTATGTCTCGATTAGCGATTTGATGTCTAAATTCTCCGATTACTGGGAAGTAATATTTTGGTTGCATAAGATCAAGCATAAGCATTAAATCTTCGCTTGAAGCATGCATTGATAAATATTTTTTGGTTGGTAATACAACAAGGTTGCATCCCATTTTTGCTAAATTATCATATACATTTGTTGCTGTTTTTTCCATTCCATCATATACTTGTGATGCAAATACTACTGTATCATCAGAATTTAATTTAATGAATTTATCAGTTCCTCTTATAATTCTTTTCATGTTAGAGAATGGTTTTTCTCTATCATCCGAAATAACTACTATTACATTTGGATCATTAACGTGATGAATACTACTCATTTTTGTTTTATCAAATTTTAAGTATCCTTTTGTTAAGCATCTATTAATTGTTGTTTCTAAGGTTTTACCCATTATTATCAGTTTTTTATTTGTTCCTTCAACTGCTGTAAGTAATTCTTGAATTCTAAATATTTGTGATTCGTAAATGTTAAATAAAATTCTTCCTTCACTTCTACTCAGTGTTTCTTTAAATACTTCTAGCATTTTGTGTCTAGGAGATGTAAATCCTGATTTATCAGCATACATTGATTCACTTAATAAGCATAATATTCCTTGTTTTCCAACATACGCTAATTTACCTATGTCTGTTTTAAAACTAGAAGGCATGCTTGAATCAATTACAAAGTTTCCTGTGTAGAATATAGCACCTTCTGGTGTATATAATACATAGCCTACTGCTTCTGGTACTGAATGTGTTAGACTAATTGGAAATATAGCATTTACTCCAAAGCTTATATTTTTATGAGGTTTTAATTCAATTAAGTTATCACCGTATTTAATTCCCTCTGCATCCAATTCATCTTTTATTATATCTAGTGTAAATGATGTACCATATATTTTCATTTTTGGTATTTCTGTTAATATATCACAGACAGCACCCATTTGTAAAAAATGACCGTGAGTGATAAATATTCCTTGTATTCTATCTATGTTTTCTTTTAAGTAATCAAAGTTAGGAATTATATAATCTACCCCTAACATTTTATCATCCGCATATTTTAATCCAGCATCAAATACAAATATATCTTTGTCGACTTCAACAACATACATGTTCTTGCCAACATCATTTAATCCTCCGAGTGCAAATATTTTTATTTTACCCATTTTTTTCTCCTTTCATTTAATTAAAAAAGCCTAAATAATTATAACACAGTATTTATAATAAAGAAAGCGTTATTATAAAGGTTTTAAAGAACTTGGCCAACCTATTGCTGTCCAGTTCGTATTGAATCTCTTAGGATCTATTCCTAATATTGTAACACTTTTTAATTCTTTACTATTAAAAAAAGCACTATTCCCTATAGAATTTACATTCTCTGGAATTATTAAAGAATTAATTATATTATTTCGAAATGTTTGTTCTCCTATAATTTCAAGTTTTTTTAATTCACCTAAATTAGTAGTTTTTAAAGCTCCATAACCTCTAAATGCTTGATCTGATATTCTTTTAATATTACTATTAAATATAATATTATCAAATTGATTAAAATTAAAAGCCCAATAATCAATAAATTCTAAGTTTGGCATTCCTGTTAAATCCAAAGTACCAGATGGACTTTGAACAAATGAAGAATGAAATGTCATATTACCTATTTTAGTTACTGATGGTAAGTTAGTTAGAGCCATATTTTTAATAATAATATTATTATCTCTAAATGCTGATTCTCCAATTTCAGTTAAAATAGGCAAATTATCAATAACAAGCGTGTTTACTACACTTGATCCAAACGAATTGAAACCAAATGTTTTAAATACTGGTAGGTTTCTAATAATAACTGAACTAAATGAATTACGCATAAAGGCTTGGTTTTTAATAGTTGTTAGTTTTAAAAAGTTTTCCAAAGTTAAATTTTTAATAACATTGTTTGCAAAAGATGACTCTCCTATTATTTCTAAATTTGGAATGTTTGCAATGGTCAAAGTATTTATTAAGTTCTTATTAAATGTATTATCTTTAATTTCTTTTATCAGAGGAAAATTGGAAAGATTAAGAGTTTCTATTTTGTTATTCATAAACGCTTTTGTTCCTATTTCAGTTAAATTAGAAGCACCTTCTAAAATTAAATTAGAAATATTATTACCCAAAAAGGCGTTGTCTCCAATTTTACCTAATAATAAGTTTTTACTTAAATTTAAAGATATTATATTATTTAATTCAAATGCACTGTTTCCAATATATTTTAAACTTGGTAAATTTGAACTATTTAATATAGTTATATTATTGTTAGAAAAAGCCATATCATCTATTTTTTCTATAGTTGAAGGTAAACTTACTGATACTACTGTGAAATAATGAGTTTTGTCAAATGTATCCATACTAGCAGAGCAGGATAAGTATTTATCTATGTCACTTGTATTCGTTACTTTTACAGTTGTTTTCCACTCGTTATTTGAGCAATTCATGTATTCATAATTAGCAAATGCTAGTTTTCCTATGTTTTTTACTGCTACTCCATTAATTTGTGAAGGTACTGTTGGATTGGAAATATCACAGCCTACTTTATTTTTTAAATATTTTGTAATTGTTCCTGTTTTAGAATCAAATTCAAAACATCTGTTAGGAGTTTCTGGACACGTTCCATTTATTATGGTTAAGTCATTTCTTACTCCAACGGCACAAAATTTTCCGTTACTTACATTATCAACAAAGAAATATTCATTGTCGACCAATTTTATACTTCCTGTTGTAAATACTTGATTATTTACTAAATCTAATTCACTACTGTTAGCAGCTATTCCAGAGATAGGATAATTTATAAAACTATTATTTGCATAGTACATTTGAGCACTTCTTACAATTGAATTTACACTTGATTCAAATAATTCTAATTCTTTATCTTTTTGTATCTTTATGATATTGATAGTAACCACTAGAGTAATAAAACTTAAAATTATTATTACTCCAAGTAATTCCACCATTGTAAAGGCTTTTTTATTTTTCATTTATTAGACCTCTTTCATTATTTTTAATAAGATGAGACAAATTTTTGAATCAATTTATTTTATATTTAACTACCCCCATCTAATTACACAGCGATTAGCTCCCCAAGGAGACCCTGGAATACTATTTGCTGGTTTTTTAACATATATGTTTGTATCGTATAATCCTGTAAATGCATCAGGCTCGATAACTGTGATGCTTGAAGGAATTGTAGGATTATTTAGTTGATTATTATTATGAAATGCCCTAGTTCTTATAGTTGTTAGTGTTGATGGTAAGCTAATAGAAGTAATGAATGTTCCACCAAACGAACCTGGGCATAATTCAGTAACACCAGTAGGTACAGTAACTCCTGCAAGTTTGGCACCTGCATAACTAATAAGTTTTGTGTTATCATTACTACCATTTGGATTTTTTGCATAAATAAACGCTGTTGCATCTGGAAACTTATTAGAATTTAAAACACCTTCACCAAGAGAAGTTACATTTGATAAATCTAAAGCTGTCAATTTATTATTTTGAAAAACTCTTTTGCCAATAGTTTTAACACTAGTAGGTAATGAGATATTTGTTAGTTCATTATTTAAAAAAGCCTCATCACCAATTGCATTTAAATTAGAGGGCAAGGTAATACTTGTTAGTCTACAATTATAAAAACCATTTTTGCTTATTGTGGTTATGTTATTTGGTAAAGTAACTCCTGCAAGTTTAGCACCTCCATAACTTATTATTGTGGAAGTGTCTTCTGTTCCATCAATATTTTTTTTATAGAAAATGGCATTTGCATCGGGCAATTTATTACCATTAAATGCACCACCTCCTAAATCTGTTATTTTAGCACCATTAAAATTTATAGATTCTATTTTTCCTCCTGCAAAGGCTAACTCACCTATACTGGTTATTGTGCTTGGCAAGGAAAGATTTGTTAATAAATTAGACATAAATGCAAGGTTTCCTATTTTTGTTAATTTAGGATTATTTTCTAAAGTAAGTTTATTTAAAACTGATTCTCCATATAATGGAGCAAATGCGCCTGTTTTTATTTGTTCAAAATTAGGCATATTTTTAATTGTTACATCTGCAAAATCTGTCATTGTATATTCTAAATTACCAACTTCTTTTATTTTTGGTAGGTTTTCTAAACGTAGTTTTCCTTTATTAGAACTATTCATTCCAAACGGAGATGCAGTCATAGTTCCGTCTGCTAATTCATTAGTAGGATAAGCTATTTTTGTTCCTATAACTTCTAAATTAGGAAGATTAACAAGATTTACCTCTTTTATTGTATTTTGTGCAAAAGACATTCCACCTATCTCTCTTAGTGAGACTGCCCCTTCAAAGATAACACTGGTTATTCCCGCTCCAAATAATGCATATATATTTATTTTTTCCAATTTTTTATTGCTACTAAAGTCAATTGCATTTAAAGCATTTCCACCAAATGCATCAAATCCAATTTGTTTTAAATTAGTCATATTTGGAAAATTAATTGCTGTTAATTTTTGATAAGCAAATGCTGAAGGATAAATATACTCAATTGAACTAGGTAAATTAACAGAGATAATTTGAAAATGCTTTTCTGGTACAATCAAATTTATATCAACTATACAAGAATCATCTATACCTGGATTTGGGATATTAAGGGGCTCATTTGTCATTGGATCAGAACATTGTGGTTTTAAATCTTGAGCAATAAATGCAGCAAACCCGATTGCTTTTACTTTAACACCATCTATTTCTTCTGGTACTGTCGGATTTTTAATTGCACATCCTACTTTTCCACTTCTAAATTTAGTAATTGTTCCTGTCGTTTTATCAAAGTCAAAGCATCTTGCAGGAGTTGCTGGACATGCTCCTATAGAAACACTAAGGTCATTTCTTACTCCGGTAGCACAAAACTTACCATTTGAAATATTCTCTGCATAGAAGTACTCTTTACTCATAAGTTTTACTGTCCCTGAAGTAAAGTTTTTATTATTATTTACTTCTAAATCAGTAGAATTTGCAGGTATACCATCTGCTGGGTAATTTATAAAATTATTATTTGCGTAGTACATTTGAGCACTTCTTAAAAGTGAATTAACACTTTCTTTAAAAACATCTTTTTCAGACTTTTCTTGTATTTTAATAATATTTGGAGCAATAACAACTGCTAATACTCCAAGAAGGATAATAACTCCTAATAGTTCAACTAATGTAAAACCTTTTCTCTTCATTTTTAAAATGTCTCCTTTATTTAACTAAACAACACTCGAGAAATAAAGTTCAATTCTCAATTCTTGTTCTTCTTCTTCATATATATAAATAATTTTGTATAATTCATCTTCTGGTGTAAAATAAACATAACCAGTTGCATCATTTTTTGACTTATATTTAATATCTGATGCTTTTAAAATAGAATTAAATTCTTTGTTATCAATTACAAAAGGGATAAATTCATAAGTTGTTGTTCCAATTAAATCTTTATCTTTTTTTTGTACTTTTTTTAGTTTTGATAACATTTCTGTGTAATTTTTGAAATTTTCAAATTCTTTTTTGCCGTCATATTTTACTTCTTTATTTATATCTTTATAGTACTCTCCATCTAACTTATAATAACTTGGTTTCATCATGCTTGAGATATCAAATGGATCATAGTTATGAAATGTTATTTCATTTTTTGAACGGACCAAAATGTCTCCTGATTTGTTATAAAATTTATCATTGATAGAACCTTTGATTGTAATATTCATACGATATTTTTCTTTTAGTTTAATATCTATTTTCTTAACTCCACATCCTGTAAACAATAAACTGAATAAAACTAAAATTGCTAAATACTTTCTTTTCATAAGTACCTCCCTATTATTTAATTATACCACAAAAAATAACAAAATAAATTGTTATTTAATTGATAATATACCAATATCTGAATCAACCGTATTGACATTGTAAAGAAACAATCCATCTTTAATTTTTTTGTTTTCTTTTATATATGAAGTTAAACTCATTTTATAAAATCTTGGATCAATAATATGAATCTTTTCATAGTGATTAACTAAAAATGGAATAAATGAATTTGCAAAACTATCTTTTATTACTACTAATTCTTTATTATTATTTATGTTTTTATTTGTAATGACAATTAAAGGATGATTGTTATCTAAAAAATATGAATATTTATCTTTTTTCTTTAAATACTTTTCTTCATAAAGACTTTCTTTCTTTTTTTTACTGAAAACATAGTCTACTAAAATGTTTTCATTATCCATGCTAAATTTATGTATTTTATCGGGTTTTTTAGAGTAATCATTACTTTTAGAATACAATGTACCATAGAACTTATCGGACACTAAATCGACCTTAAAAAAGTTAAATTTAATAGGCTCTATATTATTATGACGAGCATATTCTAAATAAGAAAAATATGCGCCATAACTTGTCCAGTGGTGGTCTGTTTTATAAAACATTTGATAATCTTTATTACTAAGAGCCTTATATAAAGGAATAGTATCAAATTCAATGTTCTTATATATATAATTTATTGTATCCATTTGATTATATGTAGGAGCATTAAGGGGAAGTTTATCCTTATTTATAGTAACACTTGTAGGTACAAGCATTAAATTAAAATTTACATACTTTAATTTATGACTAAACTCATTTAATTTTTTTATGATTTTATTATTATTAATTGGTTTATCATAATTTTGGATTAAATATCCATCTTTAGAAAAGAATACCCCTTTAGTATCTCTGTGCATCTCAATTTTATCAACAGTTGTTTTAAGTCCCATGAAAAAATCTCTTAGGGGAAATTGATCTGTTAAAAATTGTTCTAAGTCTTTGATATAATTTCCATTTAAAAGGCTTCTTACAGAAAATTCTGGATATGTTTTCAAATATCTATTTTCATTTGGAGAAAACTTTTCTTTCTTTCCAAACACTAGTGCAACCAAAAAAGATAAAATAATTAAGAAAATTATAAGAGTTGTTATTTTTTTATATATTTTTTTCATACACTTCACCTTTAAAATCTAAAATACAAAAATGGATTATAAGAGTCTGCCACTAAATAGGAAATAGATATTATAAATAATACAATATATATAATTGATACTAGTTTATAATTAATTTTATATTTGTCTAAATTTAATGGAATACTTGCTATAACGGATACTATTAATATAGGTAAATAATTAAAGAAGTAATAAATAAATGTTTTATCAATAATTGGAATATCATTAAGACCAAACAAATTCTTAAAAAATAAAGTAAGACTAGTCATATCGGAAAAGGCAAATAAGGTCCATCCAATCAAAATAAGGAATAGAGTATAGGTGTGTTTTAACCAATTTGGAAACTTTTCTATAACTTTATTTAAAACAAATTTTTCTATAAGAAGAATGACTCCATAATATAGTCCCCATAGAATAAAATTCCAAGCTGCTCCATGCCATAAACCGGTTAGAATCCAAACAATTAAGATGTTTCTAATATTAAGCAGTTTACTAACGCGTGAACCTCCAAGAGGAATGTAGAGATAGTCTCTAAAGAAACTAGATAAAGAGATATGCCATCTTCTCCAAAAATCAGTTATAGAAGTTGCTATATAAGGGAAATTAAAGTTTTCTAAGAAAGTAAATCCAAGCATTCTTCCCATACCAATAGCCATATCTGAATATCCTGAAAAGTCAAAATATATTTGAAATGAAAATGCTATTATGGCAAGCCATGAAGATAATACTGATATTTCATTATTTGGAATAGAAGTAATTAGGGTAAATAAATATCCTATATTATTAGCGATTAACACTTTTTTAAATAGACCTCTTAAAAATCTTAAGAATCCATCACTAAACTTTTTAAAATTAGTATTTCTTTTATGTAATTCTTTTGATACTGTTTCATACCTTACAATTGGTCCTGCTATTAGTTGAGGAAACATTGAAACATAAGTAAGAAATATCAAAAAACTTTTTTCTGCTTTTACTTCTTTTCTATATATATCAATTGTATAACTCATTATTTGAAATGTAAAAAAACTAATTCCTATCGGAAGACCTATTCTTAATAAGGGAATATTTATATTTAAAAGTGAGTTAAAACTGCCAATTAAGAAGTCTGCATATTTAAAGAATCCTAAGATACCTAAATTTGCAATTATTGAAATTAAAAGATATTTCTTTTTTTCTTTGGTTTCATCTATTTTTTTACCACAATAAAAACTAAACCATGAACTAAAAATCATTAATAAAATATAGACTGGTTCTCCCCATGCATAGAATATTAAACTAAATATAAGAAGAATGATATTTTTGAATTTATCATTCACTATTAAATATAATAATAAAAATAAAGGGAAAAAGAAAAATAAGAAAGGTATACTACTAAATACCATTTTAAGATTCCGTACTATTTTTAATTTTATTTATAATATCTTCATTATTTTTTGATACTACATAAATTATATAGTTTCCATATATTTCTTTTTTTGAGTCTTCTACAAGTTTTGCTTCTTCTGGAAAATAACCTAATCCCCATGCTTCTTTGTATTTTTTAATGAATGAATCTGCTTCATACTCTGCATCTTCAAAATCATCGTTTGCTTCAAATATTGCATACATTTTAGATTTTGTAGAGGTATTGTCCATAACGATTAAAGAGCTTTTAAAGGCACTTCCTTCGACTGAATAGTTGTTTTCTAGGGTTGATACATCCATAACATCAAATCCTTTAAAATCATCATTTAAATTCTTTTTTACTGAATCATAATTGATGGTTTTTTTGTTGCTACATCCTACTAAAATTAAAGATACTAATATAATTAAAAACTTTTTCATAAGTCACTCCTATCTTATATATAATAATATCAAAAAAATATACAATTTGTCAATCTAATTTCCTCTTATAAAAAACAGATTGTCATTTATATAAAAGGCATAACAAATATTTTCTAGTGTTAAGTGTTTTCTTTTAATTAGGTTATTTAACCAAACAACATCTTTATCTATAAGTTTTAAATTTTTATATATAATATTACCTTCAACAATAATATTTAATGGATTTTTTATTTTATTTTTGTAAACGGTTAATTCTTTTTTTGAGTTTATATAACAGTCTTCAATTTCATCTATATTTTCATATTTTAGTAACTCAATAAGTTCTTCTAGGGTAGTTCCAGTATATTTAAGATTCTTATAAATAATTTGTCCTTCTTTTACTACTTCTGTTTGATCAATATTAAATAGGTTATAACAAACTTTAAATTTCATTAAATATTTTAACAAATAATTTAAGGATACTAAAATTATAATTGGCATGATTGGATTCACATTACCTAATAAAAACCCATATAAATATAAACTAATTAAGACTACTAAAATTAGATTGTCTTTTATATATTTATAAAGTGCCATAATAATAATAAATGAAGTTATTAATTTAAACATTTTATCACCATTATATTATGGGTTATGTATATTAATTTAAACATTAAATATAATTAATTAGGTGGTAGAATGAAATGTTTAGGAAAATCATGCCTCTATAGTTTAAGTTTTTTGTTATTATCTGTCCTTTTTATTACTGTTCTTGGATATTTTAATATTATTAAATATATTGAAATATATAAGTTTATAATAATAATTGCTTCATTATTTATTGGTGGTTATATTATGGGTAATTCTGTTTCTATAAAAGGATGGTTGTCAGGTTTAAAATACTCCCTTTTGTTTATATTGTTTTCAATATTAATAACTTTGTTCTTTTCAAAGTTTAGTTTGAAATGTTTAGTGTATTACTTTATTTTGTTAGTTTCTGGAGTATTT
This sequence comes from Bacilli bacterium, assembly GCA_036667875.1. Lineage (GTDB taxonomy): Bacteria > Bacillota_I > Bacilli_A > RF39 > UBA660 > CAJGDV01. The sequence goes on from JAVWTD010000016.1 coordinate 10,380, forward strand.
GGTGGCATGATAGGAATAACCAGAAAAAAAGAAGATTAATCTTCTTTTTTAGTATATTTATTTATAAAGTTTTCTTTATATTGTAGAATATTATCTTCAAGAATGGCTTCTCTTAATTCTTCTGTTAGTTTAATTAAGAACCTTATATTATGAATAGATAATAATCTTCCTCCATTTGTTTCGTTAGCACTTATTAAATGTCTAATATATGCTTTTGTAAAGTTTTTACATGTGTAACAGTCACAGTCTTCTTCTATAGGGGTAAAGTCTTCTTTAAATTGTAAATTCTTTAAATTAATTTTACCGTTTCTTGTAAAGGCATTTCCATGTCTTGCTAATCTTGTTGGTAGGACGCAATCAAACATATCTATTCCTCTTATTACTCCTTCGATTATATCTAAGGGATCTCCTACCCCCATAAGATATCTTGGTTTATCTTTTGGCAAATATCTAATTCCATCATCAACCATTTTATACATTGTTACTTTATCTTCACCAACACTTGTACCACCTATACTAAATCCATCAAATGGTAGTTTGCTTGTTTCTTTTGCACTCCATTCACGTAATTCTTGATATTCACTTCCTTGAATTATTCCAAAGATTGATTGATTAGGATTGCTGTGAGTTTCTAAGCCTCTTTTAGCCCATCTAAGCGTTCTTTCAGTTGATGCCTTAGCATATTCATAACTAGCAGGAAATGGTATACATTCATCAAAAGACATTGCAATATCACTATCTAATTTGTTTTGAATTTGAATAGATAGTTCTGGTGTTAAAAATAGTTTTCTTCCGTCAATATGACTTTTAAAGTTAACTCCTTCTTCAGTAATATCTTTAGGTTTTGCAAGACTAAAAACTTGAAAACCACCTGAATCAGTTAAAATTGGACCATCATAATTCATGAATTTATGTAACCCACCTGCTTTTTCTACAACATCCTCACCAGGGCGAAGCCATAAATGATAGGTGTTAGATAAAATTACTGCACTATTACATGCTTTTAATTCTTCTGGCATAAGAGTTTTAACATTTGCTAAAGTTCCTACTGGCATGAACATGGGTGTATCAAATGTCCCATAGTTTGTGTGTAGTTTTCCTCTTCTGGCATTTGTATTTTTTTCATTTTTTAATAATTCATATTTTATTTTCATATACGTTCTCCATAATCTATAATTCTTTTCATTGTTTCAATATCAATAGTTTGTTCTTTATCACATATTGCATTATCCGGGTTTATTTCACATTCAATAATTAATCCATCGCATCCTGCTGCTAGACTTGCTTTTGAAATAGATTCTATCATATATCTGTTTCCGCAAGCATGTGATGGGTCTACAAATATTTTTAGTTTTGTATGTTCTTTTATATATGGTATAGCTTGTATATCTAATGTATTTCTAGTGTGTGGTTCAAAGGTTCTTATTCCTCTTTCACAGAGAATAACTTTATGATTACCACTCTTTTTTATATATTCAGCTGCCATTATCCATTCATCATAAGTACTAGCCATACCTCTTTTTAAAAGGATTGGTTTATCTATTTTACCTAACTTTTTAAGTAAATCATAGTTTGCCATGTTTCTACTTCCGATTTGAATTATATCTATTTCTTCATCATACTCATCGATTGATAATATTTCTGTTATTATTGGTAGTCCTGTTATTCTTTTGGCTTCTTTTAAATATTCTAAACCTACTTTACCCAGACCTTGAAAACTGTATGGGTTGGTTCTAGGTTTATAGATTCCGCCTCTTAAAACATTAACACCAATTTCTTTTAATTTTATTGCTGTTTTTATTAAATCTTCTTTTGTATTAACAGTACATGGTCCTCCTATTATTATAGGGTTCTCTCCAACTATTAAATTACCGATTTTTATTTCTTCTTCTTTGTTTACTAAAAACTCCATAATATCACCAAACAATATATTATACTAATAAACAAAAAAAAGCAATGCTATTTCATTTGCTTATTCATTGTTTTCATCATTTGATTAACTTGTTTTTGACTAGGTGTTCTCCCCATTTGTGTCATCATTGCTTTAATCATTTGTTCATTTATTGGTGGGTTTTCTTTCATATATTTCATCATATATTTTCTTGCAAGAAAAAATCCTGCTACTCCACCGATTATTATTCCAATTACTACTTGTAGTAAATCTAATAAGAATGCTCCCATGTTACATTCTCCTTTCTATTACTATTTTACTAAAAAAAAAGAATATTTTCAAGTAATTCTATTATATTCTTACTTTATCTTTTTTAAGCCAAAAATAATTTTTGTTTTCAAAGTCTACTACAAATAATGGGGATTCATAATATACTAGATTTACTATTTTTTTTGGTATTCTATTTTTAGTAAGTAATATTAGACAAGAGGTATTAATTTCTAGTATTGAGTTATCTATCACGTTTGTTTTAGATTTGGTTTCTAAGTAGTTTTCTATTACTTGTTTATTTATTGTATTGCATAATTGGTTATAAACTCTTAGTCCATTACTTGCATGTTTTAATTTTAAAGAATAAAGATTAAATAGTGTTTTAAATAAAATTGTAGGATTTTCTTTATATACTTTATAGAATTCCTTATTAATAGAGAATATATAATATTTTTTCATAATTTCACCTAGTCTAAGGATAACACAAAGAATGTGAAAATTTTGTCGAAAAAAAGAACTAAAATAAATTTTTAATTCTTTCTTTTATTTGTTCAAATGTAAAGTTACAATATTCTTCTACTTCTGCTTTTGTTCCACTTATACCGAACTTATCGATTGTCATTAAATATTTTTCATTAAGGACAAATCTAAACCAGCCGAATGATGAACCTGCTTCTATTACGATTGTTTTTATTCCTCTTGGAATAAGTTTGTTTTTATAGTTTTCATCTTGTTTTAGATATAATTCTTGACAAGGCATACTTATAACTCTTAAGTCTATTTCTTCTTCTAAATAGAGTTGTTCTGCTATTAAGAGGGCTGTGTGTAATTCAGTTCCTGTTGCTATTATTATGCCATGAAGAGTATTTCTTTCTTTCCTAACAGGATAAGCTCCATATTTGACATATTCTTTCGCTGTTGATTTAATTACCCCTACTTCCTGACGTGATAGTACCAGTGCATTAGGTCCTGGATTATTTAAAATAACATTCCAAGATCCTATTATTTCATTTATATCTGCTGGTCTAAAAACATTTAAGTTAGGAATTGCTCTAAGTGACGCTAGTTGCTCGATTGGTTGATGAGTTGGTCCATCTGGTCCTATATTTATTGAGTCATGTGTATAAATATAATTAACCGGCAAATTCATAAGAGAGGACATTCTTATAGCGGGTTTCATATAGTCAGAAAAAGTTAAGAAAGTTGAACCAAATGGTCTAAATCCAGATAATGCTAATCCATTTAGAATTGAACCCATAGAGTGTTCTCTTACTCCAAACCAAATATTTTTGCCAGAGTAATGATCATCTTTTATATCTTTCATATCTTTTAAATAAGTATTAGTAGAACTACTTAAATCAGCTGAACCTCCAATAATATTTGGAACCAAATTTGATATTGTTTTTAAAACATTTCCATTAGTTACTCGTGGTGCTTCTTTTTTTAAGAAATCTATTTTCCAATCATAATGATTTAAGTCTATTTTTTTCTTTCCAATAAAAAATTCAAATTCTTCAAATTGTTTTAAGTTATTTTTTAGTTCATTATAATTTCTTGCCCATACTTCGTATTTTCTAGCACTTCTTTCATAAATCTTATTTTTAAATGTTCTAATCAAATCATTGTTAATATAAAATGGTGTATCTTCAATTTCAAGGGTTCTTTTTAATTTTTTTATGTCTTCTTTTTCAAGGACTTTTCCATGTACAATATTAGTGCCTGCATTAATTGAACCATTACCTATTATTGTTTTCACTTCAATTAGTGATGGTTTTCCTGATTTTTTGGCATTTATTATTGCTTTATCTATGTCTTCTACACTTGAGCCATTAAGCACTTTTTCAGTGTACCATCCCATAGAATTAAATCGTTCAATTACATTTTCTGTAAATGTATTAGATGTATCTCCATCTAAACTTATATTGTTTGAATCATATAATACTATTAAATTATCTAAGTTTAAAGTTCCTGCTAGGGATGCTGCTTCATAACTCACTCCCTCCATTAAATCTCCGTCCCCACATAGAGTGTAGACATTATAATTTATTAAAGGTTTTTCAGAAATTGTAAATTTTTCTTCGAGAATTTTCTCTCCTAGAGCCATACCAACAGCTGATGCGAACCCTTGACCTAATGGTCCTGTTGACATATCAACTCCTGGAGTTAAACCAAATTCAGGATGACCTGGAGTCTTATATCCTGCTCTTCTAAAATTCTTTAGATCTTCTAAAGAAAGATTAAATCCTGCCATAAATAGTGTGGCATAAAGTAAAGCAGAACCATGTCCTGCAGACATTACAAATCTATCACGTGAAATCCAGTTTGGATCTACAGTATTTATATTCATGTGTCTACTATATAGGGTATATATAATTGGAGCAGCTCCTAAGACAATTCCTGGATGTCCACTTCCTGCTTCATTTATCATATCTATTCCTAAAGTTTTTATATTTGCTATTATTTTGTTATCCATAAAACACCTCTTTACCATATTCATTATATCAAAAAAAAAATAGATAATAAAGTATATTTACAATTATAGAATTTATATGAGCCAAACAAATGTTTGACTTGCTTTTTAAACTATGTTAATATGTATACATAACACTGGAGTTTAGGAGGTCTTTAAATGGAGAGATTAACCAAAAAACAAGAAGAAATTTTAACTTTTATTAAAAAATTTATTGTTAATCATGGTTATCCGCCTACTGTAAGAGAAATCGGGAAATCTTTAAATGTTTCAAGTCCCGCTACTATACATACACATTTAAGTAAGTTAGTAGAAAAAGGCATTATCAAAAAAGACGGTACAAAAAATAGAGCTATGGAATTACTAGTTCATAACGAGTATGAAAAAGATGATGAAAGAATAATTGATGTTCCTCTACTAGGTAAAATTACAGCTGGTAACCCTATAGAAGCAATCGAAAATCCTGATGATTATATTAGTCTTCCATCATATTTAGTCCCTAATAATAAAGAGGTATTTGCCCTTAATGTTAGTGGAGAAAGCATGATTAATGCAGGTATTTTAGATGGTGATATAATAATTGTTGAAAAAAGAAATCATGCAAGAAATAGAGAAATAGTTGTTGCAATGAACGAGTATAATGAAGTGACTTTAAAAACTTTTTATAAGGAAAATGGATATTTTAGGTTACAGCCTGAAAATGATACAATGGAACCAATTATTCTAAATAACGTTACTATATTAGGTAAGGCTATAGGATTATATAGAAAGATATAAAACTAATAAGGAGTATTCTTTATTAGTTTTATTTTGCAAATAATTAAGTTTTCTCATTAAAAAAAGAACTATTTCTAGTTCTTAATTTCAAAGTCATCTAAAAAGTCATCAATTGTCATAATTTTTTCGTCTACTTTAGTCAAATCTACTTTAGTTTCTTCTATTACTGTTTCTTCTTTAATATCTTCAACAATAGATGCTTCGTAAACTAAATCAATTTTTTCTTTTGTTATTTGAGTTCCTGTGGAGTATCTATCGGCGATTGGTAATTCGGTTGATTTAATATTAAGCATATCAATTCCTAATTTTAAAACTATATTAACTCGTCCTAGATTTATAAAGGTTTTTATTATATGGTATGGGTTTGTTTTAACGTCTCTTACCATTTGTATTCCTTTTCTTGCTCTAGTTCCTGATTCGAATTCATCAATCTTAATTCTTTTACCGGTTCCTTTATCAGTTATAACTGTAAGGTAATCTGCATCACTAAATGTTTGTCCACAGACTACTGTGTCATTTTTAAGTGATACTGCTTTTACTCCAGCTGCTCTTAGACCAACTTCAGTAACTTCACTTGTTTTATATCTTAATCCAAATCCATTAGATGTTGTAATGAAAATATCAGTTCCCTGATTGTTAGTAACATTTACAACTTCATCATTTTCTTTTAGTTTGAATGTCATGATTGGTTTTGAATATCTTGTTACTTTGTAGTCTTTCAAGTTAGTTCTTTTAATCATACCATTTTTAGTAAATAAAGTTATTTTATCAGTTGAATCAAAGTTAGTTACTGGTATTGTTCCAATAATTACTTCATTTTCATCAATTTTAACGATATTACTAATATGTTTTCCTAATTCTTTCCATTTTATTTCTGGAAGTTCATAGACTGGAACAAATAAATAATTTCCGAGATTTGTAAATATTAAAAGTGTGTCAATTGTTGATACTTTGTATAGTCCTGTAACAAAGTCTCCATCTTTTAATGTTGTTTCTTCATCTTTATTATAACTTCTTGTTGAAACTCTTTTTACATATCCTTCGTTTGTTATTACTGCATAACAATCTTCTTTAGGTATCATTTTAATTGTTTCAATTTTTATTTCTGTTATTTCATCTTCAATTATTGTTTTTCTTGGTTCTGCATATTCTTTTTTGACTTTTCTAAGTTCTTCTTTCATTACTCCTAGTAGTCTTTCTTCATCGTTTAATATGGCTTCTAGGTTAGCAATAATTAATTGTAAATCTCTTACTTTTTCTTGAAGAGCTACAACGTCTGTATTAGTTAATCTATAAAGTTGTAAAGTAATAATAGCTTCTGCTTGAATTTCAGTAAATTGAAATTGAGTTACTAAATTATTTCTAGCGTCTGTTTTGTTATTACTTCCTCTTATTACTTTAATTACTTCATCTAATATTGACATTGCTTTAATTAGACCTTCTGATATATGTAATTCATGTTTAAATGTTTTTAAATCAAATTGTGTTCTTCTTGTAATTACTTCTTTTTGATGTGCTATGTAAGCATCTAAAATGGGAAGAATCCCTAGAGTCATTGGTCGTCTATTTACTATGGCTACCATATTATAATTATAAGATATTTGCATTTCAGTATTCTTTAATAGATAATTTAAGACAAGTTCTCTATTAGCATCTTTTTTTAAGTCAATAGCTATTCTAAGACCTTCTCGGTCTGATTCATCTCTAACTTCTGCTATTCCTTCAATTTTTTTATCTATTCTAATGTCATCTATTTTTTTGACCATATTTGCTTTATTAACTTCAAAAGGAATTTCAGTTATGATTATTGATTCTTTTCCTTTTTCTTTTTCAAATGTTGATTTACATTTAACAATAACTTTTCCTCTTCCGGTTGTGAAAGCATCAATTATTCCTTGTTTTCCACAGGCTGTTCCTCCGGTTGGGAAGTCTGGACCTTTTACTATATCTAGTATTGTTTCTAGTCTACAGTTTGGACTTTCAATTCTTTTAATTGTTGCATCAATAATTTCACCTAGATTATGTGTTGGTATGTTTGTTGCATATCCTGCACTTATACCGGATGAACCATTAACTAAAAGATTAGGATATTTAGCGGGTAGTACTGTTGGTTCCATTTCTGTATCATCAAAGTTTGGAGCCCATACTACTGTATCTTTATAAATATCTTTTAATAGTTCATTGCTTATTTTAGATAGTCTTGCTTCTGTATAACGCATAGCGGCAGCTGAGTCTCCATCCATGGAACCGTTATTTCCTTGCATGTCTACATACATGGTATTTTGTTTCCACCATTGGCTCATTCTAACCATGGCATCATATATTGATGAGTCTCCATGTGGATGGAAATTACCCATTATGTGACCAACTGTTTTGGCACTTTTTCTGTATGGTTTATCAAATGTATTTTTTTCATGATACATACCATATAATATTCTTCTTTGAACTGGTTTTAATCCATCTCTAACATCTGGAATTGCTCTATCTTGAATAATGGTTTTAGCGTATCTTCCAAATCTATCTCCCATTATTTCTTCAAGAGCATAAATATGTACTCTTTTATTTATATCATTTTGCATGTAATCACCTACTTAATATTAATGATTTTACTTGTTCTCTTAAGTATTCATTTTCTTCTGTTTTTTTAAATTCTTTATAATTTATTGGTTTTCCTATGTTTAGTGTTAGATTTCCATTTTTTTTATATTCTCCAGAGATACCACAAGGTAAAATATCTGTTTTAGATAATCTTGCTATACCTGGTATTCCTGATTTGAATGGTAAAAGTTCTTTATTTTTTGATCTTGTTCCTTCAGGAAATATTCCTACAGTATTACCTTCTTTTAATAATTTTACTGTATATTTTATGGCTGCAAGATCCATATTGTTTCTGTCAATTGGAAATGATCCCATATTTTCAATAAACCATTTTACAAGTCTATTTTCAAATGCTTCTTTTTTGGTCATAAATTTTATTTGATTATCTATAGCGTATAAAAGAAGAGCAGGATCTTTCCAATCTATATGGTTTGAAACTATTATAAAATTATTGTTTGGAATATTTTCTTTTCCTATAATAAGTGGATTATAATGTTTTTCAATTATTAAATCAGTTAGTGTTTTAACTCTTTCATAAAATTTTAGATTTTCCATATTATACTTGGAAATTATCTTCTAAAGAGAATTCTACATTCTCTTCAATCCATTCTTTTCTTGGTTCTACTTTATCTCCCATTAAAACACTGACTCTTTTTTCTGCTAGGGCTACATCTTCTATGTTTACTTGTATTAAACTTCTTGTGTCTGGATTCATGGTTGTTTCCCATAGTTGATCGGCATTCATTTCTCCTAGTCCCTTGTATCTTTGAACTCCAGGTTTTCCTGTATTTTTTTCGACTATTTCTTTCCATTCTTCATCAGACCACGCATAGAAATGCTTTTTCCCGTAATCTAATTTATATAAAGGTGGAAGTGCTATATAAAGTTTTCCTGCTTCTATTAGTGGTTTCATATATCTATAAAAGAATGTTATTAATAATATTTGGATATGTGCTCCATCGTCATCAGCATCGGTCATGATTATTACTTTATCATAGTTTGAGTCTTCAACTGTAAAATCACTTCCTACTCCTGCTCCAATGGCATGAATCATAGTATTAATTTCTTCATTTTTTAGTATTTCTTCCATTCTTGCTTTTTCTGTGTTTATTACTTTTCCTCTTAGGGGAAGGATAGCTTGAAATCTTCTATCTCTTCCTCCTTTTGCACTACCTCCGGCAGAGTCTCCTTCTACTAGATATAGTTCATTTTTCTTTGGATCTCTTTTTCCTGCAGGTGCAAGTTTTCCTGATAAGGCTCTTTCTTTTTTGTTTTTGTCTTTTCCTTGACGTGCCTCATCTCTTGCTTTTCTAGCAGCTTCTCTAACACTTTTACTTTTAACCATTTTTTCTATGATTTTTTGTGCTATTGCTTTATTTTCTTCTAGATAAAATTGTAGTTGTTCACTAACTATTGTATCTACTATTGTTCTTGCTTGAGGGGTTCCTAGTTTTCCTTTTGTTTGTCCTTCAAATTGTAATAAGTCTTCTGGTATTTGAAGGGAAAGGATTGCTGTTAGTCCTTCTCTTGTGTCTGGTCCTTCTAGGTTTTTATCTTTTGGTTTTAAGTATCCATTGCTTCTTGCGTAGTCATTAAATACTCTTGTAAGAGCAGTTTTAAATCCAACTTCATGACTTCCTCCATCATTAGTTTTAACATTGTTAACAAAGGATACTAAGTTTTCTGAATATCCTTCTGTATATTGAAATGCTACTTGGGCATTTATTTTGTTTTTTATTCCATTGAAGAAAGCTACGTTGTGAAGTGTCTTTTTGTCATCATTTAAATATTCTACAAAAGCACTTAAACCGTCATCGTAGTGGAATACTTCTTTTCTTCCTTCTATTTCATCACATATTTCTATAGTTAATTCTTTTAATAGAAAAGCACTTTCTTGCATTCTTTCAATTATTGAAGAGTAAGAAAAGTTTGATACTGGAAATATTAAAGGGTCTGGTTTAAATCTAACTGTTGTTCCTGTTTTGCTTGTTTTTTCAAGTTTTTTTAAAGGAACTTTAGTGTGTCCTCCATTTTCAAAACGAATATAATGTTCAAAACCATCTCTTTTAATGTTTACTTCCATCCAAACTGATAGTGCGTTTACTACTGAACCACCTACACCATGTAAGCCGCCGGATACTTTATATCCGCCACTTTCAAACTTACCTCCAGCGTGTAATACTGTATAAATTACTTCTGGTGTGCTCATTCCAGAAGAGTGCATACCAACAGGGACTCCACGTCCTTCATCAGTTACACTTAATGATCCATCTTTATGTAAGTTAATTAATATTTTTTTACCAAAACCATTGATAACTTCATCAATTGAATTATCAACAATTTCCCATACAAGATGATGTAATCCTCTTTTGTCTGTTGACCCAATATACATACCTGGTCTTTTGCGGACTGCATCTAGTCCTTCAAGTATCTTTATTGAGCTTTCGTCATATTTTGCCATCTCTATCACCCATACCATTATAGCACAGAATTTATTATAAATAAAAGGGATTTCCTTAAAGTACAAGCAATTTTGCCGGTTAGTCTTTTGAATTAGTAATCATTTTGCAATTGTACTTTTTTAAAACAAAGAAAAAAACCTTTAAAAAAGATTTTATTTCATATTTTTAAATAAATAGATTCCACCAATTAGCATTGAAAGAACGACTGTTGCTGAAAATATTTTTTTAAAAGTTTCACCGAATGATGATTTAGTTTCTTTTATATTTTTCATAACTAGTATATCAATGTTGGTATTTTCTTTATTTTCATTGTTTATTGTCCAAGTATATACATTGTCTTTTTTTGTGTTAGAATTTTCTTTTGAGACAAATTTAGATGTTTTTATGTTAATATTAACTTTTTCGTTTTCATAAAGGCAACCAAACAAACCTGATGCTTTTATTGAATAGTATTCGTTTGTTTCTTTAAACATGAAGTTTTTGAAACATCTTTTACCTAAGACTGATTCTTGATATTTATCATTATCATATTTATAGGATAGTGTTTTTCTAGTTCCTATATCTATTTTTTTGTTTGTTATTTGATATTCATGTCCTTTTTCATAAACATCTATTACGGCTGTTAGGTTTTTTAGTTGGTCGTCAATATCTTTTTTTACTGTATTGGACAAACTATCTGGAATGTCAATTACTATTTCTTCTTCAATAATATCATCTAGTTTTATATTATAGTTAGCGTTACACCCTGTTAGAAATAAGGATATTATAAGTACTAAAATAACTTTCTTCATATCTTTAATTCCTTTCATAATAGAAGTAGATGTAGTGTGCTCCTCCACCTCTTCCTTTATAATTAACGACAATCTCTTGCCAAAATTGATCATCACCATATTCTCCATTCATGTATCGGTCCCCTGGATCTAATATATGAAATTTTCCATTACTGTAGGAATCACAAACAAGAAAGTGGTTGATTACGTTTATTATTAAAGGATGTCCTTTTTGTAATTCTTCTTTAAATTTACTAAGAGAGGCAGCTTTATTACTTCCTGTATTTATTCTTGTTCCTTTAACTTTCCATGTATTTAAAAAGTTTGTATTTGTGAAAGCATCCCATGATGACCATGTTGCTGGAACTCCTAGTGCTTTCATTCTTTTTGTTAGGGCTATTGGGTCAACACTTGAATCGGTTCCCATTCCTGCTACAATCATAGCAAGTGATGTTCCTCCACATGCTTCACTACAAAATGATCCTCCAAAATAAATTTGTTGTCCCCAAGGTGAATCACATTGGTTATAATAAGGGATTTTCCCTGTTGGGGAATTTCCTCCTGGTTTTGATATGCTGTTATCTGGTGGTTGATAAGCATCATCTCTTAGGTCTGGTGTTGTGTCTTCTCTAAGGGCTTCTTTTTCTTCTTTTATTTTTCCTTTTATTTTACCATAGACTGTTAAGAGTCTCGCTTCGTATTCTTTTCTTGTTTCGCTACTTCTTATATTCATGACTAAAATTTTTGCATCATCATATAATACGTTTGCATCATAACTTTTATAGTCTTTTGTTGCAACTAGGCTTTCTGCTTCTGCTACTTTTTCAGAAGACATGTTGACATAAAGTTGATCGATATGACCTCTGGAAGCTGCTTGAAAGCATGTTGTATATTCAAATGTTGTATCTATGATATTCATAGTCATATCTACTAGAGTTGGTATAAAGAATACAATAGCCATTGCTAGTAATCTTTTTGGAATCATTGAAGTTGCTTTTTTTATTAAATCTTGATTTTTAGCGGTTACAGCCTTTAAGATATCATAACTAGCATATAATATAACAATTAAAGGGGCTACTATTTGAAGAATATTTATAAAAGTTTTAGAAATTAAAACTAATTCTAAAATTTTGGGATCGTTACATACTGTTAGCATCATTTATTATTCTCCTATTCTTCATCATTATTTTGTAATTTTATTAATACTTCTCTAGGTTTCGAACCGTTTTGAGGACCTATAATACCTCTTTCATAAAGTTTATCCATTAAATTAGCGGCTCTATTATAACCTATTCTAAATCTTCTTTGAATGGATGATGTACTGGCTTTTTGATTAGTGACTATAAATTCTACTATTTGGTCATACAATGGATCATCACTTCCATCATATTCATTTCCTGAAGTCATTGTTGTTGCATTCATTTCTTCATCATCCATCGTTAGTGATTCATCATAGTGTGCTTTTTGTTGTTTTATTGTGAAGTCTACTACTGCTTTAATTTCTTCGTCTGAGATAAATGTTCCTTGAATTCTAATTGGAATATTTTCTCCTTGTGGCAAGAAGAGCATGTCTCCTTTTCCAAGTAATTTCTCTGCTCCTTGAGCATCAAGAATTGTTCTTGAGTCTATTCCTGATGATACTGCGAATGCTATACGTGAAGGAATATTAGCTTTTACGACTCCTGTAATAACATCAGTTGATGGTCTTTGAGTAGCTACTATTAAGTGCATTCCAGCAGCACGAGCCATTTGAGTGATTCTCATAATTGAGTCTTGAACTTCTTTTGCTGCTACTAGCATAAGGTCTGCTAATTCATCTATTATTATTACTATATAAGGTATTTTCTTTAATGTTTCTCCATCTTTTGCTGTTTCATTCTTTTTATCTACATAAGTGTTATATCCAGCTATATTTTTGGTTCCACTTGCTTCAAATATATCGTATCTTCTTTCCATTTCTACGACCATTTTTTTAAGGGCAATATTTGCTTTCTTTGGGTCTGTTACAACTGGTGCTAATAAGTGTGGCACTCCGTTGTACATTGATAATTCAACTTTCTTTGGGTCAACTAGAACAAGTTTTACTTCGTCAGGTCTAGTACGCATCAGAATACTTATTATAAATGAGTTAATACAAACTGACTTCCCTGAGCCTGTTGAACCTGCTACTAATAAGTGTGGGGTTTTATTAATTTCACAGTATTGAGTATTCCCCATTATATCTTTTCCTAATGTTACTGCTAATTTACTGTTGTCCATACTGCTAGGTATTCTTTCGATTACTTCTCTAAATGTTACCATTGAATTTTTTTTGTTTGGGAGTTCTATTCCTATTGTGTTTTTACCTGGAATTGGTGCTTGTATTCTTACGTCTTTAGCAGCAAGTGCTAGGGCTATTTCTCTATTTACACTTGTTACCCTGCTTACTTTAGTTCCTGCTTTAATTTCTAGTTCATATTGTGTTACAGCAGGTCCTACATGGGCTGACACTACTTTACTGTCAATTCCAAAATCTTTTAGTACTGTTTGTAGGATTGGTGCATTAACAGATATTGCGTTTTCGTTTTCTTTGTTATTATTTTTAGGAATTTTATTTAATAAAGAAACGGGTGGAAAGAAGTATAATTTTTCTGCTACTTCAATTTCTTCATCTTCTGTTTCTATAGGAACTTCAATTTTTGGTACTTCTTCTTTTACATTGTGATGTGTTAATTCATCCATACTTGTTATTGTAAGAACGTTGGAATCAGTTTCATATTCATCTTCTACTTTAGATATTTCTATTTTATCTTTATTAGATAATTTCTCGGTAGCATTTTTGGCTTTTTCTTTAAACCATTTAATTAAATCATAAATACTAACTCCAGTAAACATTGTTATTCCTGCTGCCATTAAAAAGAAACTTACTACTTTGGTTCCTTCAAGGTCAAGCAAGGATTTCATGGACATGAATATAGTTCCTCCTATAATTCCTCCACCAAATAATTTATAGTCTGGTTCTTTTATAAAAGCACTTAAATTTTCAAATGTTTTCTGTAAAATTTTAAATCCTTCATATTTTGAATATGGAAAATGATTTAAAACTAATAATGCGATTAATAAAATATATAAGCCAATTAGTTTAGATGTAAAAAAGTTTGGTTTTTCTCTTTTAAACATCATGAATCCTCCAACTGCTAGTAAGAGAATAAATAGAATAACATACCATTCACCTATTAGAAAAGCTGCAAATCCTTTGAAAAACTTGCCAACTGGTCCAAATTCTCCTATTCCAATTATTGAAATAACTATCAATAGTAATCCTGTTAGTTCTATTTCAAAATTATTTGTCTTTTTTTCTTCTTTTCTTTTTTTCTTTTTTGCCATCTTATCACTCTACTTTCATCTATTTAATTATAGCATGTTTATTTTATTATTAAAAGATTTATTAGTTAAATTATCTTTTGTCGTATAAAAAAACTACTTTCAATTAGTAGTTCTTTAAGTTATAAATAGTCCTTGTCAAAAGTGGTATGGAGGAAATATTAAGGTATCTCCTACAAAGCGGTTTTAAGAAGACGCGAACCGACGTTAATATCAGAATAACTTGCAGATCGATCGAGTGCCAGGTTACTGATTCCAGCAGAATAGCAAGAATTATAACTGCCAGCAAAAAGTACAATTCTTTTACCTATAGTTGTATTTGTTCCATATAAATCAGCATATTTTATATTAGTGTTTCCATTTATTTCTTGAG
>JAVWTD010000017.1:0-22713 GCA_036667875.1 Bacilli bacterium
TCTTGAATAAATTTATTAAGAAGTTTAAAAAAAGAAGTTATTCCTTTTCTTGTTACTGAAGTAACTGCTTCAGATACTTTTGAACCTGTACTTTTTGGAAGTTCTTGGAAATTTTCATTTTTAACAAAATAAGAGGATACATTTATTTTTTTGCCGTTTTTAACGTCTGATTCAAAATTTTTAATTTGTTCTTCGGTTAGGGTCTTTTTTTGATAAGAGGAGTATTCATAATAACCCATGTTTACCATTATAAAGAGGGCTGTATAAGAAACTAAACAAATAAGTATTATAAATTTAAATATCTTTATTTTCATTTATTATCTCCTTTAGTATTTGACTGATTATTTCTATAGTATTGTATACTTCTTCTATTTTGTTTTGATATCCACCCATTTCAATTAAAATAGAGTTTGGTGTTAAATCTTGGTTATATATACCGTTTACATTAGGTCCTGATTTTTTAATTATTCCTCTTGATAATGAAGGATAGTTTTTGTTTATTTCTTCGTTAATTTTTGTCATTAAATTTAAATTTGCTTGATGGTTTTGATGTTCCATTCCTACTACGAAAAGAACTTTAGCGTATTCTTTACCGTTTATTACTGTTGAAGAAGATTCTTTGTTGATTGAGTCTCTGTGTAGGTCAATTGTATATTTTATTGTTTTATATTTTTTTAGGGCTTCTTCTATATAATATCTACTTGCTAAATAACTATAGTTATAATCCCAATTGTTTATTTTAATAAATTCTGTAAAATTTGCTTCCTCTACTAAAGTACTGATTCCTTTTTCATTAAGTTTTTCTTTTAAAAGATAAGAAGCCATCATTACGTTTGGAGTTATATTGTAGTCTTCATAATTTGAATTTGAGTAGTTTTCTAGTTGATGTGAGTTATATATATATACTATTGGATTTTCATCTTTTGTTGGATTTGGATCTTTAATGTGTTTAGATATGGTTCCAAGAACATTAGGATTGTAATTATCTTCAATATCATGACTTATCATATTTTTTAGTAGAGTTGTTGGCTTTTCTAAATCAATCTTAAATATACCATCCGCTATTTTTTTTAAATAATTCTTTTTTTCGTAGGTTTTATACATATTAGAATTATCTAATAAATTCATGATAAATTCTTCGTTACTGGAATATAACTTAATTTTATAAAATAAACTATTACCTATTAAAAAACAAATTAGGCACACAAAAAACATTACTATATTTTTAAATTTGATTTTGTACTTTTTTTTGATTTTTTTCATTTTTTCTCCTAAAATATAGTTTTCTATTTTACTTGATTATATGCATATTAGTATGAATATATTACTTTTTTATGATTTTATTGTATTCTTTTGTGAAATATCAATATTTTTATTGCTTTTTTTTGTTTTTTTTGTTAAAATCAATAGTGTTAAGTCGACTTGGAGGTGAAATTATATGCCAAATATGAAAAATGCTGAAAAAGCTGTAAGAGTAAATACTAAAAAAACTGTTGAAAACAATATGTTTGCTGCTAGTATGAAAACAGCTATTAAGAATGTAGAAAAAGCTGTATCAATTAACGATAAAGAAAAAGCAAGTAACAATTTAAAAGTTGCTGTAAAAAGAATCGACAAGGCTGTATCAAAAGGTGTAACAACTAAAAATGCATGTGCACGTAATAAATCACGTTTAACTAAAAAAGTTAATAGTATGGAGTAGTTTTTACTTCTTTTTTTTTTACTTATAAAATGTTATAATGAATTTAGGTGATGAAAGTTGAAAAAAACTTTAACGATTTTATTTTATATTCTTGTTTTTGCTTTAGTAGCGTATTATAGAAATGATATTTCTTCTTTTATAATTGAAAAATTTATATTTAAGAAAGAATTGTCTGTTTATTCTACTAATGATTATTCAAAAAAAGATTCTTTTGAATATGTAAAATTAACGGATAATTTTGAAGTTAGAAATAAAGATGATATATTAAATACAATATATACAATTTTAGATAGTGGTATGAAAGAGTTTGTTTTTTACTGTTCTAATGAATATGAAATGTGCCAACATGATGTTGAAAAGATATCCATTGATGGAAATTACTTGTCTATTTTAAATAATTTTGTACACCCTTATAATAGTTATAATAAATTATTAATATCTACTAATAATATTGGGAAAGTAAAAGTAGAAATAGAAAAATTATATAGTGATGAGGAGATTTTATATATTAATGATCAACTAACTATAATTAATGAACTTATAAACGCTAATGCTACTAGTGATGTTGAAAAGATTAAGAATTTTCATGATTATATAATAAATAAAACAGTTTATGATTCTGCTAGGGCATCAGAAATTAAGGGAAATAGTTATACTTCGAATTTGCTTATGTCTCATAAAGCTAATGGTGTTTTAAAAAATCAAATTGCTTTATGTAGTGGATATACTGATTTAATGGCAATATTCTTAAATGATTTGAAAGTTAGAAATTATAAAATATCAACTGAAGATCATATTTGGAATGCGGTTTATCTTAATGGGAAATGGCAACACTTGGATTTAACATGGGATGATCCTATTACTGACAGTGGAGAAAATGTTATGTTAGATGAGTTTTTTATGATTTCAAATAAATCATTATTGGAAAAAAATACAGGAGAACATGATTATAGGATTGATGTATATAAAGAAATAGCCATTACTAATTAGTAATGACTATTTTTTTATTTTTATAATTACTTCCATTCCCTCATTTTCTGTTGATATAAATTTTATTGTTCCGTTATGATGGGATAGAATTTCTTTTGAGAATGTTATTCCTAAACCGGTTCCATTTTGTTTTGTTGTATAAAATGGTTCTCCTAGGTGGTCAATATCATAAATGGATGAACCTACTCCATTATCGATAAAGTTCATTGTTAAGTATTTTTTTGTGTCTTTTAGTTTTATTATTATTTTCTTTTTACTTTTTTTGGTTTCTAGGGCTTCTATTGAGTTTTTCATTATATTTAAGAGTACTTGTTTCATTCTGTCATAGTCGGCGTTGATTGTAGCGTCAAACGTTTTTTCATATTCTAGTTTTATTTTATTATTTTTAAGAATTTCTTTAAGTTCTGTTGTAATATCTTTAAGTAGGCTTTTAATACTTATATCTTTTTTTTCGATTCTTATTTTAGATAAGTAGGAAAAATCTTGTAATATTAATAAAGCGTGGTTTATTTCGGTTTCAATAATTGGTATATATCTAGTAACTTTGTCTTTATTATTGATATCAAGCATTGATAGATACCCTTTGCAAACTGCAAGAGGATTTTTTATTTCATGTGATATTTTAAATAATGATTGTTTTATTTGTTCTTCTTTTTTTAAACTTGTATAGTTACTATGTCTTTTTATTATTTTATTTGCAAGTTCTAAAAAATAAATTAAAATAATCGTTGTTAAACATACTAAAGGAATACTGATAAACATTTTATCAGTAAATATAGAATCATCAAAAAAAGTACCTGCTGCGTCTTGTCTAAAGAAGTATATTCCAAATTTTATTGTAAAAAATATAATTATCATTATATAGCATGAAATTTTTCTTTTGTTTTTAATATAAAATAAGAAATATAAAATTAAATATTCAAAAATTAAAAGCGGTAAACTGATTTTATATTTAAAGTATAGACTTACTATATAAAAGATACTTAGTAAAATGGCACTTGTATTCTTTTTTCTAACATACGCTAAAATAATTAAAACATTAGACATTAAAACAGAAATTCTTGGAAACATTACAATTCCTCTTGTAAAAATTAAATAAAAAGAAGTAAATAATGCTATTGAAAACATTATGTCATCTTCTTCTTTTTCATTTTCTACATTACAGGAAAGAAAAAAGAAATATATAAAAAGTGGAAAACACAAAAGTGTACAACATAACAATATATCATTAAAATAACTCATAATTCACCTCAATTTTTAAAAAGAAAAAGTGACATATAATCACTTTAGCTCATCGATATGTTTCTTTAAAGCAACGGCATCTTTTCCTAGTATAATTTTTAATTGATTATCTATTTCTACCATTCCTTGAGCTCCCATTTTTTGAATACTGTCTTTGTTTACTAAAGAAATATCTTTAAGCGTAACAGTAAAACGCGATTTATTTGCTTCGTAATTTATAATATTATTTTTTCCACCTAAAAAGTTCACTAATTTGTTAACTTCTATTTTGGCATCCTTGCTTGTTGCTTTGCTAATTGCTAATGCAATTATAAGTAAAAGGACAACAATAATTATATATTCCATTAATTCCATTCTTAATCACCTTATACAATTATACTATAATTCTTTTAAATGTCAATCTTAAAGAATATTAAATCATTTTATGTTAAAAATAATAAGGGTGATTCTTGTGATAAATATTTTAAAATATAAAGTAGATAAGTATATGATTGGGCTAATTTTAATTCTTTTTTTTATTTCTACTTTTGCTCTTTATAGTGCTGACAGTATTAATATGAATATTGATGGAATTGTAACAAAACAGATTATGTGGTATTTTTTTGGCTTTTTGATTTTATTTTCTATATTATATATTGGTAATAAGGTTATTACGGACAATGTTTCTTTTCTTTATATTATTTGTAATGTTTTTTTACTATTACTTTTACTAATTGGTCCTGTTATTAATAATGCTAGGTGTTGGTTTAGAATTCCAGGATTAGGTACTATTCAAGTGAGTGAATTTGCAAAAATTATTCTTATTTTAATGCTTAGCAAATTCTTGGGAAAAGTTAGATATAAAGGAAATTTGAAGTATGAATTAAAGATTATTGGTATTTCTTTGCTGTTATTGTTTATACCGTCTGTTTTGACCTTTTTAGAGCCTGATACGGGTGCTGTTCTTATGTATTTTATAATTGTACTGTCTATGCTTTTCTTTCTTCAATTAAGGGCTAGATGGTATATTTTGGCTATTCTTATTGTTTCTTCTGTTGTTCTTTTTATAACATACATTTATTTTAATGATATAGATCTTTTTGTTAAAATTTTGGGTAATGATTTTTTTCTTAGAATTGAAAGACTTACTAGTTGGGTAAATAAAGAAGGTATGCAATTAGAAAATGGTATAACTGCTATTGCTATAGGTGGTTTAATGGGAACTGGCTTTAATAATAATAGTGTTTATTTTCCTGAAGCTCATACTGATTTTATTTTTGCAACTATTGCATCTAATTTTGGTTTTATAGGTTCTTTATTTCTTATAGTTATTTTAATTCTTTTTGATTTAAGATTGTTATATTATATTAGTTGTACTAATAAAAAGAGTGAAAAACTTATTGTAATAGGTGTTTTAAGTGTTTTATTTTATCAGCAGGTACAAAATATTGGGATGACTTTTGGTTTGTTACCTATTACTGGAATTACACTACCTTTTATAAGTTATGGTGGATCTAGTTTAATAAGTTATATGATTATGGTAGGTATTTGTATGAATATTGCTAAGAGTAAATATAAGAACTAAAAAAAGTCCTATAAAGGACTTATTACAAAGGGGTCAGTATATCTTCCCTTTCCACTTGTTATCTTTGCTTTATTAGAGATATTTATAGTTGGAATTGTATATTTTGATTCTGTTTTTAATGATGTGCTTGGATTTGTTAATGAAATTGAATATGAATTTGAATTATTGTTGGTTGTCATTAACCACGCACTATTTGGACAAGTTCCTGAGACAGAACAAACATAAGGCATGGCTGAGAATAGTTCACCAGCTTTTGGTACTCCAATTGATGCATTAATGACTATTTCATTGTTTTTCATGCTTGTCATTTTATAGTTTGAACCGTTTAAGTAATCTAGCCCGTTATATAAAAAGTTATTTACTAACAAATTAGTTGTTTCAGATGCGGTCGTAAATGTTGTATATTTAGTATTATTTAGAAAAAATCCTATTCCATCAGTACTACTATAGTTTGATGTTCCAAATGAAGTTGTTCCAAGACTATCTATTATGACAGAACTTGTTGCTTTTATAAATTCTTCATTTATTTCTGTTACTCGGTATACATTGTTATTATATTTTATATAGTCACTGATGCTTATTTTAGTTTTGGATAGTTCTTTATTAGTATAGTCTAAGGTAACACTTTTATTTATTACATAAGGGGTTGCGATTAAGCCGTTTCCTGAAGTTACAGCAACATTTGGGGATACATTTATAATTGGTCTGACATAATTAATTGTG
This sequence comes from Bacilli bacterium, assembly GCA_036667875.1. Taxonomy (GTDB): domain Bacteria; phylum Bacillota_I; class Bacilli_A; order RF39; family UBA660; genus CAJGDV01. The sequence continues at coordinate 6,222 of JAVWTD010000017.1, forward strand.
TCTCCTCCTTGACTTCCTGACATGCTTCCAGTATTACCTACTCTATAATAAGTTCCTGGTGATCCGCTTACTCCTGTCATTGTTGAAAATATCGAATAATTCTTTAAAAGATTTTTGTCTGTTGTTAAAACATTTTCATAGGATGTTAATAAGCCTACTTTATTTTTTATAATATTTGTACAGTCAGTTTTTGAAGTTGTTTCATTAACTGCTTCATCAGTACACCATTCTTCTTTTAAAATAATATCATTATTTTCTAATTTGCTTAAAAAATAGGTGTTAAGCCATTCTCTTACATAACTATCTTTGTAACCTACTCCTGTATTTGAAAGAATTAATGATGCAGCATCTTCTACTAAGATCAGTTTAATTGAACCATCTTTATTTCTTCCAAGTATTCTCCAGTACATGCCAGAGTATTCGACATAGTTATTGGTAGGATTATTTGAATAGTATGTTCCACCCATAAATGTATAATTAGAGGTACTTATGGTTTTTTCTATATTTCCAAGATTTTGATAGTCTGCTACATCAAGTAATAAAAAATTATATGATCCTTTTATGGCTGATACTTTAATTATTGAATTTCTTGATAAAACAGATGAGTTATATGAACTTAAGAATTCTTCTTCTAAGTCTTTACTATCTATTAATTGACCTAGTGATATATAATAGACAGCATTGTCAACATTTGAGTAGTTAGAACCATTCTTGTCCATATATGTATTTGTTGTTGTATATAATAAGTCTAAAGCCATTTTATCTAGTTTGTTTTTATTTTTTCTTATACCATTAGTTATTGGAACAACGACTACTAAAATTAGTACACCCATTAAAATTACAACTCCTAATAACTCAGCTAAAGTAAATCCGTTTCTTTTTTTCATAACATATCATTCCTATTCTAGGTAAATTATACTAAAAAAAACAAAAAAAAACAACTATGCAGCTGTTTCTTCTTTATTAATTACTGTTTTACCTTTGTATGTACCACATGCAGCACATACTCTGTGTGGTCTAACGTTTGCTCCACATTTTGGGCAAGTTGTTGTTCCATTTTCACTTATTTTATAATGAGTACGACGCATTCTTTTTCTAGTTTTACTAGTTTTTCTAAATGGTACAGCAAATAGTTGAATATCTAATTTCATCATAATTACACCTCTTTTCCTATAATAAATCTTTTAGCTTATCAAAAGCGTTAGTGACTTGTTCATCTGATTCCTCGGTTACCAATTTCCAACCATCACCAGATAGCTTCAAATCAGTAGCTTCTGGACCAGTAACTTTTATAGGAATTTCCATTAAGATATTTTCCCATATAATTGGAAAAATATCAAGAGAAAAATCTATATTTTTTGCAATTTCTCCCATTTCAGACATTAATTCTTTATAATCACCTGATATTTCGGTTGTAAAGTCATAGTCTACGGGTTCTAAAGTTATAGAATCTGGTAGCACCATTGTTCCTGATACTATTAAATTTAATTCATAATCACCTAAATCATCAGTATAAATATATCCGTTAGCGGTTACATTTTTTAAATCTTTAATTTCTGTTTCTTTTAGAATTTCTGCATCAAATTTTACTTCTTCAGTAATTTTAATTTGTTCAACAATATTTTGTTTTAATTTAGTAATATCTACAATCATTTTTTCACCACCGATAAACAACAATAATTATACATTAGAAATTGACAAAATGCAAGGTTTATCATGATATAATCTATTATTTTTATAATAAAGGTGCTATCATATTAGTAGAGGTGTTTTATGAGTACAGGAATAATTTGTGAATATAACCCATTTCATAATGGTCATTTATATCATATCAATAAGATTAAAGAAATGTTTCCAGATGATGAAATAATTCTAGTGATGAGTTCACTTTATTTAGAGCGTGGTGAGGTAAGTCTTATAAGTAAGTGGGATAAAACAGAAACTGCTATCAAATATGGTGTTGATTTAGTTATTGAGTTGCCTTTTGTTTTTTCAAGTCAAGGTGCTGATATTTTTGCAAAAGGGGCAATAGAAATTCTTAATAGTTTATTTGTTGATAGACTTGTTTTTGGAAGTGAAATAAATGACATTAATCTTTTGAAAAACTTGGCTAATATTCAAATAGATAATGCTAAATTTAATGATTTGGTAAAAGAATATATATCAGAAGGAATCAACTACCCTACTGCTGTTTCTAAGGCAATAAAGTTACTAACTAAACAAGAAATAACTGGTCCTAACGATATTTTAGGAGTTTCATATATAAAAGAGATTATTAGATTAAATTCAAAAATTGAGCCCATTTGTATAAAAAGAACTAATGATTACCATAACTTAGATACAAGTGGAGATATTTCAAGTGCATCTAGTATTAGAAAATTATTAAGAGAAAATAAGGATATTAGTTCTTTTGTACCTGATTCTTCTTTTCAGAAGAAAGAGTTGTTTTTTACAGAATATTATTTTGATTTTATAAAATATAAAATACTTTCTAATATGGATTCATTGAATATATTTCAAACTGTTGATGAAGGAATTGAAGGAAGAATTAAAAAGGCAATATTAAAATCAAATAACTTTGAAGAATTAATCGATAATATCAAGTCTAAAAGATATACCTATAATAAAATAAGAAGAATGTTGATTCATATTCTTTGTAATTTTACTAAAGAAGAAGCACAAATTTGTAAAAATAGTGAATATATAAGAGTTTTGGGATTTAACAAGAAAGGTAAAAACTTTTTAAATCAAGTTAAAAAGAAATCTATTTTACCTATTATAACGGGATATTCTAATATTGATAGTAAAATATTGGATATAGAATTTAGGGTTAGTTCAATTTATTATATGGTTTCTAAAGAAAAAAATAAGAGTCAATTAATTGATATGGAGTATAAACATTCTCCGATTATCAAATAACTCTTATTTTTTTTATATTTGTTCTATTTTTAAGAAGTTTGTTGTTTTTTCATTATTTTGTAAGTGGAATCCACCTGTAATAATAATGTTATCTCCATCTTTTAAATTTAACATTTCACATGCTTTGTCTTTTGCTGTTGCTATTATTTCATCAGTTGTTTTGTAAGGTGTTACTAAAACTGGGTATACTCCCCAACTTAATGCTAATGAGCGAACAACATTAGTTGTTGGACATGTTGCTATAATAATATTTTTAGGTTTAAGATTACTAATTTTATTAGCACTATAACCAGACATAGTACATGTAACAATTGCTTTTGTTTCTAATGATTCTGAACATGATACTACACTTTCTGCTATAGCTTCTGTTGTATCTTGTTTTCTTTTGTTTTCAAATACATAGTCATAATCATAGTATTTTTCTGTGTTTTCACAAATATCTGCCATAAAGCGTACTACATCTACTGGAAATTTACCCATCGTAGTTTCACCTGATAACATTACGGCGTCAGTTCCATCTAATACTGCGTTTGCAACATCACTTACTTCAGCTCTTGTTGGTCTAACATTTTTTTTCATTGATTCTAGCATTTCAGTTGCTACAATAACAGTTTTTCCATATTCACGACATTTTTCAATGATCATTTTTTGGAAAATTGGAAGTTGTTCCATTGGAACTTCTACACCAAGGTCACCACGAGCAACCATTATTCCATCTGATTCTTCAATTATTGAATCAAGGTTATCTACTCCGGTTGTACTTTCAATTTTAGAGATAATTTTCATATCTTCACGATTAAATTTTTTAAGAATTTCTTTAGCTGCTAAAACGTCTTCTTTTGTTGAGACGAAAGAAAGTGCTATAAAGTCTCCTTCGTGTTGACAAGCATAAATTATGTCTTCTTTGTCTTGTTCACTAATAAACGGAATATCTAAGTGAGCTCCTGGAACATTTAAAGATTTTTTGTTTCCTAATATTCCACCTGAGATAATTTTACAAGTAACTCCGTCTTCTTCTTTTGAAATTACTTCTATTTTCATTAATCCATTTTCTAATAATATTACAGAACCAACTTCTAGTGAATCGATTGCTTGAGGATGATTTACTGAAAATCTTTGTTCATCTCCAAGAATATTTTCTTTTACTACTCTAATTGTTTTTCCTTCAGTTAAAGTGATTTCCCCATTTTTAACCATTCCATTTCTGAATTCAGGTCCTTTTGTATCATAAAGAATAGCGATGTTTTTCCCTGTTATTTCTCTTACTTCTTTAACAGATTTAACTACAGCAATTCTTTCTTCTAGTGTTGCGTGTGAAAAATTAATACGAGCTACGTTCATACCAACTTCTACCATTTTTGTCATTACTTCGACTGGACAACTAGCTGGTCCAATACTACAGATTATTTTTGTTTTTTTCATGATTTTGTTCCTCCATATAAAATTATTTTTTTATTATAACATGTTAGTGTATAAAATACAACACTATTTTTGACACTTTGGGCAATAATAAGTTCCTCTTGTACCGACAGAAATTTTTTCGATAATTGAATTACATTTTGGACAGTTGCTTCCTTTTTTGTTATGAACAAGAAGATTTTGTTGAAATCTTCCATGAACTCCATCACTAGAGGTGAAACTTCTTATAGTAGTTCCTCCATCGATTATTGCTTGTGAGAGTACTTCTTTTGTGAATTTAATTATATTTTCTAAGTCTTTTTCTTTAAGATCACAGACTCTTTTATTTGGATTTAAAAGGCATAAAAATAGTATCTCGTCAGCGTAAATATTTCCTATTCCTGCAATAATAGTTTGGTCTAGCAATGCGGTTTTAACTGCAGTTTTTTTGTTTTTGAATTGATCGTATAAATAAAATTTATTAAGCTTATTATCAAAAGGTTCGAGTCCTATTTCACTTAATGGTTTTACTTTATTTATTTTTTCTTTTTCTATTAAATGCATTTTTCCGAATTTTCTTGTATCTTTATATCTTAGTTCTGTTTCGTCTTCAAATGTAAATATTACGTGTTCGTGTTTTTCTTTGTAGTCTCCTTTTTTTCGGATATTATATTTTCCTTCCATTCTTAAATGGCTTAGTAAATAGTAGTCATCCAAAACAAATAGTAACCACTTGCCTCTTCTTGTTATATCATTTATTGTTTGGTTTTTAATTTTTGCTATAAATTCATTGGAACTCATATTTTCTATAATATCGGCATAATAAATTTTTGTTTCAATTATTTTTTTGTTTATTATGATTTTTTTTAATGTTTCTTTTACTGTTTCTACTTCTGGTAATTCTGGCATTTCACACCAACTTTCTTTTTAGAGTTATTATTATAGCACATTTTTTATTGTTACATATAATATTTTTGAAAGGAATGATTTTTTTTGAAAAAATATTTTTATATAGTTTTCTTAATTATTATTATAGCCGTGGGAGTTATCTTTATTCCTAAAAAGGATAATAAATTAATCAAAGTTCGTGTTGCAGAAGTTACTCATAGTGTGTTCTATGCACCTTGGTATGTTGCAATCGAGAATGGTTATTTTAAGGATGAGGGTTTAGATGTTGAACTAATTCTAACTCCTGGGGCTGATAAGGTTGCTGCGGCAGTTTTATCTGGGGATGTAGAAATTGGACTATGTGGACCTGAAGCTACAATTTATATTTATGATGCCAAGGAAAAAGATTATTTAATAAATTTTGCTGGTTTGACAAAAAAAGATGGTAGCTTTTTAGTATCTAGAAAGAAATATAAGAAATTTTCTTTAAATGATTTAAAAGGAAAGACTGTAATTGGGGGGCGTGCAGGAGTGAGTGTTTTAGATTAATTATTTAAAAATCTATTCCACTTCCAGATGGTATTTGGTTTTACTGATTTATAGTATTTTTCTATTATTTCACTAATCAATTTTTCTTTTTTATAAATTGGAGTGTTTTGATGATAACTTTCTTCATTAATAGTTGTTCTTGTTGTCATTTCTTCAAATGTAGATGCAATGTCTTCAAATTTATTTGTTTCTGCATAATGATTTATAAAATAAATATTTTTTATATCGGTTTTTTCACTATATACGAAAGAGTCATCAAAATTTCCGTATTTAAAGTTTAATGGATTAAATTTTTCCCATTCTACAAATGGATCATTTGGCCAGGCTATTTCCTTAATATATCCATGGATATAATGCATTATTTCATGGTGTACTGTTCTATAAAAGAAACCGTCTGTTGTTAAGGTAATTTTAATATCGTTTCTTTTTTCTAAGTCTGTTAGTCCTGCAAAAGTTCCTCCTGCGTTATCTATCAAATAAATGGTTAGTGGCATTGAATTATTCTTCATTTCATAAAAGAATGTGCTTGGATAGTAAGATAGTACTGTATCAAGATAATCAAGATATTGAGTGATTATTGTATCGTCCATTAAATAAACAGGTTTAATATTTTTGGGTAAGTATTGAAATTCGTCTTTGTATTCTATTCTAACGCCATACTTATTTTGCATTTCTTTTCTTTTGTTGTTATTGATGTCTTTTTGTGTGAGAGTAGACAATGTTTTTGTTTTTTTATTTACAAATTTTGGGGAACTATTAATAATAGATAAGACATTGTTATAGTTTTTTGGTTTATTTAATGTTTTTACAACTAATCCAAATGATAAAATATATATAATAAAGAAGAACAAAAAATATAATATAGTTTTTTTCATTTTCTCACCTACTATGATAATTATAACATAATTGACATATATTTAGTAGGTGATCGCTATGAAATATGCTGCACTATACATTCGCTTATCAGTTAATGATCCTAAATGTGAAAGTATAAATAATCAAAAATATCTTCTTATAGAATATTGTAGAATCCATGAATTCCAAGTTTATGATATTTATATTGATAACGGATATACTGGCACTAATTTTAAAAGACCCGAATTTAATCGTCTTCTTAATGATTTTAAAAATTTTGATATTATTATTACTAAAGATTTTTCTCGTTTAGGAAGGGATTATATAGAAACAGGAAAATATATTGAAAAAGTTTTTCCAGAAAACAATAAAAGATATATTTCTATTTTAGATAAATATGATAGTATTGAAGAAAATAATGATTATACTCCTTTTAAATTTATAATTAATGAAATGTACTCTAAAGATTTATCCAAAAAAATAAGGAGTAGTTTAAAATCCAAAAAAGAACAAGGATTATTTTTAGGATCTAAGGCTCCTTATGGTTATAGTAAATCTAATTATGATTTACTAATAAATAATGAGGAGTGTAAAGTAGTAAAAAAGATATATAGTCTTTATTTAAAAGGGTATAATTGTAATAAAATAGCAAGATATCTTTCGGAATTACACTATTTTACACCGTCAAAAAAAGAAAAGTGGTCGTCAAAAACAGTAAACGACATTCTTCATAATCAAACATATATTGGTGATTTAGTTCAAGGAAAGAAAAAGAGAATAAGTCACAAATGTAAATATGAAATAAAAATCCCTAAAGAAGATTATATTATTGTAAAGAAAAAACATACTCCTATAATTAGTGAAAAAGATTTTATAAAAGTTCAAAAAAAAATGGAAGAATCAAAGAAAATAAGACCAGTATTTAAATATGATGGTTCATTATATTGCAAAGAGTGTGGACATAAAATATCCATTCTATATAATAATAAAAGAAATAAAGCTTATTTATCATGCTCTTACTATAGGAAAACAAAAAAATGTACACCACACTCTATGAATTATAACTGTTTATTAGAGAAAATAACTGATGATGAATTAATAGAAAAAATTATAATTGACAAAGATAGAAATATTGAGATAAAAAAAAGAGAATAATCTCTTTTTGCTAAAAAATATTTTGATTTAGGAAACGACATTTTCCTTAAAGTCCACATTATTCTGTATAAACTATATTTTAAATAGGACAATAATAATATTTTTAGCTATTATTTATCTTATATATTGTTTAACATTTTTTTTGTTAGCGTCTTTTATTATTTTAAGTTTCCAGTTTTCTTCCCATGGAAGAGTTTTTTCCCATGGTCTTGCATATAATAGCATATTTTCAAAATTCTCACTTCTTGATGCATAATCCCAGGCTATTTCTTCATTTGATCTATGTTTAGTATATCCAAGTTGATCATGGCTTAGAAAAGTATCGTGACTTTCAGCAAAGTTAATTATTTTGTTATGGTTATTTCCAAAGTATTCGTTAGTTAAGACCATCATGTATTTTGTGTATGCATCTATTAATTCAGTACTACCAAAAATGACTTCTCCATATATTATAAAATCATCTTTACTGTATCTTTGTTGTATTTCTTTCCAAAAAGATACTCCTTCTTCTGGTAATCCTATACTTTTGGCGGCATCAAACCTAAATCCTTTAACTCCACTTTCTACTAATTCATCTAAGAATTTAAATATTTCTTTTTTTACCTCATTATTATTTACATTTAATCCTGGAAGTCCCATACAATAATTGATTACTTCATATCTATTATTCCAATCATAGACATTTCTTTTTTCCTTCCAAAAATTTGGATTATTTCGATATTTTTCAGGTACTAGTGGATGTGGATTAAGTGTTCCATCATTATTTTGGGCTAAATGGTTGCATACTACATCACTTATTATTCTTATATCATAATAGCCTGCTGTTTCTGTTAGTTCTTTTAAATCTTCTTTGGTTCCAAAATAATTGCCTATTTCAAATGATACTGGTTGATAGGATAACCACCACTCACCTGGACCTCCTGTCTCTTTAAGAGGTTGTAGTGGGTTAATTTGGATTGTATCAAAGCCTTGTTCTTTGATAAGTGGTAAGTTTTTTATAATCTCTTTCAATTCCCAATTTAAACAGTGTATAATTTTCATGATTTGTGTTACTCCTTCTCATAGTTTATACACCTTAATTATAACATTTTTACCAAAAAAAAAGAAGAATATTTAAATATTTCCTCTTTTTCAGTTATTATAATATAGCCATAGCTATACTTAAAATTACAATGTTAGCAACTATTAATGCTAATAGAACTTTCCAAACGAATTTAATCCATGTAGAGAATTCTATTTTTGATGTTGCTAAACCTCCCATTACTACTGCACTTGTAGGTGTTACTAGATTAACTACACCACAAGCTGAACAGAAGATCATTATCATTACTTCTGGGCTTAATTTTAATGCATCTGCTAAACCACCCATTATAGGCATTGAAGCACCTGCTAAACCTGAAGTTGATGGGATTAAGAATGATAATCCTAAATATAAGAAATAAGATAATCCAGTAAATAACCAAGTACTTACACCTTCTAAGGCATTAGCGGCATTTACTAAAATATAATCTCCTAATCCTGTTTGTCCCATTATAACTGAGATACCACGAGATACTGCAATTACTAAAGCAACACCCATCATATCAGCACAACCTGAAACAAATGAATTAACGATTTCTTTTTCTTTCAATCTATAGATTAATCCAACTATAACAGCCATGATAAAGAACCATGCTGATAATTCTTGAAAATACCATTCTCCGAAAGGAAGACCTGTCAAGAATTTAGTTGAGTTTTGAAATATTGTAACATTAAAGTCTCCCCAAGGGATTAAACTTAAAATCATTACTACAAATGATAAAGCAAATATACAAAGAATTGCTTTTCTTTTTCCAGTTAATTTTGGAGTTTCTTCTTTTGAATCATTCTTTAAGAATAATTTTTCTGAAGATACTTTTTCTTCTTGTGTAAGAAGTGAAGCTTCTTTCTTTGCTTTTACTTTTTTAGCATATCTCATAACATAAATTGTTGCGATTAAGTATGAAGTTATCCAAAGAATTGCTCCTAATGTGATAACTACTCCTTGATTAACAACTACTCCTTCTGGTAGAGCATCAATTGCAGCTCCTACAGCAAAAGGATTTACAGTTGAACCAAGAACACCTACTCCTGCTCCAAGTAAGATAATTGCAGCACCTGTTAAACTATCAAATCCTGCAAACATCATTGTTCCAACGATTAATGCATAGAAGGCAATTGTTTCTTCTGCCATTCCATAAGATGTTCCACCTAATGAAAATATAAACATTAGGATAGGAATCATGATCATTTCTTTTCCTTTTAGTTTTTCAACTACTTTTGAAATTCCTGCTTGAAGTGCTTCTGTTTTAGTAACAACTCCAAGGAAACCTCCTATGATCATAACAAATAGTGCAACGTCGATTGCATCGACAAATCCTGAAATTGGTGACATAACTACCATTGGTACTGTGGCACCTGTTACGCTTTTACTGTTTATAATATTTGTAACTATTGCCAAAATGAAAATAATTAATAATAAAACACTAAAAGCTGAAGGCATTCTAAAGCCTCTTTTTTTTGTTTCTTTTTCCATAAACTACCTCTCTAATTCGTTATATAAGTACCTGTTTCACCATGTAAAGCGTTTATTGCTTTATCGAGTGAAGTTATTATTGCAGTTCCTTTTTGATTATTAGCTATAAAGTCAAGACATGCTTCAACTTTTGGTAGCATACTTCCTGGTGCAAATTGTTTATCATCTATGTACTTAAGAGTTTCCTCTTTTGTCATGTGTGATATACCTTTTACATTTTCAGTATTATAGTTGATACATACTTTTTCTACAGCGGTTAAAATCAAAAGAATATCTGCATTCAACAAACTTGCTAATTTTGAACTTGATCTATCTTTATCGATAACTGCTGCTATACCTTCTAATCCTTCGTTGGTACGAATTACAGGTATACCACCACCACCGACTGTGATAACAACATGTCCATTATCAACTAGTTCGTTTATTATTTTAAGTTCTACTATGTCGACTGGTTTAGGAGATGGTACTACTCTTCTATAACCACGCCCGGCATCCTCAACGAACTTGAAACCTTTTTCTGAAGCAATCTTATCTGCTTCTTCTTTTTTATAAAATGAACCAATAGGTTTTGTTGGATTGCTAAATGCTTTATCTAACTTATCAACTACCACTTGCGTTACTATAGTAGCACATTCCTTATTAATGGATTGGTTCTTTAATTCTTTTTGTATGGATTGTTGTAAATGGTAACCTATGTAGCCTTGACTCATAGCACCACATTCTGGAAAAGGCATATTTGGTGTGTTGCCTCCATTTAGGTTAGAATAGTCCATCGCTAGATTTATCATTCCAACTTGTGGACCATTTCCATGTGCAATTACTACATCATTTCCATCTTTTATTAATTCCACTATTGATTTAGCAGTTTCTTTAACTAAGGATAGTTGCTCTTCTGGATTATTGCCTAAAGCATTGCCTCCTAGAGCTATTACTATTTTCTTTCCCATTATTTAAGTGTTGCATACATTACTGCTTTTATTGTATGCATTCTATTTTCTGCTTCATCAAATACTTTTGATTGTTTAGATTCAAATACTTCGTCAGTTACTTCCATTTCTTTGAATCCGAATTTTTCATTAACTTCTTTTCCTATTGTTGTATCTAAATTGTGGAATGAAGGTAAACAGTGTAAGAAGATAGCAGATTCATTTGCATTTTCCATAAGTTTTCTATTTACTTGATAAGGATATAATAATTTAGTACGAGATTCCCAAATTTCATCTGGTTCTCCCATAGAAACCCAAATATCAGTGTAGATTACATCTGCATTTTTTGTTCCTTCGTTAACATCCTCAGTACATTTAATAGAACAGTCATTATGTAATGCAATTTCTTTACATTCTTCTATTAATTTAGAATCTGGAAATAATTCTTTTGGAGCACAGCAAGTGAAATTTAATCCCATTTTTGCACATGCTACCATTAATGAATTTGCTACGTTATTTCTAGCATCACCCATAAAAGTAAAGTTTATTCCCTTAAGATGACCAAAATTTTCTTCAATTGTTAATAAATCGGCAAGCATTTGAGTAGGATGAAATTCATTAGTTAACCCGTTCCATACTGGAACACCAGATTTCGCTGACATTTCTTCTACGATTTCTTGGCTAAATCCACGATATTCTAATCCATCGTACATTCTACCCAAAACTCTTGCTGTGTCTGCAATACTTTCTTTTTTTCCCATTTGAGAACTTGTTGGATCTAGAAAAGTTACTCCCATTCCTAAATCGTATCCTGCTACTTCAAAAGCACATCTTGTTCTTGTTGAAGTTTTTTCAAAAAGTAATGCTACATTTTTTCCCTCTAAATATTTATGAGGTGTGTTTGTTAATTTCAGTTTTTTAAATTCTGCTGATACATCTAATAAATATCTTATTTCTTCTGATGTAAAATCTAATAGTTTTAAAAAACTTCTTCCACTTAAATTTACAGCCATATTTATTCTCCTTTTCTGTTTCTAGTCTTCTCTTATTAAAGGCATACTCATACATCTTGGACCACCACGGCCACGAGATAATTCAGCACTTGGCATTTCTATAACTTTTAGTCCATGTTTTTTAAGTAAGTTATTAGTAATGTCATTTCTATCATAAACAATTACAACTCCTGGTGCTATACATAATGTATTAGAGCCATCATTCCATTGTTCACGTTCTGCTGCTATTCTATCTCCTCCTGCACAAGGAATTAGTGTAATATCCATTTTTAAATATTTTTCTAATACTTTTTCAAGAGTACTTGTCATTTTTTTAACTTTAATTTCGTCTTCTTCTTTTCCCTTAGTAATTTCAAAAACTTCTAATGTTCCCATAATTCCAGGGTGAAAAGTAAATTTGTCATAATCTATTTGAGTGAAAACAGTATCTAGATGCATAAATGCACGTGTATTAGGAATATTAAATGCTAATACTGTATCTATTTTACAGTCTTCTTCTTCAAATAGATTTCTTGCTAATAATTCAATAGCGTCTGGACAAGTTCTTTGTGAAATTCCTACTGCAAGAACATGGTCATTTAAATTTAAAACATCTCCACCTTCAATATGAAAAGCATTGTATCTATCATAGTACTTTTCTAATTGATCTTTATAATTTGGATGATATTCAAAAATATATTCCGCATAAATTGTTTCACGGTTACGTGTAACAGAATACATTTTATTTAAACATACTCCATCTCCAATACTAGCAAAAGGATCTCTAGTAAAATATAGATTTGGCATTGGATCAGCTATAAATTTTGATTCTTCACTAACTAAATCTACTAAAGAGTTAGCAACATCTCTTTCCTCTAAATCTAATTCATTTACATTTATACCTTCCATAGTTTTAAGAACTAATTGTTTATAATCACTTATTCCATCTAAATAATCATAAACTAAACTTTTATATTTAGGAGTTCTAATCCCTGCTTCGTAAATAAATTGTTTTAAAAATTTACTTTTCAATTCAGGATTTAGTTTTAATGTCTCTGCCATTAAATCTTCTAAATAAACAACCTCTACTCCATTATCTTTTAAAATCTTTGCAAACGTATCATGTTCTGCTTGCGCGTCTTTTAAAAATGGAATATCATCAAACAAAAGTCTACCTAATGTTTCAGGAGTTAAATTTAATAATTCTTTTCCTGGTCTATGAAGTAATACTTTCTTTAGTGGTTTGATTTCACTAGTTACATGAATTGCGCCCATTTTATTTCTCCTTCCAAATTGTCAAAAGATAGTTTAAGTAGAATTACCCTATCCTATGATATTAGTATAGCACAAAAATTTAAAATTTTCTATAATATTTAATTACTTTACAGTTCAAAACCAAATGCAATCTTTAACACTAGCAGGTGGTATGCCCGAGATGACATTTGAATATGCTTTAAAACGTAATAAAATAGATCCTAAAAAAGATTTAAATATCGACACAAGTATTGCTTTTTCTGCTATGCAAGGTGCTTTCATAGGGGGAACAGGAGATTTTGTAACTTTATTTGAACCTAATGCTTTAAATATTGAAAAACAAGGCTTAGGATATGTAGTTGCTTCAGTTGGTTCTTTAGCAGGGTCAGTTCCTTATACTGCATTTAATGCACAAAAAAGTTTTATAGAAAATAATCCTGACATTATTAGAAAATTTAAAAAAGCTTTACAAAAAGGAATTGACTTTACATATGAAAATGATAATAATACAATAGCAAAAGCAATTTCTAATCAATTTGTAGATACAAAAATAGATGATTTAACAAATATAGTTAAAAGATATAAAGATAATAATTCTTGGTATGACTCTACAAAAATTAATAAATCTGATTTTGAACATATATTAGATATCATTAATAATGATGACCTTAAAGCAAATTATAATAAATTAGTAAAATAGTTAAATTATTTGGTATAATATTAATGGTGATATAAAATGAGAAAGATATTTATAATTTCCTTAATAGTTTTGTGCCTTACTGGGTGTGGCAAAGAAAAAAATATAAAAAAGCAAAAAGAAAAGAAAAAGGAAACTCCAATAATAGAAAAAAAATATGTTGATGATAATCCTATAAAGTTAGGTATTTACGCTTATGAAAATGGAATACCTAATTTACAAAGTGAAATATATCATGCTTGGAATCCGGATACTCCGATTTCTTATTTTTCTATATTTTATACTAATGAGAAATCGGTAAGTCCAAATAAATTTCAAGATGTATTTAGGCAATATCAAAGTACTTATACTGATATAGAGAAATACAAAATTGGTTATTCATTTGAGTTTAAAATTGATACTGGAGAAACAATTATTAGGACAGTGAAACAACCTGATGATGTTTGGAGTTTCTTTGATTATGTTCAAGTATACATGTATGACGATTTCTTTCATGAATTAGATTCATGGTATTCACATACTGAACAAAAAGATTTTAACGAAAATTCTTTGTTTACTACATTTAAAATATGTTCTGGATTTTTTATTGATAAAGTTGTCTCTGACATAACAGTTACTGCTTTTACATACGATGATGAAGAAGACTTTAAAGAAGGTATTTATAGAGGAAATAGTAAAGCAACAATGATAGTAAGAAAACCTTAAATAAGGTTTTTTTATTAGCAAAACTTTAAATATTACATAGTATAAATTAGGTGATTTTATGTTGAAAGTATCAAATTTAAAGAAAAATTATCATGATTCTAAAAATGAAGTTTATGCGATAGAAGATGTTTCGTTTACACTAAATGAGGAGGAATTTATATCAATTGTAGGGCCGTCTGGTTGTGGTAAATCAACAATATTATCTATACTAGCAAATGTTGAAACAAAAAGTGGAGGCATTATAGATAATGATAAGACCATAGGATATATGTTACAGTCAGATTTATTATTTGACTGGCTAACTATTGTTGATAATTGTTTGATTGGTTTAAAAATGCAAAATAAGATAAATAAATACAGTAAAAAATATGTAAATAGTTTGCTTGAAAAATACGGACTATATGATTTCAAAGATATGTACCCTTCTAGTTTATCTGGTGGGATGCGTCAAAGAGTTGCTTTAATTAGAACGTTAGCATTGAATCCAGATGTTTTATTGTTAGATGAACCATTTTCAGCACTTGATTATCAAACACGTATAGCTGTTTCTGATGATGTTTATAGAATATTAAAAGAGGAAAATAAAAGTGCTATTATGGTCACTCATGATATTTCTGAGGCGGTTAGTATGGCTGACAAAGTTCTAATTTTATCAAATATTCCTTCACATGTAATTAAAGAGATAAAAATTAATTACAGCAATAGAAAAAATCCACTTGAAAACAGGAAAAGTTCTGAGTTTAATTTATACTGTGAAGAAATACTAAAGGAGATAAATAAAAATGTATAGTGAAGAACATAAATTATATTTAAATAAAATAAGGAAAAGTAATAAATTAGTAAAATTTACACAGTTATTTATAGTTTTATTCTTTATAATGATTTGGCAATTAAGTGCAAATTATAATGTAATTAATACCTTTATTTTATCTAGTCCTAAAATGATTTTTGAGTGTTTAATAAATTTAATCTCTCATGATTTATTTAATCATATTCTTGTAACTGTTTATGAAACTCTAATAAGTTTTATTCTTGGGACAATTATAGGTATAATTATTGCCGGCTTATTATGGATAAATAAATTTTTATCAAAAGTAATGGATCCTTTTCTAACTATTTTAAATAGTCTTCCAAAGGTAGCTTTAGGACCGATTCTAATAATATGGACTGGTGCAAATATTAATTCTATTATTTTGATGGCTTTGCTTATTTCTGTTTTTACAACTATAATTACTGTTTTGCAAGCATTTAATAATACTGATAAATATATGTTGAAATTAATGAAATCTTTTGGATGTACTAAGTTAAAAATATTTTTTAATTTAGTTTTACCTTATAATTTCAATATAATAATTAGTTCATTAAAAATAAATATAAGTATGTCTTTAGTTGGAGTTATAATGGGAGAAATGTTGGTTTCAAAAAAAGGATTAGGTTATTTGATAGTTTATGGTTCACAAGTATTTAATTTAAGTTTAATTATTTCTAGTATTTTGGTTTTATGTGTAATTTCTACTATTCTTTATTATATCGTTTTATATATTGAAAAAAGATTAGTTATAAATAATTAATTTTTTGCCACTTTATAAATATATGATTT
>JAVWTD010000018.1:0-22572 GCA_036667875.1 Bacilli bacterium
TATTGCTTGATTATAATACCACTTTTGATTTATTTGTCAAATTATAAAGAAAAAAAGAAAACAAATTTTATGCTTTCTTTTCTTTTATATTTTTTCCTAATATTATTATTAAGTACATAATAATTACTAGAATTAGTGAGAATATTCCTATGGAACCAATAATATTTTTAAAACTTCTGTTTGCTTCTTTTTTTACTTTATATTGAGTAGATAAAGATGCACTTAAATTTATGGTATCGTTGATTGACTTATTTAGTGTTTTAACATCTGTTTTTTGGTCAATCACTATTGATGATATGTCATAAACATCATAAGTTTTTTTTGTATCATTGTAAACTGAAATATATTTCTTGGTTTCTGTAGAATTTTCTTCGTTTAAGTATTCTTCTATGCTTGTTTTTTCTAATTTTTGAATCAATTCATTTGATTCTACATAAGAGTTTTTAATACTTATTTCTTTTTCTTCATTTTTATTTTGTTTTAAACTATTAATATAAAATTCTACTAAATTGTCAGAGTTTTTGTAATTTGTAAAAATTGTTTTACCATTTCGATAATCAAATACTATTACCGTATTATTTTCATAAATTACACCTATTAAATAAGAGTTCACATTTACATTATTACTCATTGCAATTATTTTTGAATTATTAAAATTATTTGGAAATGTAATTTTATCTTTAAGATTAAAAATATTTCCATCTTTTGATAACATTACTAGGTAGTTATTATTATTATAATTATCAAGTACGATAGACTGTTTGAAGGAATTTGTCCCTCCAGAAATAAATTCGATATTTCCATTTTTTACAAATATTTGATTATTTATTTCTTCTTTATTTAATGTTGAGTAATTATAATATGTATTTATTTTAAGTTCATTATAATCAAATGAGTATAATGGTCTTATTGTTGTTCTAAGATAGAATTCATTTTCTTTTTTATCTAATACTTCATTGTTTTCTAATGCTAGTATTGTTCCATCTTTCTTTAATAATTTGTTTTCGTATATGTTCACTACTTCATTTGCTTTTATATTTGTATTGGAACTTAATTTAAAATCATCTATATAATAGAATTTATCTTCATTTACGTAAATTTTATTTTGAAGAGTTTTTCCATTATAGGTATAACTTTTTTTATTAATTCCATCTGATAATGTAATTTTTATATCTTTTATAAAATCGTAAGTAAATGTATATACTTTTTTATCAATATTAAATTTTATACCATTTACATCAATTTGTGTTAATGGGTCTGGTGATAAGAATTCAATATTAAAGGCGTTTATGTCACTTGTGTATATATCAAAAGTTGGTAATAAATGAAGTGCGCTTGGTTCTAGTTGCATTCTTTTTCTTGCGTACATGCTTGCACTTTTTATTTTTGTATTTTCTTTTGGTAGAGGAAAGTAACCAAAATAACCTGATAATTGATTTTTCAAATAAGGGAAAAATCCTTCTGCTAGTTTTTCAAATTTATAATATGATGAAAACCCTAAGTCTGTATAAGTTTTTTGGATTTTCAACTCATCAAGTGTGATAAAACTTTCTGGTAATAGTCCATCTACTACTGTAACTGTTGCTCCATTTTTAGTGACATTATTATAAACTTTTATGTCTTTAATTCCACTACTAAAATAATCTGAAGATCCTATAACTACATAAGGTACTCCATCTACTGAAGTGGTATTAACATTTGCTGCTACAATATTAGAATACATGTGATTTTTGAATGGTGCTTTATCCATTCTTCCTACAAGTCCTCCAGTAATGTTTTTTGCGGAAACAGTTCCAGTTACTATGTTATGGTATAGATATATTTTGTTTGAAGCATCATCTGTTAGTTGATTAGCGGCATAACCTATAATTCCACCTGCTCCAATGTTTGTTGCTGTGACGTTAGAGTTTGACATGCATCTAGAGATTGTGTTAGTAACACTATTGTGACCACCTGCTATTCCTCCAACATAGTTATTTCCTTTAATCGTACTATCTAATACATAAGAACTATGTACTGTGCTGTATGATAATATTCCTTTTATTCCTCCAACATAGTTTCCTTTTGATTCTACTAGCGTTCTTATAACACCAGAGTTATATATAGTATATCCTCCATTTCCAGCAATTCCTCCTATGTAAGTACTGCTTTCAAGGTCTCCATATACTTTAGAGTCTAATACATAACTATAAGATATATTGTAGGAATATCCTGTAATTCCTCCTATATAATTTCCTTTTCCATGTATTACTGAATTTTTAATTATTAAATTTTTTCCATCACCACTATGGTACTGCCCTGCAACTCCACCAACATAATTTCCGTTTCCTGTTACGGTTGCATTATCAAGGTCAATATAATTACCTCCACCGTAGCCGAATACTCCACCAACGTAACTGCCAGTTCCAACTACTTTAACATTTTTGCCTGTTAAATGGAAAACTGCTGTTGTCCAGAAATAGTCACTATTTGCTATAAGTCCAGCAACATAACTTCCGGTTCCATTTACATCTATGTCCGTAAAATTTATATTAGTAATTGCTTTATTCGTACTTCTTGAGATAAATCCTGCGGTAAACTCTCTTCCTGTAACAGTTATATTATTTAAGTTTATGTTTCTTATATCTGTTGTTCTATCAAATGCTATTGGAGCAGCATAATTTGATTTTGAAAAATTTAGATTAATCATTTTAAAATCAATGTTCTCAAAACTACCAAAAGCATATAGTATTAAAGCATTTCTAGATACATTATTTGTTGATGTATTTGTTATTGTAATGTTATTAAATTCAATATTATTTATGTGAGAGTTAATACTTTTTATGAATGCTTGATCATTACCTGATACTTTTAAATCTAAATTTTTAAGAACTTTCTTTGTTGTTCCTGTTCCTTCTAGTCTATTAAATAAAACATTATGGTTTGTATTTATTTTTCCTGTAAAATCTATATCTGCTATTAAACGATAATTTTCAGCGAAAGTATCACTTATTTTTTGCCAGTCTTCAAACTTTTCTATATCTTTATAAAATTGAGCATCTATTTTAACATCTGTGTTGTAAGTTTTTTCAGTTCCGTCTACTTGATAAATTATTTTTGATAAACGGTAACTATCAAACGCTTTTTCTGGTGTTAAAAATATTTCAATATATGTTATTCCGTTTAATGTTGAATTTTTCTTAACTTCACCTATCATGTTATCTACAACAACATTTTTAATTGGATAATTATTTGGATTATTAATGCTTAGTAATACTGATACATTAGATATAGTTTTATAAGTTTCTATACTCAATACTTCAAAACTATAATTTTTAAGAAAGTTATCAACTTGGAATGGTAATAATGTGTTACCATTGCTATTTTTTAATTTTGGAAGTTTTCCATCTATTAAATCATCATAAGCAAAGTCAATTCCTAGATTTATCATTTGCTCATAACTTAGTTTATCACTTAATAATTCTTTAGATAATAGTTCTTCTCCATTTGAGTCTGCTGATATTTTACCATTAATATGTTGCTCATTCCATGCATAATTATTGTTAGTTATTCCTAAATTTCCTGCTATTCTTTTCAAATTGTCACTTTGTAAATATGAATAAAGGGAACCTACAGAAAGTGTATTGGATATATTACTATTTAAGGTATTACCAGCAATTCCTCCAATATAGTCAGATTTTGATACTATATCAACATTTGAATAGGCATTTTTAATGACAGCAGAATTTCTTCCTACAATGCCTCCTGTTTCTTGTGAATTTGTAATAATTTCTCCAACAGCATAAACATTGCTTATATTTCCTGAACCTGAATATCCTGAAATGCCACCACTTGCAAACACAACTTTAGCATCTTCTAAATTAAAACTAAGTCCTTGAACATAGCAATTTTCAATAGTAGAATTATGAGTTTCTCCTATTATTCCTCCTACTTTAACATCAACTTGACCTGTTAGATTTTGGTTTTTAATATTAGAAACTGATGAGTTTCTAATAATTACTCCATCACCATATCCTACTAGACCACCCATTCGATTGTAAGAAAGTACTATTGTGTCTTTGACATGAACATTATCTATAACACTACTTGTATAGGCTTGTCCAACCAAAGCAAATCTATCATGCAAGTTTTCATTTTTTCTTACAATATTTTGAACATTAATATTTTTTAAAGTCCCTCTTAATTCATTAATTAGACCTTGTCCTGAGTTTATTTCAATATTTTTAACAGTAAAATTATTTCCATTTAATATTCCTTGAACACTATTAATTTGAAATCTATTAACCGGCATATTATAGAAATCTAAATCTTTTTTTAGTATGAAATTTTCTGTTGGAAATGTTTTTATATTCAACCAATCTTGTTCGTTGTTAATTTCACGATACATGTCTATTGCTAAAACTCTTTCATTGTCTTTATAATCTCTTGTATAATCTTTACCATAAGCACTTTTAGCAGTAATTGATTTTACATTATATTTTGAGACATATTTTATTGGATTTGAGAGTTTTATTGTTAGAGTTGTTTTCCCTCCATTGTCGACTTGATTTAATACTTCAACTGTATTTATATCTTTAATACCAACACTAACAATTTTCTCGTTATTTGGATTATTTACCATTAATACAGCTGTTGTAATCGACCCATCAATGTTTGTTTCTTTAACGTTTGTTATATCTATTAAGTCTCCATCATCAATTGTTGGAAGGCTTAAATATTCTTGGTTTGGCATCGAAATAGGCCATATTATTTGAGGAAAATATCCAAAAGGTACAAAATTATCAATATTAAATTTCTTATCTTTATTAATTATATTTTGAAAATCTTTATCTTTTAAAGCAAGTTTAGAAACTTTTAATGAATATATAGGATTAAATATTTCATCTGATAAATAATATAAGTTTTTACTAGAAACATTACTATAGTTTCCTATATTAGCATCTCTTGTAAGTACTCTGTTTTTACCTGATGTGTAAGAATAGGCATTCGATAAAATACCTCTGTTATGTTCTCCTACTAAACTTCCTATTCGATTATCTATTTGATAGTTTTCAGTTTCTAAATTACTTAATCCATCAATTCCTATTAATGAAAAGACATTTTCTATAATAGAATTTTCTCCAGCGTACCCTGCTAGGGCACCTATTCTTTTGCTTTCTTGAGGATAAGTTGTTGGAAATGATCCATTTATATTTGCTCCATAAGCATAACCATTTTTAAGTGTTCCAAAGTTATGCATCATTCCAAGGGAAGTCCATCTTTGACCAGATAATCCTGCTTTATTATTTATAACAAAATTCTCAATTGTTCCTCTGTTTACATAAGCCATTAAACAAAAGTTAACATTAGGAACATTTGTGCTTTCTTCGACTGTTATTTTTAAGTTTGTAACTTTTCCTCTAAAGTCATAGAACAACCCATGATAACCAGATTTGGCATTTGGATTATTTAAATAATAATGGACATCCATATTTTCTAATTTTCCATTAGATGCAACATTATATATAAGTTCATTAGCGGAACCATCAACATCAAGTAAAAGTTTATGACCTTGAAAGTCTATTTTCCCTGAGAACCAATTCCAATAGGTTCGATTTAAATTTCTAAAATCTAAATCTTCTGCTACTAGATATTTTCCAGTAGAGTGGATTCCAAAAAAATCACTTGGTGTCTTTATTGTTCTTATTTCTTCGTCTGTTGTAAAAAAGGTAGAATTTATTGGATACAATCTGTCTCTTATTTTAACGCTTAATCTTATTTCATAAGATGAATTTTTTTGAATATGATAATTTAATAGCATATTTTCAGTCATTGTTGGTAAGGACATATTATACTCAAAATTATTCTCCAGTGTTTTATCTCTAATTATTTGTATATAGAATTTTTTGGTGTCTAGTTCTCCTTTGGTATCATATATGCTCGCTCTAAGTTTAGCCATGTAGGTTGTCTTTTCTTCATAATCAACATATTTTACATCTGTTTTTTCTTGATTTGAAATTGAAAAACATCCCATGTGCCCACTTATAAATGAAGAGCCACCACCACCACCTGTTTGGTGACAATTTCCTCCGGTTTCATCTCCTCCAGTTCCACCATAGTATCCACCACCACCTGCATGGTGTCCACTACAATATCTTGTTGAAGCAGAGTTAGAACCATTTCCACCTAGTCCTAGTTGAAATCCTGAGGTTTGACTTCCGCCTATTCCTCTTTTACCAACATCATTTGGGTAATTTTTCAAATATGAATTAAGTCCTCCAAGTTGTCCAGTAAGCCCTCCAGCATCACTTTTTTCTCTATCATAATTAACTTCTGATGAGTGTCCTCCACCTCCACCAGCTACCATAATTCTTGTTCTTAAGGAGTCCTTATTATTCCATGAGCCAGACTTTATTCGTATGTCGGTTGCTCCTCCTCCAGAATTTCCTCCTGTATAGGATGAATAAGGATAGTCTCCACCACCGGCATTTCCACCTGCCCCTCCTCCATTAAATGTTGCAGTTCCTCCAAGACCAATGGAAGATGTTTTATCGTTTCCAACCGTTCCTTGTTTTCCTTGTTGACCGACATAAATATAAATTTTGTCGTTTGTTTTTAGTTCTATTTTACCTGAAGTGTAAGCTCCTCTTCCACTATCAATTGTTCCTGTTCCTGCTCCCCATAATTCAACTTCATAAATACCATTATTTGGAACTGTAAAGGTTTGGTAATTACCGATATAATTGAAGTCAGTTGCTTTATTTGTATTAATATTTGTTATTCTAGCATAGCCGTTTTCACTATTTCCGGTCATATTACCAGTTTCAAGAGGTTTAGGCATTGACTCATTTCCTGCCTTCAATTTAGTCTCTCTAAATATGTATTTTGAATCATAATATGAATCACTTATATCAGATGTTGTCTTACTTGAATTAAGGGCAACACTAAGTTCTTTTACTTCTAGGGTTGTAATTGTATTATTATTTGCTATTTCATCTACATAAAACCCTATATATGAATTAGAATTAAGAAGAAGATTAAAACTATATTTCTTCCAATCATTAGTTAGTTCATTTAATAAACTGTATTTATTTGATCCTCCTCCATTTGACAAATAAATTTTTTGATTGTTTGAATCAGCTCCATTTCTTGCATAAAAACTTATATTTATATTTTGGTTCTTTGCTTCTGGTAAGAAGTATGAATATGTTGCGTATCCATTTTTGGATGACATTTTAATAATCTTATTTTTTGAGTCTATTGATTTTTGATTTATAACTGAGGAACCATCTTTTTTCCATCTTTTATTATTTGATATATCAAACAAGTTATCACTTGTTATTTCTTTTAATAAAGATTCAATTTCAACTGTTCCATATATTCCTACACTTGTTTTAATTGACTCCTCTAATAAAACTTTATCTTGTTCATAAGTTGTATTATTAAAGCCTATATTATATTCTTCTACTGTGTATGTAAATTTGTATGTTTCTTCTTTGTTAAGTTTGTTTAATGTAAGTCTTTTAAAATCAGCATTAATATCTAATAAAATATAATTAACTAAAGAACCTGAAGAATCTCTTACATGAAGCATTCCTCTTTTTGATGTAATTGCTCCATCAATATCAGAAATTTTTACGTCAAAGTCTATTAGATTTTCACTTGTAAAACGATTTATAATTTCAACTGTTGCTGGTTTTTTTAGTGTTCTAAATTCTTTAATATTAGATAATGTTTTAATGTTATATTTCTTTGTTCCTTGTTTAATTACACTGTTCATTTCAATAGTGTAATTTGTATTAGATAAAAGGTTAGCACATTCAATTTGAACTGGTATGCTTCCTTTTAACAAATTTAAACTTTCTCCATTAATTAGTATTTTCTTTACTGTTTCTTTTGTATTAGTATTCTTAAAAGTTACTTCGATTTCTTCAAGTAACTCTATTAATTTTGTTTCTGTTCTTGATTGATTTATTGATAAATTATAAGAAATACTATCTTGTGATATTGAGTTTTCACTTAAATTAATATGAACAAAGCCAAGTGTTGACAATGGTTTAGTACTTACTTTAACTGATTTCAATAAATTTTTGTATTGAATTCCTTTTCCATCTTCCAAGTCATAGTCACCGTATACTGATAAATTATAAATAGAATTAATGTCTAAATCCTCTACCAAAATATTATCATTTATAAAATAACTTTGGCTTACTATTTTATTTTCATTGTCCGTTACTACATATAGTTTATTTTCTAGGTTTACTAAATCATCATTTATTATTCCTATATTTGCTTTAAATAATGTTAAGTCAGTTTTTGTTATTTCAATTGTAGCGGATGGTTTTTGTTTAATTGTTTTAACTTTAACATTACTGTTTTCGACAACTAGATTATTTCCTGCAATGTCTGTAAAAAAGAATTTAGCGTCGTATATTGTATTTGATTTTAATGTAGGTGGTGAAGAATATTCTACAGATTGTAATTTTCTAAGTTTTGATACTAAACCAGTTGGAACTGAAAAAGTATCTTTTCCTATCATTATCTCGGAATTTTTAATTCCTTTAAGTACTTCATCACTTTTTTCGTTACTTAAAAAAATATTTGAAAACTTTATTTTGTTTGAAAATAATTCATCATTATTATAAGTTAATTTTATAGGTTCTAGTATGTCTACATTCTTTGTAGTTATAGTTGTTGAAATAATGGGTGTTTTATATAGTTTATCTTTTTCATTACGATATGTAAAATATCCAATTAAATCAAATTTTGTGTTTGGCAATAGTCCTGAGATTTCAAAATCACCTGAGGTATAGCAAACTTTTCTTATAAATGTTTTATTATCTATTTTAAATTCAAATGTTGGGCTGGTTTCAATTCTTCTTGCATTGTCTTCAACCTTAATTCTTATTTTCATTGAGTAAACACTTGTAGATAAAATTTCAAATGTTACTTCGGGTTTTACATATTCTATTTTATCAATTGTGGGTTTATCTATAATAACTGTATCTTCTGGCTTTTTAGGTGGTATTATTACTTCTTCTGTTTTTTCATCAACCACTATATCTAAATTGAAAAGTAAATTTTGATAAGATATTTTATTATTAAAATAAGATATTTCATTATCTAAATCAATTCCTTTTACTATATCATATTTAAAAATACCATTATCTAAATAATAATATCTTATTTCATTTTCCATGAAGTAAAGTATACTATTGGTTGGAATTTCTTTATCTGTTTTTTCAAGATGTACAGTAATTTTAGTTGAATTTAAAAATACTTTATTTTCTATATTAAACAAGAAATATTTTTCGTTATCAACTCTTTCTAGTGATGTTTTATTATAAAGAGTTCCATCTACTAAAACAGAATTTTCAAAAGAGAGTGAAGTTTTAAAATTTTCTGTTAATAATTTTTTTGAGTCACCAAGATTACTAACTCTATTTCCATCTTTTGATATTAATGGATAATCTATTATTATTTCTTCTTTTTTATCTTGACCAACATAATATTTGGTCCCTCTAGAATAAATTTGTTCGTTATCTTTTACTAAAGTATAGTCAATACTACTGTCTTGACTTTGTAAATCACTAATATATAGTTTTTCAACTATTTTATTTGACGTAAATGCATAACTACTATTATCTATTTTAAATTCTTTTTTATATTTTATAAATAAAAAATAAGATGGTACCATTAGCATTAATAGTAGCATAACTATAATAATTTTTTTTTTCATTCTTACACCTTTATCTTTACTTCTATATATATTATATACTACTTTATTATTGGTAAAAAGTCAATGATTGAATATGTAATAAAATTAAAAAATCGTAATAAACGATCTTCTAATTTTAATAAAAAAGTATGTCTAATTATCCTAATTTATTCAAAAAATCAAGGTTTTTCATTAGTAGTTTTGAACCATCTTTATGAATAATACTATCTGTTCCAAGATTTATAACATAATCTTTATTTGTTGCTAAAACATTTTCTTCGACATTAGGAAAATAAATCATTCTATCATCTTTATAGTCATACATAAATAGTTCTTTATTATAATTATATACAGCATAAGAGAAAGGTGAAAGTTTTTCTGAATAACTTCCTATTTTTATTTCTGTTTCATTTAGAAAGAAGAATAAATCATTTCCGTCATACAGGAAAGCATCATTTACAGGATAGTTAAGATTCTTATTTTGTATATATAAACTACCATCTAAAACTATTTTAGATAGTTTATTTATTTTATTTTGAATGTAACTGTTTTTAGTAAATACTACCGACATTCTGTTTGGAAATAATACTTCATTTTTATTTTTAAAGTAAATAGGTTCAGATCCAAAGTCAAAATTATAATTTTCTGTTTTAACTGTAATTATTTCGTTATCAGAACTTATTACAATTTGTGATGAAAATTCATATTTTTTTTCTCCAATGTAAAAATAAATTTCTTGTCCTTTTTTTGTTTTGTATGTTACTATTTCTTTTTCTGCTGAATTAAGTAATTTGAAGACAAAGAAACAAATAAGAATTATTCCTAGAACTGATACAAAGTATGGTATATATTTATTTATTATTTCTTTTAATTTTGGATTCATCTTTAACTACTCCTTTTTTAAAACTTTTTAATATATTTTTAATGTTTTTTGTTTTTATTATTACTTTATATTCATCTTTATTGTCTTTATTATTTTTTATATAGTCACTTTGTTTAAGAATGAATATTAAATCTTTTATAAATAAATATGTTATACATATTAATCCAAACATTATTGACATTATCACTAATAAAACGGCATACCAGGCTATATCAACATTTATTATATAATTAATGAAGATATCTTTTGATGTTACTATAAGATACAAAATTATATTTTCTCCAATGTCCAAAATTGCATTTATAAAACGACCATTCAATAAATTAAATACTAATGATAAAAATAATATGAAAATCAATGATAAATAGGTGCTTTTGATATTTATTAAAATATATACTAAATAAATAAATTTTAACAGTATCAAAGATATACTAATAATCTGTGTATTATTTAAACTTAGAAATATTCCGTAGAGTTTTGTTTTTTCTTTTTCAAATTTAAAATTTTTAAAGTAAATTTCTGATAAAAGCATTACAAGTAAAATAAACGTAGAAAAGAAAATGAAAAAATTAAAGAAATATCTTAGAGTTGATACTATTTGTTCAAGCATTATTTTCTTTTATAATCAAATTAAATTCATTTTCTTTAGACATATAGTAAGCTTTGATATTTTCGTATGTTTCATTGGTTGATAATCCTTCAAATGAAATTGAACCATTTATTTCTCCAACTATTGGCATATAGTCTTTCATTATTAACAAATTATATTCTTCACTTTTAATTCTTATAAATTTTATATCTTTATAACTTATTAGTCCATCATTAATAGTAAAGATATTGACTGAAAAATCATTGCCCATTTATATTTCCTATATATAAAAACTTACTTTCATCTGTTTTATCATATTTACCTTTAAGAATATCTTCTAAATCGGTTAAACAGTCTGCTATTTCTACAAATTTACCTGGGATACTTGTATAGTTTTCAGCTACAAACATTGGTTGAGTAAAATAATTTCTAATTTTTCTAGATCTATAAAATATTCTTTGATCATCTAATGATAACTCATCAACACCAAGAACTGCTATAATTTCTTCTAATTCTTCTGCTCTTGTGAGTTGTTTTAAAACTTCTTCTACGAGATTATAGTGTCTTTCACCAATTTTTTCAATATCAATTAGTTTAGATGAGGTTTTAAAGACATTAACAGCGGGATATAATCCCTTTTCTGCTGTTTTACGATCAAGAACTAGTTGACCATCCAAGTGAGATATTATTGTTTGTACTGCTTCATCTGTTATATCATCTGCTGGTATATAAATTGCTTGAAATGAAGTTATTGAGCCCTCTTCAGTTGAGTTTATTCTCTCTTCAACAATACTAACGTCATTAGCCATTGTTGTAGGATAACCATTTTCAACGGGAACTCTTTTTAACTCGGTAGATATTTCAGTTTTTGCTTGAACATATCTATAAATATTATCTATGAAAAGTAAAACATCTTGTTTTTTTTCATCTCTTAAATACTCTGCGATTGTTAATCCGCTTGAAACAGCCTTAAATCTTGAAAGTGGGTTATCTCCCATTTGTCCAAAGACAATTGCTATTTTATCTAATAAATTAGATTCTTTCATTTCATCGTAAAGTTCTTTTCCTTCTCTAGAACGTTCTCCTACTCCAATAAAAATAGCATTAGAATTATTCTTTTTATAAATATTATTAATAAGTTCTTTAATTACAACCGTTTTACCTACTCCAGCTCCTCCTAAAAGTCCCATTTTAAATCCTGTACTTATTGGAGCAAAGAAATCAACAACTTTTATGCCGGTCCAAAGAATTTCGTTTTCAATTAATATGTCACTTAGTTTAAGATTTTTAGAATCGATGTTTTTTTTATAAGTGCTTTCCAATTTTAAACCATCAATTGGTTCTCCATAAGAATTAAATACTCTTCCTAATACTTTATCTGAATATTCAACTTCTAGACCAGCACTTTTTTTGTACACATCTAATCCTTTTGATAAACCAATTACTAAATCTAGGGAAATACATATAATTTCATTTCCGTTCATTTCTGCAACTTCAAAGGAATATGATTTATTATTATATTTTGTTTCTAATATATCTCCTATTTTAATTTCAGTATTATCAAGTCTAAAAACATTTACTCTTATATCAGAAATGGATATTATTTTACCTATTATCATTCTTTTTCTTCTCCTTTTCTGTAATTTCCTAATTGTTTTTTGAAATTTTTTTCTTTTTTTTCTTTTCTTTCAGTTAGTTCTTTTTCTTGGTTTATTTTGGCTATTTTTGTTTTTGCTTCGTGTGTTATTTTTTCTCTCATTATATTTTCACTTGCTCTTGAGTTTGCTTCTGCTATTTTAACTTCGTAGCAAATATAGTGGGCTAAGAGACTACTAAGCATTTTATTTATACTTGTTTCAGCTACAAAATCCTCGTTTAAATTTAAATCATCTGTTTTTTCTAAGTTTATTGGAAAGATAGTTTTTGTTACATATTTAATTTCGTTTGCATTATAATAGTGATTATATATTATATTTACAGATTTTAATCTTTTTTCTATTATGTAATTATACAAAAGTTCTTGAATCTTTACAAAATCTTTTTCGAAATTTTCTTTTTCAAGAGAAAATAATGTATTATCATCAACATAAGTTATTTTCTTTCCAATTATTATTTTTTTTGAGGTTTTGTCTTTTTTTAAACTATTTAATATAAGAGAATTGAAGTTCCCACAAAAGCCTAAATCATTACCTATATAAATATTTATGATATCACCATCATTTTTTTCAAATATTATTTTTTTATCTAGTGTTAGGTTTTTATTATAATAAATTTCACATATTACTTTTTTTAATTTTTTCTCAAGTTCATAATATTTTTCTGCTTTCTTTTTTGATTTATCAACTCTTAATAATGCATGAAAGTTCATTACTTTGACAATGTTTTCTATGTTTGCCATTATTATATTAATCCTTTAAATCTTTCTATGATTTTATCTTCTGGTATTGGTGAAAATTTATATTGTATTAAATTATCTAATAAAGTTTTTCCATTAATCATTTTTTCTCTTAATTCCGGGCTCATTTCATCTATATTTGATAGTTCATATACTTCTTTTGTTTCTAGATAACTTAAAAGTTTTTGTCTTACTTTTGAACCCATTTTTTTGGTATCTTGATTCTGAACACTTCCACCTAAACGTGAAACACTTAGTCCATAATCTATTGCTGGTTTTATACCTTTTTGAAAGTTTTTTGCTGATAATACTATTTGTCCATCAGTAATTGATATAATGTTAGTAGATATATAATCGGTTATGTCTCCACCTTTTGTTTCTACTACTGGAAGTATTGTTATACTACCTCCATTTTTGTATTGACAACCTCTTTCTAAGAGTCTTGAATGGAAATAGAATATATCTGATGGATATGCATCTCTTCCTGGTGCTTTACCTGATATTAAGCATATTTCTCTATAGGAATCTGCATGTTTTTTAAGGTCATCTAGAATCACTAGGGTATCTTTTCCTTCCATCATATAGTTTGTTGCTACTGAAAGTGCATAGTAAGGTGTAATTGAAATAGCGGGAGGAATGTCATCATTAAATGCTGTTATTATTATTGTGTATTTTAAGGCATCTTTTTTTAGAAGTTCAAAATATAATTCTTTTACTTCTTTTTTTGTTTTGCCGATGGCTACATAAATACATAAAACATTTTTGTTTTTTTGGTTTACGATTGCATCTAAACATATTTGTGTTTTTCCAGTTTTTTTATCACCTATTATTAGTTGACGTTGTCCTTTTCCTATTGGATAAATAAGATCAATTCCTATAACACCTGTAAGTAATGGTCTTTTAACGCTTGTTCTATCCATTATTGGAATTGTATCCATTTCAATAGGTATTTCTATTATATTTTGATACTTTTTGTTTGTTAGTTTATCTACACCAAATATATCAATTATTCTTCCAATAGCGTCTTTTGAAAATTCTCCTTTATATTCTTCATTAGTTCTTAAAACATTGTCACCTATTTCTATTTTTTCAATTTTATTTAGTAGTGAAACAGTAACAAAGTTTTTCTCTATTTTAGAAACATATCCAAATCCTTTTTTTTCAATAATTACTTTTTCATAGAATTTAACTTTTTCAAGTCCGACAACTTCTAAAATAAAATCCTTTACTACAGTAACTGTACCTATTTCATAGTTGTTATTGACTGATTTTATCTTTCCTAATTGTTCTTTTATTTTTTCATCAATAAATTTTTCTTCACTTGATTTAGTTTCTCCTAAATCTTCCCCTATTATTTCAACTTCTTCCATACTTTTCCCCTTTCAATTATGACAAACTATATTCATATAAGATATTTTTATATTTTACTTTTATTCCTTTAATAATTGTTTTTTCAAAACATGTTTTAACATTATTTGCAATTTCATTATAATTTTCTGTTTCATCTCCAACGTAGACATATATTGTAGGATCATTTTTTTTGATTTCATTTTGCAAGACTTTCATAAAATTATTTACATTTAATGTTTTATAATTAAATTTATATAAACTAAAAATTCTTGTATTTGTTATTCCTAATGATTCAAATATTTTATATTGCTTATTTTCATCTTTAGTAATTATATTAAATAATCCATATTGATCTAATTTATTTTTTATTTCTAATAAATTGTTATAATAAAATAAATCTTCTCTTTTTGACAATTCAACATAATATAAGACTATTTTTTTTGAGTCATAATTGAATTCTTTTTCAATTTTTTTTATAACTTCTACTAATCCTTCAATTTCATATTTTGGAGATTCCTGAGGAATTACAACATTAATACTTTCAATATCAAGTTCTTCCTTTTTTAAAATTTCTTCTTTTTCTTTATTTTCTAATTTTTCTAATTTTTTTTCTTTTTCATCTATCAGTTCATCATAAGATTGTAATTTCATCACAAAAAACAGTTTTGATTGTTCATTTATTAATTTAACTATTTTTTTTAATAAAACAAACATAATTATAGTTAAGAGAATAATTATAACTATGACTATTAGTACTGTTTGAATCATATATTATCCAATTAGTGGATTAAAAAATAATAAAAAGAATATGAATGCAAATAAGAATAATAAAAATACTGTTGTTACTATTAAAATTGTCATTATTGAGTGAACAACATCTTGTTTAGTTTCTGGGTTTCTTCCAACTGCTTCTGCAACTTTGGCTGACATAATTCCTATTCCTATTCCTAGTCCAAGAAATGCGAGTCCTAGCATTGTTCCTATTGCTTGTATTGTACTACTTAATACTACTTCCATAAATTTCTTCCCTCCTAACTTACAAATTTAGCGTACGCTGTATAATCAATTAACTTTGAATCATATATTATGTTATGTAATTTTAAACTTACCATATAATCTAAAGTGGTTATGTTAAAAAATCCTGTATAAATTCCTGATTTATCAATAAGAGATTGTTTTATAATTTTAGTTTCTACAAGTATGTCACCAGAATATAATGATAAATCACATGAATTTGGTATATAATCATTATTAAATGTAATTTTAAAATAAATTTTTGAAGTTGTTATTTTACTTATTTCTACTTTATAGTTTAGAGATGAAGTTTTAACATTTAAACTGTCTGTTATTACATCAATAGTGCTATCACCTACAGCTTTTACAAGTCTATAACCAAACGAAATATTGTATTCTGTATCTGGAATTAAATCTGGTATGATATATGATTGATTTGTTTTGCTTAGTTGAATTTTTTGTGTTTC
This sequence comes from Bacilli bacterium, assembly GCA_036667875.1. GTDB lineage: Bacteria > Bacillota_I > Bacilli_A > RF39 > UBA660 > CAJGDV01. The sequence goes on from JAVWTD010000018.1 coordinate 16,396, forward strand.
AAGTCCTTTTTTAACTATTATAAATATTTCTGAAAATTCATTATTTGGATCAAACACGGAATAATTAACCTTTATTGAATTAACACTTGGATATAATGATTTTACTGTTGTCCATCTAGTTAAATCTAAATATGCTTCATCTTTTGCTAGTTCTTTTTGAATATTATCATTCATTCCGTTAACACTTCCTGTTAGGTTATTAAAACTGTTTTTTATAGTAGTTAAGTAATCGTCATAATATGTATTTTTATCTTTGTCTTTATCCTTATTATCTTCCTCTATTTTTTTAACATATTGATTTGTACTTCCAATAATTTTTTTTAAGTCAATTTGATTATCTTTATCTATTATTAATTTTTCATTAGCTATGTCAAAATCAAATAATGTTCCTTTTAATATTATTGGTTTTATTGTTTTGACATCATTTTCAAAATTTAAAAAATTAGCATTTCCTTGTTTATCTAATTCAATTATTAGATATTGAGATGTTTTAATAGTGCCATCTTCTGTTCCGATTTTCTTGTCTACAAATAAATATTTTCTATCTGAAATTTTTAAGAAATATGGTGAATCAGCTTTCATTATTTCAGTTTTTCCACTTATTTTTTTTACTTCACCTGTTTTTGAAATAACATAAGCATTTCCATAATAATATAATTTGTAGTCTCCATCTTTATAAACTAAAGTGTTTTTTCCTATTTTTTGTTTGTAGTTTACTCCATCTTCAATAAAGTTAAGATAGTAGTTATTGTCAAACCCTTTTTTTAAAGTTCCTCCTTTCTTAAGTTCAATATAATTGTTTTTATAGTCAAATAATATTGAAGAAGAAGCAACTTCATAAATATTATCTTTTTTCTTTAATTCATAATTTATAAAATAAGCAAATATTATAATAATTGTTATGAATAAAGAGATTATTATCAAAAAGGATATTCCATTTTTGAAACCTAGTTTTCTTTTCATAAAGTTGCCTTCTTTCTTATTTGATGTAATTGTATTCTATTGATTGTTCAGTAATAACACTGTTACCTTTTATAAATTGTAATTGTAAATAATATTGTCCTGCACTTGGCAATATTGTATTAAGTGTATAGTAATAATAGACAATTCCTTCACTAAGAGTAATAGTTATTGGAATAAATCTTTCTTCTCCATCTATTGAATATCCACTACTTGAATAGATTGAATATCTTATTGTATCAATGTCTGTTAGTTTATAACTATCGTAAAATAATAGACGCATTCTTGAGTTATCATTAAGGTCTGTTATAACCGAGAAATTACCAATACTTATTCCGTCTGTTGCTACAAGTGTACTCCTATAGATGTTTGTTTTCTTAACTATACTTGCTAGTTCGTTGATTAAATTTATATCGTATAATATTTTAATTGTGTATCTTTTACCTTCAACTAAATTAGGTAGAGTAAATTTTCTACTTGCTCCCGTATCAAATGACATGCCTTTATAAATAGTTGGTGTTATATCAGTACCTAAGTCATCTAAGAATTGTACTTGATAAACATCATTTACAACAGCCTTGCTTGAATCATAAAAGTTAACTTTATATTCTAAGGTGTTGTTTCTTAATACTATAGAACTAATTCCTACATAGGGTTCTGATAATTTATTTAGTGAAAATATTGTATTATTATTTGGAGTTAATTCAATATCTTCTGTAATTCCTCCAATTTGCATTTTTGCGTATGGACTTATAACGACTCTATACTCTTCATTTGATACTATTCCACACCCAGGTGGAATATTGATATATTTTGTCATAGAAGAACTTAAAATTATATCATTTTCAATATTAAAGTTTACTAATTCGTCAGTGGTAGTTCCATCTGCATTTTTGATTATTTTATATATCTTATATTCAATTCTATCATAACCTACTATTTCTCTTAAATTATATGTCAGTTTAATTTTACGTTCTATGTAAGAGGTTGCTTCATATTTGGCACTAACATTTGTTATTCCTACATCTCCTAGTGTTTTGAAATAATAATTTTTAGTATTTGATTGAAAATCAGAATCATATAGGTTTTCTTTAACATAGACATCTCCACTTAAAATATAAGCATAAATTTTTGCATAGAAATTTGTTTTAGGAGTTAAGCCTTCGGCAGTTATTACACCTTTTAATTGTTCGATAGTATATGTGTTTGTATTTACATATTCGCTTGTAGTCCCTGCGTCATTAGTTTTGAATATATCTAAATATATTTTGTTATCTTTTACTCTATTTCCCCCGGCACCAAATAATTTAACTTTAAATTTTGCTGATACTAGGGCTGGAGATATATCTAAAGTTCCTTTGTCGTTTAATAAGCTTATTGAGGGAATTATTTTATTAAATGTGAATGTTGGATTTGATGTATTAACTCCTGTTTGCTTCTTTAAAACTTTTGGCATAAGGATTTCATAATTATAACTAATTCCACCTTTATTTTGTGAAATTGATAATGATGTTGTTTTATTAGTTAAAAGATTTAAAACATCTATTTTTGATGTTACAAGATTTAAGTTTGTGTTAAAAAGTGATTTAGCGGCAGAATAGTTTGTTGCAAATGATGTTGCTGTATTCATAAAATAGTATTTACCATCATAGTCTACGGTATTATTATTTATCATTTGTAGTGCTGTTGTTGTTGAATTGGTATCATATCCTGTTATACCTGAATCATAATAAAGGAAAACTTCTGTCGAGATATTTTTGCCTAAAAATTGTTCTAAATCAGAATAGTCAACGACTATATTTCCATTATTAATTTGCATATAGTCTTTTGTAATTGTTTTTCCATCTGCTGTAAATACTATTTTTGCTCCGGCTACGCGGTCAAAGAAACTTAATGTATCATTTTCTATGAATGAAATAACTACTCTATTGACATCGTTATATATAGTGTATTTAACGGCTGGTGGATTATATAAACCATCAAAGTTTTGATAAACAAGTTGTTCGTTTGTTATATGAGCATTTTCTTTTTGTAATGCTTTTTTTAAAAATACTTCTAGAAATCCTGTTTCAATATTAGTGAATTTAATTAATTCATAATTAGGTGACTTTATAAAATTGATAGGATTTTTAGGGATGCTATTTATTGTGTAATAAAGTTTATTTTCTACAATTGAATTATCAATATCAGATATTTTATATTTCCAAGTAAAGGAGTTTGCATCTGATACAGAAGGATACATTAATATTTTAGGTTCTTGTTTGTTTGGTTTTTGTATTTCTGATTTTAGTATTATGTTTGGATTTGCTGGATAAGTGTTTTCTGGAATTTTATCTTGATTTAAATCTATATCTACTGTGAATGTAAAATAGTATTCATTGCCTCTTCGAAAGTCCTTATCAATAGTATTAAAGTTTGTTCCATCACTTAAATAAAAGGGTACATAATTAATTGATCCATCTGCTTCTACATTATATTTTTTTGTTTCTACTAGAACTCCTGTCTTGCTATTAAAAAGTTTATAATTTAAAGAGACGGCATATTTGTTCGAGTTATCATATATTCCTTTTACTTGATATCCAACTATAGTTTCTTCGTCTAAGTCATCTCTATGCTTAGCACCACTATCTTTGTTTCTAATTGCTTTTATATCCATAGAATTATTAGGGTCAGATGGTAATGATGGTACAAAACCAACTGTTTTAACAGACATTATGTTATTTACTATTCCTATTTCGTTTTTATAAGATGTATAGTCATAAGCAGACTTTACTTCAATAGTATAATATTCTGCTTTCAAATCTTCATTTCTTAGATTGAATAATGCTGGTGTGATATTAAATTGTTTGTCATAGAAATCTGTTTTCAATTCACTTACATATTCATCTAAATTTCTATCTACTTTTCTAACTGTTTTAGCAAGTGTTCCAGTAGTAGAAGTTCCTTCATAAAGATTAAAAATTAATCCAGACATTGTATTTGCTTCTAAAATTGAACTTGTAGAGTTATTGTCTCCAAGTCTAGCATTAATTTTAAAGGAATTTGTAGTATCTTTTATATCAACATTATATGTTAGATAAAAAGGGTTTGTATCTAAAGTTCTTACAATAGTACTTCCTATATAACAATTATCTATAGGAACATTTCCATCTTGTAAGTCTACTTTTGCATAAACAGATATTGTGTATGTTTCATTTTTCCTTAAATAATTGATATTAAGTGGAATTGACAAACTACCACTTGATGTAAATGATTTTGTAATTCCTACTGAATCAGTATAAGTTATTGTCATTTTACTTCCATCATCTAGAGCAATAGTGTTTCCATTATCTTGAATAACAATATTTCCTTTAATTCTTTCAAATGTAATTTCTTGTGGGTCAAATTTAACTATAGGAAATGACACTCCATCAAGTTTCATTATTGCACTTAATTCTGTTTCATATTCGTATTCTTTTTCGTTATCATCAAAAAGAGCGATAACTTTAAATGTATAAGGTAAACCTCTAAAAATAGTTGCTTCATCAACAAGGACATCTACTGAACTATTAGATTTTTTTTCAACTACTTGAATTGGTTGAGCACTCACTGCTCTTGCATCATAAATTTCATATCTAAAACTTTTTATTCCATTGTCAGGATCCTTAATATTATTTAATTTCAAGGTAAAGGATGAACTTTTTTTGTTAATTGTAAAACTATTATTGCCTATTGTTGGCTTAACTCTTAAAGTTTTATATTTTTGATCGTTTATATAAGAATCTGTTATTATTGAGTCTGTATATAAATAATTTGTTATTCTAAGTTTATATGTTGTATTATTTGCAAGATTATCAAACATAAAATTAGTAGAATCTTGTTTTAGTAAGTCAAAATCTATTTTTATTGTTTTAATTATTTTATCATTCATGTCTAATAGTGTTGCATCAAATGCTTTTATTTTTGAATAACTTTTTTTTGTTACCATAAAAGATAATGTGTTTGATGTGAAATAATCTTTATTTATGTCTATTCCAACTGACTCTGTTATGAAACTTTTTTGAATAAAATCTCTTTTATATGTATTGCCACCTTTAGTATAAGATGAACTTACAACAAATATATAACTAGTCTCTGGAGATAGGTTTTCTGCTTCTATATTTAAATTCATTGTTCCTTGAACTTCTTTTATTTGGTAAACAATTTTATTTGTATTACTTTCTATTATTTTAATAAAAATATCACCATTTAATAAACTTGAACTGTCATTTATTTTTACTGATGCTCTAAATTTATTTGATGTAACACTCATATCAGTAACTAAGAATTGTGGATCTAGTTCTTTGGTATTTTCATTAACTTCTTCTCCATCGTTTTTGTTGGCACTATTTATTGTTCCATTACCAATACCGCTTATTGGATTTTTCTTATTTTCTTCTTCTTTTTTTGTTTCTTCTTTTTTTGTTTCTGGAATCAATTCAATGTTATCGTCTGAATCAATTGTCATTTGGTTTAAATTTAATATTTCTTGTTCATCAAATATGAGAAACTTTGTACCTAAATCTAGTTTTAGTCCATTAGCTAGCTCGATTTTTATGTCTGTTGGTACGTTTTGATAAGAGGCTTCGTTATTTTCTATTCTAACTATATCTCCTTCGATATACTCAATTTCATAATAACTATTTTCAATTATTCTCTCTTTTCCTCCAATGTCTAATTTTAAATTAGCACCAACTATTATGTATTTGTTATCATTTATTTTCATTATAAAATTTGAAAAATCTATTTTAGTTTTAATATTTTTAATAGAATATATATTATTTGTTTTTTCTAATATACTATCTTCATAAATATTATAATATTTTATTGGTTTATCTTTTGCCATACCTTCTAAATTTAAAATGGCTGATTTCTTTAAAACTGATAAACTTCCATTATCATAATGTATAAATGAATCTTGTGATACTTTTGATTCTTCTTTATTAACATTTTTAAACATTATTTTATCTGTATAATTTTTTTTATATTTTTCTCCTTGATTAAAATAATATTTTTCACTTTTGGTGAAGTTTCCTTCTTTATCATATACTCTAGAAATAATATAACCGTTTTCTTTAAATTCACTATATTTACTTTCTTTTACTTTAAAACCAAAATAAAAGATGAGTAAACCCATTGCTAAGACTGATAATATTATTAAAATTGTTCTTTTCATCACTACACCTCTTACTTCTAATT
>JAVWTD010000019.1:0-2937 GCA_036667875.1 Bacilli bacterium
AATTTATGAAAAAAAATAGGATTATACCTATTTTGTTTTCCAAATATCTCTATTGTAATCAAAAATTGTTCTATCACTTGAAAAATACCCTGATTTTGCTATATTTACAAGCATTTTCTTTTTCCATGATTTTCTATCTTCGTAATCAATAAAGGCTTTGTTTTTTTCTTTTTTATAGTCTTCAAAATCTAATAAAGTTTTGAACCAATCTTTATTAATTAATTCATTTTTTAGTCTTTCAAGTTTTTCTCTATTTCCTCCATTAGATAATGTTTCTTCACTTACTATAAAATCAATTATTTCTTTAATTTGTTGATTATTCTCATAGTAATCTTTTGAGTTATAAGAATTATCTTTATAAATATTTATTACTGTTTCTGAAGAAGCACCGAAAATATAAATGTTTTCATCTCCTACTAATTGGTGTATTTCAACATTAGCGCCGTCGTCGGTTCCTAAAGTTACTGCACCATTTAACATGAATTTCATATTTCCTGTTCCACTTGCTTCTTTTGATGCCAGAGATATTTGCTCAGAAATATCACATGCTGGTATAATTTTTTCAGCTGCTGATACATTATAATTTTCAATCATTACAACATTCATATATGGTGCTACATCTGGATCATTTTTTATAACTTCTCTTAAAGTTAGTATTAAATGAATTATGTCTTGTGCAATTTTATATGCTGGTGCTGCTTTTCCTGCAAAAATAAATGTTAAAGGTCTTGTTGGTATTTTACCACTTTTAATTTCTTTATATTTGCTTATTACAAAAAGTGCGTTCATTTGTTGTCTTTTGTATTCATGTATCCTTTTTATTTGAATATCAAAGATAGAATTAGGATCTAATTTAATTCCTTGATTATATTCCATGAAGTCTTTTAATTGCATTTTCTTAATATATTTTATTTTGTCAATTTCATCTAAAACAATATTGTCCTCTTTAAAATTTAATAATTTTTCTAAATGATTAGCATCTTTTTTAAAGTTTTCTCCTATCGTTTTTGAAAGCATATTTGTTAATTCTTTATTGCAAGATAAAAGCCATCTTCTAAATGTTATCCCGTTAGTTTTATTATTAAATTTTTCAGGATAAATTTTATAAAATTCATTTAATTCAGAATTTTTAAGAATTTCAGTGTGAAGGGCTGCTACCCCATTAACTGAAAAGCCGTAATGAATATCCATGTGTGCCATGTGAATTTTATTGTCTTCATCTATAATATTTAATTTAGGGTTATTTCCAAATCTTTTTTTTGCTTTCTCATCAAGTTTTTTTATTGTTGGTACTAGTTGTGGACATACTGTCTCTAAGTAGTCTACGGGCCATTTTTCTAGTGCTTCTGCTAAAATAGTATGATTTGTATAGGCACAAGTTTTTTTGATAATTTCTACTGCTTCATCAAATTTTATTCCATTTTCACATAATAAATTGATCATTTCAGGAATAATCATTGATGGATGTGTATCGTTAATTTGAATAACGACGTGGTCAGCCATTTCTGAGAGTGGAATATTTTTTTCTTTTAATTCACTTAAAATAAGCTGAGCTGTACTACTTACCATAAAATATTGTTGGTATACTCTTAAAAGTTCTCCTTGTTTTGTTGAATCATCTGGATATAGAAATAAAGTTAGATTTTTATTAATGTCCCATTCTGGGAATTTAATTCCATCATATACAATATTTTCATCTAATGTTGGAATATCAAATAAGTGTAATTTATTTTTACCACCATTATACCCTACTACATCTATATCTTTTTGTTCTGATATTACTGTTCCATATCCAAATTTTATTGGATATTTTTTCCCTGTGTCATTTAACCATGTGTCATTCTCTAACCAAGCATTTTTTAATGTTGTTTGTTCTTGATTATTAAATTGTTGTTTAAATAAACCAAAATGGTAGTTTAAACCACATCCATCACCTGATATACCAAGTGTTGCAATTGAGTCTAAGAAACATGCTGCTAGGCGTCCTAAGCCACCATTTCCAAGTGATGGTTCTGGTTCTATTTCTTCTATTTTGCTTAATTCTTTTCCAGAATCTTTTAAGATTTTCTCTAAATAATCATAAATTCCTAGATTAATAAGGTTATTAGATAATAATTTCCCTATTAAAAATTCAGCTGAAACATAGTATACTTTTTTATCTTTATTAAAAACTTTTTCATCGCCTAAAAAGTTTTTAGTCATGTTAAGAATAGCTACATATATTTCCTTGTCATTAGCGGTTGTAAGTGTTTTCCCATAAAGTGTATTTAGGGTTGTCTCTAAAGTTTCTTTAATCTGTTTTTCGTTTGTGTTTGATATCATTTAATCCTCCTATAATACTTACATATCTAAAGTATCATAAATTTTGGTTATTTATCAATAGCATTAGTAACATTTTTAAAAAATTATAAAAAAAATAAGATAAAATTTAATTATTTTACCTTAGATTATATTTGTAATAATATAACCTATATATATTAATACAAAAATTATACCATTTCTTTTTGTCATAGTATCTTTTTTTCCAGTAAATGGATATAAACAGAATAATAAAGTTACTATCATTAAAAGTATAACGTCATTGTTATAAGATAATGAATAAGTAATTGGGCTTATTACTGAACTTACTCCTATAATTAGTAATATATTAAATATATTAGATCCTAAAATATTACCTATAGCCATGTCTTTTTCACCTTTTAAGGCGGCACTTACACTTGTAACTAGTTCAGGTAAACTTGTACCTACTGCAACTATTGTTATTCCAATTAATTTTTCGGATAGTCCAAAAGTTTTAGCAATCAATACTGCATTATCTACTACTAGTTGACCACCAATTTTAAGTATAACAATTCCACTAAGTATATAAAGAATACATTTCCAAACATTAATTTTTTTTAGTTCTTTTTTCTTTGATTCTTCAAGATAAGTTTTATC
>JAVWTD010000019.1:3037-4361 GCA_036667875.1 Bacilli bacterium
ATTTACAATGTTACTTCCTACAATATTACCTATTGCTATATCACTATAACCTTTTATTGCTGAATCTAAACTAACTATTAATTCAGGTAAACTTGTACCAATACTAACTATTGTTAGTGCTATTACCATTTCTGGTATTTTAAATTTTTTAGCAATGTCGCTAGCGCCGTTTACGAGTAAATCAGCACCTTTAACTAATAATGTAAAACCTAATATAATTAAAACTATTTGTAATATCATTTTTCCTCCTACGCTGTTACAATTACAGTTATCATGTAGATTACATAAACTGAAACAAACATTATTCCATTAGTTTTTGTCATTTTATTTTTTTCTCCAAAAAATGGATTAAGACACATAAATAAGGTACCAAACATTAATAATATTAATTCTTTATTATAAGATAATGAATAAGAAATAGGGCTTATCACGGCACTTGTTCCTATTATTAAAAATATATTAAATATCTGACTTCCTAAAATGTTTCCTATGGCCATATCGGTGTCTCCTTTTAGTGCTGCTGTAATACTTGTTATAAGTTCAGGTAGACTAGTAGAGATTGCTATAACTGTTAGACTGATAAGTTTTTCAGTTAGTCCAAATCTTTTTGCTAAAGAGACTGCATTATCTAAAACAAAGTCTCCTCCAAACTTAAGAAGGACTATTCCTCCAACTATTAATAATACACATTTCATGACACTTATTTTTTTTAATTCACTTTTTTTTATGTGATTTACTGAGTCTGTTAAAATGTTTTTAGAATTTTTTGCCATAAAGATATTATATGCTATAAAGGCTACAGCACATAAAATAAGTAAGAATCCTTCACTTCTTGAAATAATATTATTATCTATTAGTCCGTTAGCACAAATAAATAATATAATTGTTGCAAAAAAATTGACTGGATTTTCAATTAAACGTGTTTGTTTTTTGTAAATAAGTGGTGTAATGATTGAGCACACTCCTAGTATTAGAAATAAGTTTGAAATATTACTTCCTACTACATTTCCAATTGCTATGTCGCTATGACCTTTTATAGCAGAACCTACACTAACAACAAGTTCTGGCAGGCTTGTGCCGATACTTACTATTGTAAGTGCAATAACAATTTCTGGTATTCTAAACTTTTTAGCAACATCACTTGCGCCGTTTACTAGAAAGTCTGCACCTTTTATTAATAAGAAGAATCCTATTAACACTAAGATTATTTCTAAAATCATGTGTCACCTCCATATAAAATTTTTCACAAAAATAAAAGACCTATCTGTTAAAAAACAGATAAGTCTCATTATTTAAAACAAAGCCAGGCTAAACCAGGATGTTG
>JAVWTD010000019.1:4461-15710 GCA_036667875.1 Bacilli bacterium
CCTATAACTAGCAAGTATATTTCATGTCTAGTTAATATAGCAAGTGTTCCTAGGGTTGCTCCAAGTGCTAAACTACCAGTATCTCCCATAAATATAGAAGCAGGATTTGAATTAAAAACTAAGAATCCTAGAAGAGAACCTGCGACTGCAAATGAAAAGTAAGCAATTCCAATATAACCATCTAACCATCCTGTATTTAGACTGATGATTCCAAATGTCAGGAATGCTATAACGGAAAGACCTGCTGCGAGCCCATCTAGCCCATCTGTGAGGTTTACGGCGTTTGAACTAGATACTAAGACAAATAATATAAACAAGCCGTACAAAGCACCAATATTAAGTTTAAAACCGATAGTATGAATCCAAAGTAAAGGTTCATTATCAGCTTTTAAGAAAAGATAAAAAAATATGATTGCTAATATTATTTGAAACATTAATTTACTTTGAGGTTTAAGTCCTTTGTTATTCTTTTTTACTATTATTAAATAGTCATCAATAAAGCCAATTAAAGCATATCCAACAAAAATAATAAGAATTATTGCTAAATTTAAACTTATCTTAGTAACTAGAAAAATTGTTATTAATGATGAAAATATAAATATGAGTCCACCCATTGTTGGTGTACTTTTTTTATTTGCATGTCTTTCTTGAAGATATTTGTTTATTTCTTGATTTATTTTAAATTTTCTTAGTAAAGGAATCAAAATTATAGAGGTAAGAATTGATATTAAAAAAGAAATAGTTAGTACTAAGGAAACACTTGCTAAAAGCATATTATCACCTATCTAAACATATTCTATGTCCTTTTATAAAATAACAAAAAAGCATCCTTATTTTGAATGCTTTTTAAAATATGTAAGGATATAACCTATGAGTGCTAAAATCGAGACAACTGCGTATACTACTTGAAGTGGATTGAAAACGTTCATGTCTGATGCTCCTGCTAAGAATATCATAATAATAATCAAAATAATGTATGAAATTCTTTCAAGATCTTTTGCATTTTCTTCTTGTTCTTTAAGTTTTTTTTCGTTTTCTAATCTTCGGTCATCAAAGAAACTATTGTCTCTATACTGTCTACTAGGAATAGGTGTAACTAGCGATTTGTTTCCTTGATATTTTTTTACGATTAGTTCATGGTCTTTGTTTTCAAAAGCAAATTCTTTTTCTAGTTCTTTTTTATGGTCTTCTGTTAAAAATATAATTCTTGTTATTGTTCTAAGTCTAACTACTGATTTCATGTTATCAAATAGAATTAAATAGTTTGATTTTTTGCTTGTTATTTTAATACCATCTTTTACATAAAATAATAATCCATTAATCATTTCATTTTTTTCTTTTATTTGTATTTCTATACCTTTTTCTTCCATACTAACTCCTATCTTAATTATTTAATTGTGGTTCTGCGTACATATACTCAGACAATGTTCCATTATCAAGAGTCAAAACTGTTAATACTTGTATATTTATCCTTTCTCTTTTTATTTTATATTTTATATTCCAATTATAAGTTAATTCTTTTTCATTTTCATTTAGTTTAATAATAATTTTATGATTTTCTACTTTATAAGTGCATTTATCTTCGAGTAAACCATTTTTTGTTCCTTTTAAATATGCACAATTTTTATCTGCAAAAAACTTATAACCTATAAAAGGTACATTTAAAGAGTTTGTCCACATAGTTGTTCCTTTATTTATCAATGTCTCAGAAGTATTCAAATTTTGTGTTTTAATAAAATATGTTGCAAACAAGAATACAGTTAATGAAGCAAACAAAAGTAATCCTATGCCTATTCCTTTTTTTGGTTTTTCCATGTTAAAATTTAATTCTTGTTGTTCCTTAACATTATTTTCTGTTATTTTTGGTTCTTCTGTTTTTGGTACTTCATTATTATATATGTTTGTTACTGGTGGTACGTAATCATTATCTTCGTTACTATTTTTTTTAGTATTTATATGATTTAATATAAGACTAAATAAACTATTTACGTCATTTGAATTAATGTCTATATTTCTTTTTTTAATTTCTCCATTTTGTCTTTCCATATAGTTAATACTAATATATTTTTCTTCTTCTAACTTAGCATTTCCTATTTCTAAATATGTTATTATAAGGCTTTTTTGTTCATATTTAATAATCATGGCTCCATCAGTTAGGGTTAAGATAGCTGGTACCCATTTATCATTAATATAGATTCCTATTTGCATAATATCCTCCTATCGTTAATAAAATTATACCATAATTATAAAATTTAAAAAAGAGACAATTGCCTCTTTTTATAATAAATTAAATATTTCTCCAAGATTATATGTTGATTTAAATTTATCATAATCTTTATTTGTAAATTTAATTCCAATTCCTCCATTTTGTTCCCAAAGTTCTAGATTTTTTGTATAATCATCAATTAGTATTGAATCTTTTGGATCTACATAATTGCATTTGTCTATCTCTCTTGGAACAGGAATTACATTAATATTACCTACTTTTTCTAATAATATTTTACGTTTTTCATTAGCTTCTTCGTTTGAACAAACATGGGTAAGGACAGATACATTAAATTCTTCTGATTTTACTAGGGCGTTAAGGTGAAAGAAAGCGTTGCTTATTTCATTGCTTTTCTCTAGTATATTATTCCATTTCATGTTTTGACAAAAATTCAATGTTTCTTCATAATTGTTTAAATCAACTTGAAATTCTTTGAATAAATTTTCGATTTCATTATTAGTGTTCATTATAACTCCATCAAAGTCAATATATAAATTTTTCATAATGTCCTTCTTTCTAAAGCAATAATATATTTTTTGTTGTAATATTTATTTTACTTTTTATAATATATTTTATGAGTTGCTTATACCCATGGTAACATCCGCCGAATCTTCGATAATTACCTTCCTCGTCACCTTTACAGGTCTGGCGCTTCATTATTAATTTTCCTTTCTACTTAATAATTTATATCATTATAGCATTTTAAAATAAATAGTCAAATTAGGATAAAAAAAAATCCTATTTGGATTTAATTATTACTGTGTTTGATTCATTAAAGGGGCTATCAAAGTTGGATACTAAATTGTATTTTACAACATCTAAGTCATTTTTATGAATCCATACTTGTAATGCAAAATGGTTTGGTTCTTTATAAGATGCTTTCAAATATTCATTTTCTTTTAAGTGTAAATTCATATTTATATTAAGCCCTTTATACCATATAGTCCATTTTGTTAAACAAGTTTTATTAACTTTATTCAATATCGTTAGTAAATATTCGTTTCTTATGTGCAATTCTTTAACACTTTTTGGATATTCTTTCATTATTTACTCCTCTTATTCTTTATATATGGTCTACTACTTGATAATAAGTCAAGTCTAGATCCAATATATTCGTTTTCTGTTTTTGGGTCTAAAAGATTATAAAAATAGTCTTTTAATTTGCTATTAATGTCAAGGTCGTTAATTATTGTTTCTATTAGATTATCTTTTGGTGTATCACTAAAATAGTCCATTAGGAAAGGTAAAAAAGGAAGGGTTATTAAAATTTGCATACCATACGCAAATTTATCATAATTTTCATCAATTTTTCCATATTTCTTTTTATAGTATTTATAGAATAGAATGGGCTTTAGGTCTTCTTTTAATTTGCCTACTCTATAGTTATCACTGTCAATTATGTTTAAATTATCTTCTTTATCTAATAAGAAATTAAAATAATTAAAGTCTACCATTGTAATATTATTTTTATGTAATTCTTTCAAGGTTTCTTCAAGAGCTTTTAATTTTTCTATTTTTTTATCTAAGGAATTTGTATTAGTATTATAGTGCCATAGATTTTCATCAAAGTTTGTTTCTATTTTATTTAATGAGTATCCAATTGTTTTTCCTTTTGAATTAATTATTATGTTATTAGGTTTCACTATATTTTTAATGTTTAAGTCATGTATTAAGATTATCTTTTTTTCCTTATTTTTTATTGCTGATTTATTCATAAATATTTTTATTGCTTCGTCTTTATATTGATAAACTTTTGATTCAGATCCTATTCCTAAAATCTCTAAATTTTCAATGTTTTCTATTTCAATTTTATTCATGTATAATCCCCCCATTTATTAATGGGTTATTATAGCACAAAAAGAGTATTTATACTAATTCAACTTTGTTACAATTAAAGATATACCTATTAAACTTATTATTGTGAATAGAAAGAATATTAAGTAAAACAAAGGAAATTGTTTTTTTGTTGATGTCAATTCAAATGTGTCAGCATAATTTTCAGATAAATATTTATTAATATTTTCTACTATTTTATCTGTGTTTTCATAGTGAATTTCTTGAACATGGTTTTCGTATGAAAATCTTATTCCTGTATTACTAATTTTTTCAATGTTTTCAATTTTTTTTGTTTCAATTATATAATTATTTCCTGTATTTGGTTCAACTAATATAATTTTTCTATGTGTTTGGTAAAACTCTACTAATTCTTTTGAATCTTCTTTTAATCTACACTTTCCTTGCAAAATTACATTATCTTTTTTTATTTTTTCTTTGGTTACTTTTATTTTTGTTTTGTTTTTTATTAATTCAATTAGTTTTTCACTTGCTTCTATTTTTTCGGTTAGACAATTAGACGCTGTTTGTGAATTACTCGTGTAAATAATATTTAGAAATAAATCTTTATCTAAAACTAGTTTTTTTACATAATTATATTTTATAAGAATACTTTTAAATTCATTAGCAATAGAAATACCATCTTCTAAAAGTCTTAAGTCTGCTGTAACAAATTCATTATTAAATTTCGTTTTTACTTTATATTTTTCATCTATCATACTATCATCCCCGATTATATTATATCACGATTTTTAATTTTATAGTATATGAATATTCCGGTGGATGCTCCAAGTGTATCTATTAATACATCGATTAGACTTCCTCCTCTTCCTACTACAAATAACTGGTGAATTTCATCTGTTAAAGCATAAGATACTGAAAGCAATATTGAAATTAAAATTAAGTTTTTAATAGTATAGTCTGAAATTAAGTTGATAATACTTATTCCTAAAAGAAAGTATATTGTAAAGTGTGCTATTTTTCTAATTGGAACAAATATATTTTTAATTATTTTATCAATTTTCTCTTCATTTATTTTTACGGGGGATAAACTTATAATTGTTGTTCTTATAAAACTATTCGTTAATGAAGTTGAATTAGTTCCTTTTTGGTTTGAGAATAAAAAAATTATTATCATCATTGTTATTACAAATATTTTTTTCATAGTATCTCCTTTTCATACACCATTATATCAAAATTTAACATTTTTTGTGCTATAATTATTTTAGGAGTGATATGATGGAAAAGAAAAAGATAATTTTTTTAATATTTTATGGGATTTTTTCTGTTTTTTTGTTGGTAGTAGGTTTAACAATAACAAAAAAAAATTTATACTGTAAAGAAGGATACTCTTTAAATAATAAGAAATGCATAAAAAACATTTATAAAGAGATTGATAAAGAATATTGCGGAGAAGATTATGTCTTAAATGATTCTATATGTTATAAGTTTTTAAGTTTTACTAGAGTAACTGCAGAAAACATTTGTGGTAAAGGAAATAATGTAGATTCTATAAAAGAAGTTAAATTGGAGAATGATGTTTGCAAATTTAATTATAGATATAATGCATTGAGAAATATTTCTTGTAAGGAAGGATATACATCTTTAGTACCAGGTCAAACTTGTATTAAGAAGTATTCAGAGAAAGCGACATTTAATGGAACAATGTTTGTTTGTAAAAAAGGTGGCAAAATAAGTGGTACTACATGTAATTACGAGGATGTTATACCTGTTGATGTTTTGTATTATTGTAAAAATGATGGTCATATTTTAGAGAAAAACGAGTGTACTTATAAAGAAGAAAGCACAGAAAAAAAGAAACCTTGCCTTGATGGACAAACATATATTGATGAGAAATGTTATACTTTAAAAGATGAGACAAAGAAGGTTTCTTCAAAATGTCCATCTGGTTATGTAATGGAAAAAGATAAATGTAAAAAAACATTAATTATGGAACCTTTTATTAAATAGTGTTGCAATTATTTTGTTTTCATGATAAATTAAAGATGGTAATGCGAATAGTTTAACCATCTATTCGAAAACGCATTTTAAAATTACCGTAAGAAAAAGAACAAATTAATGTTCTTTTTTTTATATAAATTATTTACTAATTTTCTTGATTAAATCATTTGTACTATAATTAGTATCAAATATTTCATCATTATTTCCAAATTCTTTTTCATATTGCATTACATAAAGCATTTTTATAATTAAGTTTTTAAAATTATTATTATTAGGTATTTCATTAAGTGTAAATACCACCATTTTTTTTATGTTAATAGTGTCAAAGATGCTTTCATAATTGCCCATATTCCTTATGATTAAAAGGGCAGTATTATGAATTCCATTTTTTTCTAAAGATAATTCTATGTATTCTCTTAATAATTGATAAGAGTTTGCAAAATTACATCCGTTTTTTTCTTCCTCTCTTAATAGTTTTGGAACAAATTTAGTAATTCCAAAAATCTTTGAAGAGACTACTCCTTTAGTTAGTCCAATATTTTCAAAAACAGTTTTTTCTTTTATTTTTACATTTTCAATTAATAAGTGGCTTGGTTTATATAAATAATTTGAGTCTAAACAATATTTATTTGGAAATGTTTCTAAAAAGGAATTTTCTTCTTCATCTTTAAAAATTCCTATTAAATTTTTCTTTTTTTCAAATAAAAGTGATGGTTTATAATTTAATGCACTTTTTTCTTGTATATTTAATTCTCTTACATTAAATTCTAAATTATCAAAATTTGTTGTCTTATAAAATATTTTTGATTTTTCATTAATTCTATAATAATTTAATAATGGTTTATTGAAGTTTTTTTGTAGTTTTATTAAGTCATCAATATTATTAGTAATTAAGTCTAAAAAGTTTACGTTTGAGTAGTTATCAGTTTTAGATAATTTATCATAAATAAATTTATTGTTTTCTTTATTATTTTGAAGTCCTAGTGGATGTGATAGATTTCTATTTAGTATTCTTATTAGGACACTTTTATTAGCATATTTAATTGTGAATAGTTTTGAATCAAACTGTTCTTGTTTTTGATTTTTTACTTTTTTTAGTGTTTCTAAAGAATTTATTATATATCTTTCACTTGGTTTAATAAGATTATTTAAATCTTTTTCATTTATAAATAAGTTTTCGCTATTGTTCATGTAATTCCCCCCGTTATTTTTAAATTATAACATCTTTTTTTATAAGTGTCAAACATGAAAAACCCAAGATTTCTCTTGGATTTAAAGGTTTAGCATGATAAACATTAATTCTTCATCACTAATTAAAAACATCTCTTCCACTTTAATCACCCCACTAACAATATACTATACTAATTCTTTTTTGTAAAAAGGGTGATTTCTGTTATTTTAATTATATTTTTATGTGTAAATTTAAATTTAAGTTAGTTAAAGTTTTGTTATTTAATCCTTTTTTTGTTCTAATTTTAAAATTTAAATTATTGTTTGGCTATTTGTAATGTTTTTTCTTTGAAATCTTCTATATTTTCTTCAAAGTTTTTTTTAAATTTTTGTTTTTTATTTAGATAACAATAATCTAAATATTTTCCATATTGTTCTGATAATGAGTCAAGTTTTTTATTGTAAGCATTATAGTTTATTGGAAAGAATTGTTTTAATGTTTCAAGTTCTCCTGATAAGCATGCTTGTTTAATTATTTCTAATAGTTCTTTATTTTGTGTTAAAGGATATGTTAATTCTCTTTCAAATGTATATGCTTCGCTAAAATAATTGCGGGTAATATCTCTTGTATGAATTCTTTTTAAAAATTCATTATCCAAATTATAAAATTTGTATGATAAAATTTGATCTATTATTTTTTCGGTAAAATAAACATTAAATACTTCGTCTAACAAGTCTGATTTTGATGTACCCATACCATTATTTGTCATAAAAAATTCTGCTATGCCTGATCTAATATACACCATTTTGTCTGTTACTTTTATTTTTGAATTGTTTATACTATTGATGGCGTGTTTTAGTTCGTGTGTAAGTGTGTCTAAAAAATTTATTCTAGTTACTGGAAATCCTTCTTGTAATAATCCTATTAGAATTTTACTTTGTTGATATGTTATATCATATTTATTGAAAATTGGTGATGGTAATGTAAACATTCCAGAACAATCTTCATTTGGTCCATAAATATTATAATCTTTAAAAATCTCGTTTGATTCTCTTGCTTCTACAACTATTTCTACATCATTTAAGGCTTGATAAAATAAATAATCAATGTCTTTGTTATTGTCTTCTAAAAGTGCGACATTAATAAGTTCTAGCATGTCCATAAGCATTTTTGGATAATCATATTTCTTTTTAATATCTAATAGATACCCTCTTTTATCTTTTAATACTTTTTGTAAGTTATCATCAAATTTGCTTAGTTTTGGTTCTGGTGGTTCCATTATTCCTTTATAATAGGCTGGTAGTGGGTAGTCTTTATATTCTGTTAGTTCCATAACTTTTCTCCTTGTTTTTTACTATTTCTATTGTTTTATCTTTAAATATATCAATTCCCTTGTCAAATGTTTCTACAAATTCATTTTCTGTGAGTGCTCTATAATTTTTAGATAAAAAGTTTAATATTTGCTCATAATTGCTATAAGTTCCATTAAATATTTCTTTATATGGTTCTAAATTACCTTTCATTGATGCTTCTTTTACTATACTCATTATTTCTTCATTTGATTGAAGTGGATATGTTATTAGTCTTTCAAACCAATAAGCTTCTGAATAGTAATGTCCTTTTATATTATCTATTTCTATTTTTCTTAGAAATTTGTTGTCTAGGTTTAAAAATTTATAATTTATAATTCTATCCATTAATTGTTCAGTGAATACTACATTAAATACTTCATCAAGTATAGTACCTGATTGTAGCATTTTCTGCCCGTCTTTATAGATAAATTCTGATAAACCTGATCTAATATATACTAAACCTTTATTATTTAAAATGTTTGTATTAAGTCTATTAGTAAGAGCATGTCTTATTTCATGTATCATTGTGCATAATATTTGATTATTTGTTCTGAATGTCTCGTTTTTCTTTTCTCCGACTATAATATATTTTGTATTGTATTGTTCTTTGTTGGAGGGTTTTGACCAAACATACAATCCTAGATTTGTTGTATTTGTAAATGGTTTATTGTTATCTTTGGATATTTCCGCTACGGTTTTAGGTCCTGTATAGATTTCGACTTCATTTATTACATCATAAAATAAATCCTCTATAAATAGGTCATATTCATCCATAAAGGCAAGATATATTAAGGAAAGCATATCTATAGTTTTTTTACTATAGTTAAATTTTTTTTGGATTTCTTTTAAATATTCGCTTTTTTCTTTTAGGATTTTAATTAATTGTGCTGTTGATAGTTTCCCGTTTGTAGCACTAAAGTATGTTTCTTTTTTATAGGGGTTAAGAATATAATTAGGAATCATGTAATCTTCATATAATAGTTTCTTTTTTAGTTCCATATTATTCTCCTTTTTTGTATTTATTATGATAGCACAAAAAAAAGAATTAATCTAGTCAATTAAATTTTTGTTTATTAATTCAATTAAATTTATTAATTCTTTAACATTATAGAATGTTTTATTTATTAGGTTTCCTTCATATATTGATTCTTCAATATTATTAGATAGTCTAATTAAAGCCATTATTAGAAAATAGTTTATACCTATTATATAGGTACCTAATATGTCGTTATTGAGAGTGTTTTTAAGATATTCTATTCGTTCTTTTAATGTTTCTGGATAATTTTTAATATTTTTATATTCTTCCATTATTTTATTTTGAATAAATTTTTCAATTGGGTATTTTTTGGGAGTTCTTGAGTACTCTATAAATAAGTCGGTGTTGTTTTTTATAAATTTGTCTATTTTATTTTGCTTTTTATTGTCATCTTCAAGATTTTTTAAAATATTAAATTCTGCTATAAAGTTATTTAGATTTCTTATTTTGGATATTTCTTGTTTATTATCTTTGTTTATTTCTTCGTTTTCTTTTTCTAATTTTTCTATTTCTTTGGTTATTTTATTTCTTTCTCTAGATATTTTTGTTATTTCAGTTTCTAAATGTTTTATGTATCTTTTAATGTCATTTTCAGTAAAGGTTGTTGATTTATTAAAGTAGTCTCTTATTATTTTATATGTTATGTAGTCACATGGTAAATTAGCGTAATGAATAAGTGTTTCTTTAATACTGTTTGTATTATTTAAAGATACTTCTATTTTTGTTTCTAATTCTTTATCAAAAAATGTTATTGGCTCACTTCCTATAAAAAACAAATTATATAGATTATAGTTCATTACATAAAATAATGGAAGTAAATCTAGTTGACCATTTTTAGTAAGACATGATGTTATATAAGTTGATTGGTTGTCATGTCTTAAAGAAGTTATTAGTTTTTGGTCATTATAAACGACAAGTAAGTTATGTTGATTTAAGATATATCCTTTTTTTTCTGTGCTTTTCAGATTATTTTTAGCGATTAAATTATAACGATATAAAATATTATTTATATTATCAATTGATAAGTCATCAAGACCTAGAAGATTACTCCATCTTTTATACATGCTTGTTGATTCTTTTGACTCACTTATTGGATATTTCATTACATTTTCTATTTTTGAAGTTTTTATCATTTTATTTGAAGTCATTAAAAAACTAGAACTCCATTGTAGAGAATCTATATCATATAATCCATTAAAAATTTTATAAAATTCTTCTTTCATGCGTAGCACCCTTTTTCTTCTATTTAAGTATACATTAATTATATCATTTTTTTTACAAAGAAAAAAGGACTATTGTCCTTCTTTTTGAATTGGTTCACTTACAAAGTTATTTAAGTTAGTTTGTTCATTGTTATTTATTGTTTGATTATATTCTTTTTCAGGAGCAGATTCATTTCCAGGATCTACTTCGGGAATACTTGTTACAATTGGAATAACTGGGGCTTCAGTTTGTGACAAACTTTCAACTGTATTAGTTACACCAAGTTCAATAGGTTGTAGTGGTTGTTGTTCATTTATAAATACTGGTTCTACAAATGTATTGCTTTCAGAATTTTGTATATCAATTACTGGAGCATCATTAAACTGATGATTAGATTGTTGATTCTCAATTTGAGGTTGTTCATTT
>JAVWTD010000019.1:15810-21367 GCA_036667875.1 Bacilli bacterium
CCTCTATTGAAGTGTTCATATCAAATGATCCTTCAAAAACATTATTCAAATTTTGAGGGTTTTCTATTTGTGGTTGTTCATTTGATGTTTGATTATTAAAATTAAAGTCATAATTAATTTCATTATTTAATGGTTTAACTTCTTCAGTCATTATTGGTTCTTCATTATTTACAATAACGGATGTATCGACTGGTTTTGAGATACTTTCTTGATTAATTCCTTCTTCAATGTATGATTGGTCATTATTTTCAACTGGTGCTTCAGAAACTGTGTTTGTTTCAAAAGGATTAAATGGTTCATTTGAAACTGTTTCTTGTGCAGGTTGATTTGGTATATCATTGTTTTCTATTGTTTCAGGCATAAAATCATTTGATACTACAGGATTTATAGAATCACTTATATTGTTATTTTCTGTTTCTGGAAGAATATTGTTTTCTCCATCTGCACTAACCATTTGAACAGCTGGTGCATCTATTACAACACTTGGTCCTTCAGTTGGATGAAGTGGTGCTATAGGTTTTGGTGTTTCTATTATATTTATTCCTGTATCAGTTGGTTCTTTCATTAAATCAACTTTTTCTTCTTCTGGTTTTGTTTCTTCTAATTTTGGTATTGATTGATTTTTTCTTTTTTTATTGTTAATTGCTACTACTATTGCTATTATTATTAATAGTACAATTAGTGCAATTGATGCAAAAGCCATTATTAGATCCTTTTTCTCTGCTAATTTAAATGTATATTTTACTGTATTTATTTTATCGGTTTCTAAAACCCATTCTAAACTTTTTTTATCTTCAGAAATATTTGTTGCATTTGATGATATTACTTTAGTTGGTAAAACTACTTCATATTTTGCTTTAAATGAATTGGATATATCTGAAAATCCCTCAATAGAGGATGTTGTTTCTTCATTTCCAAAAACTAGTGTTGCTGTATACTCATTAAATAGTATTCCTTTTTTCACTGTAAAAAAAGTTTTGTCATCAAAGTCATCTTCTGTAATGCCATAGATGTCAACTCTAATTGCTTCTCCTTCTTTTGATATGTCATCAATATTTTTAAAATCTTTTGTAATTTTTATTCCTTTTAAATTACTGTTTTCAGGGTCCATATATTCTTCGACATTATACCCTCTTGGTGCTAAGGCTGTTTTAGCTTCCTTATACATTTCTTGACCGTAGTCAATGTCTACATCTACTTCCCCTTCTTGGTTTTTAATTTCTTCTTCTTCATAACTTGTATCTATTGTTTCTATTATTGTTAAATTCATTGACTTGTCATCTTTAATATTCATTTTTGCGTTATAATTATAACATCCTGTGACAAAAAATAATAAAGACATGATTGATAATATTTTTGCTATTTTCTTCATTTTCGTAACTCCTTCTATCCTACTATATTTGATTATAACATAAAATATTATATAAAAAAACAATATATATAAAAAAAGCAACAAAAGTTGCTTTTTACTTTAGGTCTTTTTTGTCATTGTCAAATGTTTGATTAAAAATGTTTGTGTAATCAGGGCTTATATTTGTAGAATTATTTGAAGGTTCTGTTCTATATCCTTGATTGTTTTCACTTGGTCCGTTTACAGGTTGACTATTAATTGTATTATTTGGAGTTGGTGTGTTAATTTGATTGTTTACAAAAGTTTGGTTTGGTTGAGTAAATGGTTGTTCATTTATTATTTGTTTATTTTGGATAGATTCGTTATTGGTATTGCTTATTATTTGGTTATTATTTTCTTCATGAGTTTTTTCTTTTTTTTGTTTCTGTTTTCTTTGATGTTTGGCTTCTTCTAATTCATCTGATTTTTTTGAAAGTATTTTTACTAACAGGTATGCAATAAAAATGAATACTATTATTCCTATTGATGATATTATTATTAGATTGGTCATATTTAGTACTTTAAATTGATAGTTTACTTCATTTAATTTTCCTATTTCTAAGTTCCATGTATATGTTAGTTTATCTTTAGATTTAAAGTCTGCGTTTGTTTTGAATGCTATATTAGGTAAAACGACTACATAATTAGCGCTAACTATGGATTTTATATCTTCGTCTTTTATTCCTTCTATATTTTTGTAATCAAAAATAAATTTAGCAATGTATGAGTTATATAAAAGTCCTATCTTTTTTTGAAAGAATATTGAATCATTAAATTCATCTGTTGAAATGTCTGATAAATCTAATTTGAATTCTTTTTTTTGGCTTATATTTGAGATATCACCAAATGATTTAGAAAGACTTATTCCTGCTCCTATACTAGTGGATGTGTCTCCTACTTCATATCCTTTATTTGATAGTGATATTTGGTAGGTTTCTAAGTCCATCACATCATCTCTTGTAATATTGTATTTTTCTAATATATCATTAGAAACGGTCATTGTTACATTAAATCCTACGGTACCATCATTTAGTATTGTGTGTCTTGTTTCAGTGTTATAGTTTGCTTTTACTGGTATTATAATTAAAGATAGTACCCCTAAAAATAATAATTTGTTTTTCATAATATTCCCCTTTCACTTTTATAAATTATATCATATTTTAATTTTTTTTTGTATAATTTAGTTTGTTTTTATTGTTTGGATTGTAAATATTATTGTTAATCCACCGACATTATTATTAATGGCCTTTATGGTTCCTCCATGTATTTTAACTATTTGATTACAAATAGATAGTCCTAGTCCTGATATCTTTCTACTTGTATCTGTTGTGAATAAAGGGTCAAATATTTTTTCGATTATTTCAGGTTCTGCTCCTTTACCATTATCTTCGATTTCAAAATAAAATAGATTATCTTTTTTTGAGATTGTTATTACTATTTGTTTGTTTGTTTTATCTAAATATCTAATACTGTTACTTATTATGTTGTTAAATACTCTTTTTATTTTTATTATATCGATTGTTATTTTATTGTTTATATTTGTTTTGTTTTTAATTTTTAGTTTTATGTGTTGTTCTTTTAAGTCATCTTCAAAATCATTTTTTAAAGATATTATTAGTTCTTTTATGGTTATTACTTCTCTTTTTATGTTGTCTTTTAAATTACAGCCTAGATAGTCATCAAATTCGTTTATTATGTCTTTCATTACTAATGATTTGGAATTTATTTTAGTGATATATTCTTTTTCTTTTTCTGGTGTTAGACTTACGTTTTCTAATCTTGATGCGTAACCCATGATTGATGTTAAAGGTGTTTTAATATCATGTGATATGCTTGCTATTATTTGATTTTGTTTTTCTTTTTCACTTTCTAAGGCTTCGGTTAGGTCTATAAAGTTATTTTGTAATTCATCGATGCTTGTGTTTTTTTCTCTTTTAGTGGGGATAGTTCCATATTTATATGCTAGCATGTCTTTTCTTAAGTTAGAGATTGGAATTAATAGTTTCCTGCTTATTAGTTTATAACTTAGTATAGTAATTAATAATACTATTCCTAGTTCCATATAAAGTACTCTTGATATTACAAGAGAGACTGTGAAGTCTAATTCTTTTGAAACTTTAAGTAAGTAACTTTGATTGTTTATTTTTACAATTTTTGATTTTGTATATTCAAAGTTTGATTCAATAGTATTATCGTATATTTCTTCGTTATCTAAATTAGTAAGTTTAATAAGAACATTATATTTTTCACTTAATTCTTTTACATTACTTAGTGTAATGTTTTCTTCAATAACTTGACTGCACCTGCTAACTTCATTTTTAGTTTTATTTATACTAGATGCTATACTTTTATTAAAGTAAAAAACTAGATAAAAAGATATTAGGATAGCATTTGTAGCAAATACTAAAATAATTGATCTTATTATTATTTTTCTAAAATTATCGTCTTCTTTTAACATTCTTTTGTCTCTTTTACAAATTTATAGCCTACTCCCCAGACTGTTTTTATATATTTTTCTTCTAAGTCTATCTTTGTTCTTAAACTTTTTATATGAACTGCTACTGTTCCTATATCTCCGTAATCGCTTCCCCAAACTGAAGAAAAAATTTGTTCTTTAGTTAAAACAAGACCAGCATTAGATACTAAGTACCATAAGACTTCAAATTCTCTTGTTGATATATTACATTTTATATTATTTTTATAAACATCATATGAGTCTTTGCATACATCAATTTCTCCTATTATTATTCTTGAGGTAGATACTATTTCTTTGCTTCTATCTTCTCTTCTAAGGTGTGCTTTTACCCTTGCAATAAGTTCATATATGTCAAACGGTTTTGTTATGTAGTCGTCTGCTCCTATTTCAAAACCCAGTAGTTTATCTACTGTTCCTGATTTAGCACTTACTAATATTATTGGACATGTTACTTTTTCTCTTATTTTATTACATAATTCGGTACCAGTCATTCCTGGCATCATTATATCTAAAAGTATTAAGTCAAAGTTATTATCTATTAGTTTTAGTGCGTCATAACCATTATTTGCGGTCATTGTTTTAAAGCCTTCATCTTGTAGTGCATCACTTATTAAGTCTGCTATATCTACTTCATCATCTACTATTAAAATATTTGCCATTTCTAATCACTTCCAGTTATATTTTATCATTATATAAATAAAAAGCAATAACTATCTCAATTGCTTTTCATAATTTATACTAACAGTTGTTAAAGAAGTTGGTATTGCGATAGCTTTATATTTAAGAAAATCTTTGTTTATGAAGATTATTTCATCTTCTGTAACAAACCAACTATAGATATTATGTGTTTTTTCAATTTCTTTTTCTAAATCAATAGAATTTACCTTAAAATAGTAATTTTCCATAAAATGTTTAAAAATACTAAGTGTATTATAGGAAATTCTGTAAATATAATCTTCTTCTTCTAGAATAATGTCTTTATAAGAAGAGTCTTTCTTTATTGTAGTTAAATATGAGCCTTCTTTTTTATCTAGTTTATTTACATTTAATTGATAATAAGATTCTCCATCTTCTGTGTAAAAGTTCGTTTTTAAATTACCACTACAGGCTAAAATAAAGCCATTATCAAGTTGAAATAATAAATAAGTACATTTAGTTATTGAATCTGCTTCAATAGGTTTATATTTTGTAATGTGCCCCATTTCATCTTTTTTTAGGATAATATCTTCTTCTTTTTTATAATCTTTAAGATTCTCAAGGTCAGTTGCATTTTCGTAAGTTTCCTCTAATTCTTTTTGTTCTTGTTGTTCTTTTCTTGAAGGACTATCTTTTATGTCTTTTCCAAGTGAGAAAAAATATGAAATTATCAAGAATAAAAGAAGGATTGAAAATAAGAATATTATTGTTTTCTTATTAAATAATAATTTTGATGATTTATCATAAGTTATTGTAAATATTAACAGAAAAACTGGCATTGTATAAGTAGCCATCATAAAAATTGTATCAAAAAGATGCATTTTAAATGAGTATAAAATCACATTTAATCCTGTATAAAATAATAAAAAATAGAAAAAAGAAATTAATCCTACTATAATTATATTTTTAATTTTTGTACTGTCCATGTTATCACCATTAATATCATATCAAAAAAAGAGGCTAATTGATAGTCTCTTGTTCATATAAAATAATAT
>JAVWTD010000020.1:0-17616 GCA_036667875.1 Bacilli bacterium
AAGAAAATCCTGATTTCAAAATACCTGTCATTGCTCTTACAGCTGATGCTTTATCGGGAGCAAAAGAAAAATATATTGAAGAGGGATTCGCAGATTACATAGCAAAACCATTTAATAGAGAACTAATAAAAGAAAAATTAGACAAAATATTTATAGAAAATTCTAATAGTCAAAAAAAGAACATAAACCATTTGTAAAAAAGAATATTAAAATATTCTTTTTCATATACTTAAATGGTGATAAAATGTTTTTTAATAATATTCATAAAAGAATTAATATAATATTTTTATTTGTATCAATTTTTTTATTTTTAATTGTATCAAAAGTTTTTTTTCTTCAAGTTATTGATTATGATAAACTTTCAAAACTCGCAAACAAATTATGGAATAGAAATTTGCCAATAGAAGCTGCAAGAGGAACCATTTATGACAGAAACTTAAAAGTATTAGCAAGTAACGAAACAACATCATCTTTAGTCTTTATACCAAGTCAAATAAAAGACAAACAAACAACAGCCAAAAAAATATCAGAAATTCTTGGAGTATCTTATGAAGATATGTTAGTACATGTCTCAAAAAAAACAAGCATTGAAAGAGTACATCCAGAAGGAAGAAGACTAGATTATAAAATAGCGGATAAAATCACTAATTTAAATATTTATGGTGTTTATCTAATTAGAGAAACAAAAAGAAAATACAATCATGATATGCTTATGGGACATACTTTAGGTTTTGTTGGAATAGATAACCAAGGATTAAGTGGACTAGAACTTGAATATAATAAATATCTAACTGGAGAATATGGGTCTTTAAAATATATGAGTGATGCCAAAGGAAATGTTATGGAACAAAAAAGTTACTATGAACAACCTCAAGATGGAATAAACTTAACTCTAACAGTAGATTTAAGACTACAAAAGTCACTCGAAAGAGAATTGAATGTTGTAAACGAAAAATATAATCCAGACCATCTAATCGGTATTATAATGAATCCAAACACAGGTGAAATATTAGCCCTTTCAAGTAGACCAAATTTTTCACCATCAAACTATAAAGACTATACAGTTGAAGAGATAAATAGAAACCTTCCCATTTGGATGACCTATGAACCAGGTAGTACCTTCAAAATAATCACCCTAGCATCATCTCTTGAAGAACATACGATTGATCTTTTTAAAGACCATTACTATGATAGTGGCTCTATAAATGTTGATGGTTCTAGACTTAAATGTTGGAAAGCAGGGGGTCATGGAGCTGAAACCTTTCTTGAAGTAGTTCAAAATTCTTGTAATCCAGGATTTGTAGTAATGGGACAAAAACTAGGAAAAGAAAAACTATTTGATTATATTGATAAATTTGGTTTTGGAAAAAAAACTGGTGTTGACTTAAATGGAGAAGGTTCAGGTATTATTTTTAATTTAGATAAAGTTGGACCGGTAGAACTTGCAACAACAGCATTTGGTCAAGGAGTAAGTGTTACACCCATACAACAAATTACAGCCATCAGTGCCGCTATAAACGGTGGAATACTTCTTAAACCATATATTGTAAAAAGTTTAAATGAACCAACTACAAATTCAGTAATTGAAAAGCATGATACAAAGATAGTTAGAAAAGTAATATCTAATATTACAAGTGAAAAAGTTAGATTTGCTTTAGAAAATGTCGTATCTCTAGGTAGTGGTAGAAATGCTTATATAGAAAATTATCGAGTTGGAGGAAAAACAGGAACAGCTCAAAAAGTAAAAGATGGAAGATATTTATTTGGTAATTATATTACTTCTTTTATAGGATTTATGCCCGCTAATAAACCTGAAGTCATTGTATATATTGCTATTGATAACGCTAAAGGAGCAACCCAATATGGAGGCACACTAGCAGCCCCTGTTGCAAGAAATGTATTATTAGATGCAATAGATATATTAAATATTAAAAAACAAAAAGAAGGAATATCCAAAAATTACTTCTATTATGATCAAAAATATGCAACAGTTCCAAATGTTGTTGGTTATAAAATAAAGGACGCTATAAATTTGTTAAAACCTTTTAAAGTTGAATTAACAGGAAATGGTGAAACAGTAATTTATCAATCACCAGTTGGTGGGACAGCAATATTTGAAGGAGAGAAAATCAGGCTTATGTTAAATTAGTAAATATTAAAATACATTATAACAATACTTTAAATATAATTAAAAAAAGCATAATTTATTTATGCTCTTTTTAGTTTAAAAATTCTTTATTATCAATTAAAGTTTCATGTAAAACTTCTTCTGGACTATTTAAAAATACTTCTTCAATTCTATCTACTCTGCATTTCTCAGCCTTGATAATTGATTCAACCTTGTCAACAGCTGTTTCTACATCATCATTTACTACAATATAATTATACTTAGTATATTCATTAATTTCCTTATAAGCAGTCTTAAATCGTTCTAATATTTTCTCTTCAGACTCTGTTTTACGATCTGTCAAACGTTGTTTAAGTATTTTCATACTTGGAGGCATTATAAAAATAAACAATGCGTCATCAACTTTATTTTTAATTTCAATTGCACCTTGAATGTCTATTTCTAATATAACATCAATCCCTGAATTAAGTTTTTCATATATTTTATCTTTAGGAGTTCCATAATATTTACCACTATGTACAACAGCGTATTCAAGAAACCCATCTTCCTCAATTCTTTTTTTAAATTCTTTTTCAGTTACAAAAAAATATTCTTTACCATTAACTTCAGTTCCACGAGGTTCTCTACTAGTCATTGAAGTAGAAATCCAAATATTATCATTTCTTTTTACAATCTCACCATTGATTGTACCTTTTCCTGCACCACTTGGACCTGAAACAACAATTAAAATACCTTTGCTTTTAGTCTTAATCATACTCATAATGCACCATCCTTATAAGATTTATATCATATTACACAATTAAATGCAACTACAAAAAAATTTAGTTTTTCATTTTCTAATTCAAATGACTCCTAAAAGACTGTATTTAAACTAGGTTAGTGTCAATTTGACAAAATCTAAAAACAATGTATAATAGTAGTCATTCGACTGGAATATGCCTTATAAAATAAGGATATTATCGAAAAATGATTAATTAGGGGGAATAAAAATGAAAATACAAGAATTAGAAAGATACGCTAAAGAAGTAAATGAAAATATCTCTAAAATGCAATCAGAAGCAGAATATATTAAAACATATTTTTATGCAAAAGATAACGAAGGAAACAGAATATCCTTAGTAGATGCTTTAAATAAAAATACAAGTTATGGAACATCAATAGTTAACATAGCAAACTCATACAATAAAAAAATATCGTTTGATGATATTTATAGAAATATAGAAAATGATATAAATAGTTTTGAAAATAAAGTTGATAGTGTTATAGCATTAAATAATAAAGAAATAGAAATTTTAAATAATTTAATTAAAATTACAAATGCTAGACAATTAAGAAATACAGAATACGAATATAAAAATAGAGACAAAGAATATTGTGAAAAAGTTAGAAATACAGTTTCTAAAGTAACTGAATTAAGCGAAAAATATAAAAATAATATTCTTAATAAAAACTATATGAATGAAATAGATGAAGAAATTATTAAAGCCGTTACTTCAAACTACTCATTAAATGAGTTAAAAGAAGAAAAAGAAACCTTAAAAAATAAAACTTCATATTCATTAAAAAACGAATTATCTAAAGAAAAATA
The DNA here is from genome assembly GCA_036667875.1 of Bacilli bacterium. Classification (GTDB taxonomy): domain Bacteria; phylum Bacillota_I; class Bacilli_A; order RF39; family UBA660; genus CAJGDV01. The sequence continues at coordinate 3,717 of JAVWTD010000020.1, forward strand.
TGTAAATGCAATTGAAAGAAAAATAGCAAACAAAAAAAGTTCAATCGATTTTGATTGTGATCGTTCAATTAACATCTTTGACTACGCTAAAAACATTAATGGAGTAGACTGTATGGTAAGTAGAACTCAAAATATTTATCAATACGCTAACCAAGCAAGAAATGCTTACATTAATAATAATTATAAATTAGAAATAGAAAAATGTTTAGAAGCAACAACAAATAAATGTGAAGTTAAATTAAATAATAGTTATTCACAATTAAATGAAAAACAAAAAGAATATAATTTATCAAAATTACAATTAATGAGAAATTTTTATAGATCTGATTATTCAGCCGTAAATAAAGATTTTAAAACTGCAAACGAATTTGATAAAGAAATAAAAAATACTTATAGAGAAAATAAAGAAATAAATAAAAATAGTACCTTGAATTCATTAGAATATGTAAATAATTATGTTGATTCAAGAGAAACAGAATTAAGAAAAACATATTTAAAAGACTTAAAAAGCAAACAAAGAATTGACAAAGTAAAACAATTTTTTGGAATAAAAAGTACTACAAAAACTAGATAAACAGTATAAATTATTATGCTGTTTTTCTTTTTGTTATTTACTGCTCTACTTTTTACAAAATAAAAGATAAAAACCTAGAAAAAATCCTTCTTTTTTGTTATTATATATATAGAGGTGATAGCGTGAAGAAAACAACTCTTAAATATATAGCTGCTTCTTCATGTCTTTCTTTAATGTTTGGATTTAAACTTAACAAAGAAAACGATTTTAAAAATTTAGCGGAGAATCATAGTGAATGTTGTGAAAATTTTGAAATTATTGCACACCGTGGTTTTTCATCACTTGAACTAGAAAATTCAAAAGAAGCAATTTTAAGTGCTGAAGAAAATAAATGTACCGATAAAATAGAAATAGATATACGCTTAACAAAAGATAATAAAATAATTCTTGCACATGATGAAAATAATATAAGTAATTTAGATTATAAAGATATAGATATAAAACCATGTTTAAAAAGTATCGAAGCACTTTTAATGTGGAATGATGATGATATAATGAAAGAACTTAAAGTAAACAGATGCTCTAAAATGCTTGTAGGAACTAAAATAACATTAGATGAAGTACTAAATATTGTAAATACAAGCCTAATAATAGATATTAAATTTGAAAATAATGAAGAGGCTTTTATTAAAGAAATATTTAATGTTATTAGAAATAAAGATAATAAAATTGAATTTCAGTCTTCTAATTTTGAAGCACTTAAATTAATGAAATCAATGAATCCAAATTACAAATATTTTGCAATAATTAGTAATAAAGAACAATTATTAAAAACAAAAAACCAATTTGATGGGTATACGATAAAATCAAATCTTATATCATATAATTTAGTAAAAGAATATCTTGATAATGATAAAACTATTTATATTTGGACAATCAATAGTATAAATAGTTTTGAAAGAATAAAAAGAATATTAAAAGAGATTGATGATGACGTAAGTTATATAACTGATTATCCTGATGCACTATGTGGTTATCAATCAAAAATAAAGAGGTAGAAAATGTTAAAATTACAAAATGTAACTAAATACTACGGCAAAAAAGTTGGAATTAAAAATATTAATTTAGAAATAAATGATAAAGAAATTTTTGGCTTTATAGGACCTAATGGAGCCGGGAAGTCAACAACTATAAAATGTATCCTAGATTTCCTTAAAATAGAAAATGGAACCATTACAATAGATAATAGCCCTATAATAGATAAAGAACAAATAGGATATTTACCAAGTGAAATAAATCTTTATGAAGACCTTAAAGTAATTGACATGATAAAATATAATAATGAATTTTATCAAAAAGACGGAATGAAAAAAGCAAAAAAACTAATCAAAGAATTAGAAATAGATACAACAAAAAAAATAGATGAACTATCACTAGGAAATCTTAAAAAAGTTGGAATTGTTCTTGCCCTCATGCATAATCCTAAACTAATTATTTTAGATGAACCCACAAGTGGTTTAGACCCACTTATGCAAGAAAAGTTTTTTGAAATAATGTTAAATGAAAAGAAAAATGGTAATACAATTTTCTTCTCCTCACATAACTTAAATGAAGTAAAAAGAATATGTGATAGAGTAGCCATAATTAGAAATGGTGAAATTGTTGAAGTAAATAAAATTGAAGATTTAGAAAAAAATAAATTCGTTAATATAAAAATAAAAGCCCAAGGAATAGAAAACTTAAAAGTTCAAAATATAAAAATAAAAGAAAAAAACCATATAGAATTTATATATAACGATGAAATAAGTATTTTTTTAGAATTAATAAAAGACTATAAAATAGATAACCTACTTATTACAGAACCATCTCTAGAAGAAATATTTATGCACTATTATAAGGAGGATTCTAATGTTTAAAAGAGAATTAAAAATTAATTTAAAAAGTTTTATTATCTATACATCTATTTTGGTGATTATGTTATCCCTTGTAGGTATAATGTATCCATCAATTATGAAATCAAATATAGACATTGATTCTATGCTAAAAATGTTTCCAAAAGAAATATTAAAAGTCTTTAATATGGATATTATAAGTATTAGTTCATTCTTTGGATGGTTTGCAACTGAAGGATATTTATTTATTCTGTTACTAGGTGGAACTTACGCATCTATTCTTGGAGGAACAATTCTTTTAAAGGAACAAGGTGACCATACAATAGACTTTTTATATTCAAAACCAGTTACAAAAAATAAAATAATAACTTCAAAATTATTGTGCGGTGTATTTTATTTAATACTATTTAATATATTCATAGGTTTAACATCACTAATAGTTACTTCTCTAGTTGAAAACATAAACCTTAAAAAATGGATGTTTTTAACAATAGCACCACTTATGCTTCATCTATTTTTATTCTTTCTATCATTTTTAGTAAGTATATTCTTTAAAAAAACAAGTAAAGGAATAGGAACAGGAATAAGTTTAGTCTTTATCTTTTATTTACTAAATACTTTAGGAAATCTTACAAAAAAAATCAAATTTTTAAAATATTTTTCATGCTTTTATTATGTAGACGCTAGAGAAATCATTAAAAATTCAATAATTAAAATAGACAGTATCATCTTTTTTACAGTAACTTGTTTTATGTTAATATGTCTTATATATACTGTATATAATAAAAAGGAATTAGGTAAATAATGAAAAGAATTTTAGGACTTACAATAATGACTTTATCTCTAGCGTATTTAATATTTGACATAGACATAATAACAAAACCACACAGTGAAAGACATTTAGGAAGCAGTAATAATATAGTATCTCACCGAGGATTTTCTAGTTTAGCCTATGAAAATTCACTTGAATCTATTAAGCTTGCAAAAGAAAGTGAATGCGTAGATGTTGTAGAAATTGATGTTCGTTTAACTAAAGATAATGTTCTAGTGCTATCTCATAATAATAGTCTTTTTATTAATAGTGAGGACAAAATTAAAGTATCCGACATAAGTTATAAAGAATTTAGAAAAATTAGATTAAACCAAAAAATTACCCAAATAGGAAAACAAAAACAAGATATAAAAATAGAAATTCAAGAAGCAACACCAGCTATATTATCAAAAATACTTAAAATAACTAAAACTAAAACATTAGTAATAGATATAAAATATAATAATAATGAAGATGCATTAAATAAAAAACTCTTAAAAACAATCAAAGGATTTGACAATTTAATACTTCAATCAAAAAATAATAATGCTTTAAAAAAACTTAAAGAAGTTGCCCCAAATTATAAATACCAATTAGTTATTGATGAACCATCAGATTTTTTTAATTTGATGCCAGGCTTATATGGAGTAGCTATAAGATATAATTTAATTAACTACTCAACAATGGTAGGTCTAAATAACTTAAATTTAAAAGTATTTATATGGACAATAAATGATATAGAAACATATAGCAATATTACAAAAGAATTAAAAGAACTTAGCCATAAACCATACTATGTAACCGATTATCCAGATATTTTATGTTCATACAATATATTAAAATTTAAAGAGCTATAGTGTTCTTTTTCTTTTTGCTTGCATAAGATAATATAAAGAGGTGATATTGTGGCTTCATATAAAGAAATAGTTACAAAGGCAATAGTAGGAAAAGGGAAAAAATATTTTAAAAATAATTATAATATAGAAGTATCTGGACCTACAAATGTTTTAGGCTGTTGGGTAATAAACCACAAATTTAAAGGTTATAAATCAGGAGAAAAAATAGGCGTAGATGGATCATTTGATGTTAATATTTGGTATAGTTACGAAGCTGATTCAAAAACAGCAGTAATTAATAAAAAAATCGATTATAATGACCTATTTAATGTATCAATAAAAGAAGATGCCGACTTAACAAGCGATACAGACATTATAGTTAGAACATTAAAACAACCAACAGTAACTAAAGTAGAAATAGAAAATGGTAAAGTCGTATTTGACATAGAAAAAGAACTAGGAGTAGAAATAGTAGGAGAAACTAAAATGAAAATAGTAGTCGAAGACGAAGAAGAACCATGGGAAGAAATAAACGATGAACTAAATGAAACAGAAGAAAAAATAATCGATAATAATATACAAGAAGACTATCTAGAAGAATCATTTTGATTCTTTTTTTGTTGATTTACTAATTCAAATTAATTTTAAATCATTTTTACACTATCACTTCTTTTAAAATATATACAACCAATAATTTTGGTGCTATAATATATATAGAAGTAGGAGGTCATTTATGAATCAAAAAAATACTAATAATCTTTCAAACATAATAACTTTTTTTAATATGCTTTCATTAGTGATTTTATTTTTATTTAAATCACAAAATATTTTTAATTTTTTAGGAGAAGCTATTATACTTATCGGCGGTATTATATATCTAAAAAGTGAACAAAAAAAACGAAAAGAAATTATTTTATTATTAGGCTTAATTACTTTACCTTTTAATTTTATTTCAGGAGTATTTTTTTTACTATTATTTACTACTATGTTAAATTTTCAAGAATCAAAATTAAGAGGTTCTCCTGTTAAACCAGAAATTAAAAGAATTGATTTACTTTTAAAACTAGGAGTATTTATGGTTGTTCTAGCGGGCTTAATGTTCTCATTAAGTTCTTGGAAAGTAGTGCCTGACATAGTCCAAGTATTGATTTTACTTTTAATTGCTATCACTTTTTTAGTTTTATCAAGTTTTAGTGAGAAAAATTTAAAGATAATGAATACAACAAAATTGTATTTTATCTGTTCATTAGGTTTTATTTTATTATCATATTTAACAATAAGTAATTTACAAATACTTGGACCACAATTTGTTTTTGGAAAAGAAATTTTTAATGGATTATTATTTGTTTTATTGTCATCATTATTACAAATTTATTCTCTAAAATTCAAAAAAGAAAATTTAAAAATAGGTAGTGTATTATTTCTATTTATTGGTATTCTATATTTTGTAAACTATTTGGCAGTACCAGTTGGAATTATTTATATGTTTATTAATCTTTTTATTATAGTACTTAATTTAAAAGATAAAAAAAATAATTTGTTATTAAAATTATTATCTTATTTAATGATTATTGCAACAATTGGTAAATTTGAAGTTATGAACGTATACTTAAATTTAGGAAATATGTGTCTTTTAGTTTTAAACTTATTAGTAATGCTTAAAGATAAAAAAACATACAATCTAAATGCTATTCTTATCAATCTAGTTATTGTTTCATCTTCTTTATTTTTTAACAATAAAGAAAATATCATTATTGCAGTTATAATTTTGTCTTCGCTTCATATTTTACTTTTACTAACAAAATTTATAAAGAACAATAAGAATTTCTACAAACCTTTTTTGATTTCTAATTTATTTATAATGATAGTTTTATTTATTATAGGTGTTGATACCGCTAGAATGATTATTGCAATATCCCTAATTGTAAGTCACATTGTATATCTTCTTACATTCTATAAAGAAGATAAAATAAAATTAAATATTAGATTTGAACCAGTTTATATTGCCTTGTGTTTGATAGGTTCATATTATTTTCTTACAAAACATGGTATATTCTCAAACGTTGAATTTCTAACGATTTCTTATTTAGTGTTTGCTCTATTTAATATTCAAACTAAGAATAATAAATTCCCATACTTTTTATTATTTATTGCAACATTCTTATTGACGTTTGAACGTTTATTTGTAGAAAACAATATATTATGTGCAGCCATATTTATTATTTATTCAATTTTTCTTTATATTTTCAGTACTAAATCTAAGGATAAATTATTAAATAGTTTAAAAAATGAATTTTTTATATTTATTTTCATTGCAATATATTTCTTATTTAATATATTTCCAATATTAAATATAGATATCACATTAAATAATTTGTTAACCCTTATTCTATTTGGTTTATTATCAATAATAAATAAACAAAGTAGACTAGCACCGCTTTCAATCTTTATTCCTTTTTATACATTATTAGGTAATTTAACAATAGATCATGAAATATTAATGCTTTTAGAGATAATATCTTTAGTATCTTTTGTTATTATAATGTGTTGTAAAGTTATAAAAAAAGATAAGACAAAAAATTTATTCTCATCCATCTCACTTTTTATAATACTAACTCTATATCTTTTAGGAAATAGTCTATTAGTAAGTTTATTTATTAGTATGATATGTCTTATTATGATAGCATATAGTTTTATAAATCCAAAAGTAAAATATATATTTTATACAGGTATATTAGTTACAGTTTTTAATTTGTTTTATCAACTTAGAAACATTTGGTCTATGATTCCATTTTGGCTATATGTTCTTATAATCGGATTAGCCATAATTATTTTAATTACATTAAAACAAAGTAAACACAAAGAATAATTAAGTTTATTCTTTTTTCTTTACTAAACTATACATATAAATATTAAAAATATCTATTTCTTGTTTAAAATAGACAATATTGACATAATATATAACTAGGAGATGATAAATTGTTTGGTAATTTTACAGAAGAATCAAGAAGTTTGATAGTAAACGCAAAAAAAGAAATGCAAGAATTAAAACATCCCTATGTAGGAAGTGAACACTTATTACTTTCATTTTTAAGAACAAATAAAGAAATATCAAAAAAACTTGAACAGTATGGAGTAAATTATGAAAAAGTATTATCCCAAATTAAAAAAATAATAGGAACAGGACTAAATGAAACCGAATTATTTTTATATACACCTCTATTAAGAAGAATAATTGAAAACTCAGTAATGGATAGTAAAGATAATAATAGAGAAGTGGTACCAAACGATTTATTTATAAATTTTTTAGAAGAAGGAGAAGGAGTAGGAATCCGTATTTTAATGGGTCTAGATGTAGATATAGACAAAATATATTTAGACATAAGAGACAAAAAAACATGTAAAAGTAAGAACAAAAAACAAATATTAAAAGAAATAGGAATTGACTTAACCGATAAAGCAGAAAAAAAAGAATTAGATCCAGTATTTGGAAGAGATGAAGAAATAAACAGGATTATTGAAATATTAGTAAGGAGAAAGAAAAATAATCCAATCCTAATAGGAGAAGCAGGAGTCGGTAAAACCGCTATTATAGAAGAATTATCTAAACTAATTGTAGAAAAAAAAGTGCCCAAAAAATTATTGAACAAAAAAATCATTTCAGTCGATATGGCATCAACTGTAGCGGGTACAAAATACCGAGGTGAATTTGAAGAAAGAATTAAAAGCATTCTTCTTGAAGTAGAAGAAAGTGAAGATGTAATCCTTTTTATTGATGAGATTCACACCATTGTAGGAGCAGGAGGAGCTGAAGGAGCAATAGATGCCTCAAACATATTTAAACCAGCTTTAGCAAGAGGTAAAATATCAATAATCGGAGCAACAACCATTTCAGAATACAAAGAGTACTTTGAAAATGATAAAGCCCTAGAAAGAAGATTCCAAAAAGTTTTAATCGAAGAACCATCTTTAGAAACAACTAAAACAATTTTAACCAAACTAAAACCAATTTATGAAGAATATCATAAAGTTACCATTTCATTAGAAATTATAAATGAAATTGTTAGACTCTCAAAAAAATACATAAAAGACAGACACGAACCAGATGCTTCAATTGATTTACTTGATGAAGCATGCTCGAAAGCAAGTTTAAAAGAAAGCAAAAAAGAAACTGAAATAAAAAAATATTCTAATAATTTATATAAACTAAAACAAACAAAAAAACAATTAATTCAAGAAGATAAATACACAGAAGCACGCCTGATAAAAGAACAAGAAAAAATAATTGAAAACAAATTAAACATTTTAGAACTATCTAAAAAGACTACAACAAATAAAGTTACAATCAAAAATATTGCAGAGATTTTAAATAAAAGAACTAATATTCCAATATATGAAATAATAGGAACAAATAAAAAAACCATCAAAAAAATAGAAACAGAAATTAATAATGCTTTGATAGGACAAAATGACTCCAAAGAAAAAGTAATTAAAATGATTAAAAAAATTAAACTTGGATTAAATGATGAAAATAATTGCTTATCCTATATGTTTGTTGGTCCCTCTGGTGTAGGAAAAACCATGCTTGCTAAAACAATTGGTAATATCCTAGTAGGAGAAAAAAACACTATTAAAGTGGATATGACTGAATATAAAGAAGCACATACCATAAGTAAAATTGTTGGTTCTCCTCCAGGTTATGTTGGATATAAAGATAATTTTACGCTGTTAGAAAAAATAAAAAGTAAACCAAATACAGTCCTTATTCTAGATGAGATAGAAGCAGCTTGTAAAGAAGTAATTCATTTATTTTATCAAATTCTTGAAGATAGTTATATTCTAGACTCTAAAGGCGAACCAGTATATTTCAATAATGTCATAATTATTTTTACATCAAATATAGGTTGTTTAAATAAAACCTTAGGTTTTACACCAAACTCTAATTCAATTGATTCATCACTTAAAGAATATTTTTCAGTACCATTCATAAATAGAATAAATGAAAGCATTATATTTAATGAATTTACAGAAAAAGAAATAGAAGAAATAATCTTAAAAGAAATTTCTTTAGCATCAAAAAAATATAAAAATCTTAAATTTAATAAAACAAAAATTAATGAGATAAAGGAAAATTCAAATTATAAAGAATTTGGTGCCCGCAAAATAAAATATTTAATAAATAAAGAAATAGATAAAATTTTAATACCTTCATAAAAGAAAAATTATTTTTCTTTTTTTTGTTTTAAAAAGGAAATAGCAAAATATATTTGTATGTTATAAGTAAGGAGGTGAGAACATGAAGAAAACAATTATATTACTATTACTATTATTTATTGTACCAGTTAAAGCAGAGACTTATTATAGTGAATATACAGACTTTAGTGAATACCAAGACGAAGAAATAAAAGAAGATAATCTAACACTCGTAGAAAAAGTAGAACTCTATAAAGCCTACAAAGAAAATATATCTTATGAATACCACGACGCCGAAGAGAATTTTAATGGACTTTTTACTGGAAATCAAACATCAAAAATAGTAGGATGGACACTTACTAAACCAAAATATTTTGTTGATGAACAATATATTTATCATTATCGTAAACTTTTAAAAAACAGATACTTAGAATTTAAAATAACTACATATTACCCACTTAAAATAACCTTAAACGGAAGTACATTCGTTATTACTCCAAAAAACCCACTTATTTATAAAATACCTGATAACATAAGTTTAAAAGAACTAAAAATTGAAGCAAACGCCTCAGTATCATTATTGCCTTTACCTAACAAAGGTGTAGATGTCACTTTAAAAAGTAGAGATAAAACGCTAAATCTTAGAAGAATAGTAGATAGAGAAAACTATATATTAGGAGATAATAATGAAGCAAATGATTTATTTGAAGATGAAATAACAAAAACAGAGAGCCAAAGTGAAGTAAAAGGACCCATCCTAAGAACAGAAAAATTATATCTTAGACAAAAGATATATTTTCAATATGAAGTAAGAAAAAATAATTATGAAGATTTTTATTTAAAAGAAGAAACTATCGATTTTAAAATAGATAAAGAAAAAAAGAAAAACCAATATCGTTTTAAAACAAGAAAAGACGTAACCATCGAAGACAATATAATCTTAAAAGATTATAAAGATGACCCCCTAGACTTTGTAAAGTCAGACCTAGAAGTAACATACACATCAAACTTAGATAAACTTGTAAATGGAAAATATGTAATAAACTTTATAACCCCATTTAAAGTAATTAAAAAAGATATAATAGTTGATATTAAGGAAAACTATGTAAATTTAATTAAAGAACAAAATAAAGTTCTAAACGATTTATATGAAGAAAACTTAAAATCAAACTTTTTAATAGATAAAAAAAATTATGAAATAAAAGAAATACTAAATAATAGTAACGAAGAGTATATAGAAGAAGAATATCAAAAATGTAAAACATCTTTAAAAGAAGTAACACTCACTAAAAAAGAACTAAAAGAACCTAAAAAAATAAAAACAAAAAAGATGAGCAGTATTATTATTGTCGTATTTATTACACTTTCTTATATAATAGCATTATTTTGTAGAAAAAAGTCGAATGAATAATTTGTCTAGTTTTGTCGAATTTCACTTTTATAATTTATAATATGATATTCTAAAAAGGAAGGTGATTAAGTGTTAAATATGGATTGTTATTTTATGAAAGGGGTTCTAATAATAAGACCAACCAAAGAAATAAATAAAGAATTTTTAAAACAAATAAATGGACTTATTAGTTATTGTGGGATTAAAAATATCGTTTTTAATTTAAGTGAATTGAAAATAAAATCATTAGATTTATTAATATATTATAGTGATAATTTAAAAAAGGATGGGGGGAAAGTTTTATTTTGTGGACTAGACGATAAAATCGTTAATAAAAATATAGTAAAAACTAAAAATGTATTAACAGCATTAAAAGTATTTAATATATAAAGGAGACAAATGGACAATATAGAAAACCTTATAATGGAAAATAGAAAACTAATATATTCCATTACAAACTATTTTGAAGGTTATAAAAACAAAGAAGACTTATTTCAAGCCGGAGTTTTAGGAATGATTTCAGCTTATAAGAATTTTGATTCAAACTATAATATTAAATTCACAACCTATGCATACCCGTATATCGTAGGAGAAATGAAAAAACTAGTACGAGAAGATAGAGTAGTTCATGTATCTAGAGATTTAATTAAATTAAACTCAAGAATAGATGCAGCCCGCTCTATGATGGAACAAAAAATGATGAGAAGTCCCACAAATTCTGAATTATCTAATTTCTTAGGAGTAGAAGAATACCTTATAACAGAAGCCTATAATGCAAATTGCCGAGTCCAAAGTATAGACGAACCAATTACAATAGACTCAAAAGAAATAACACTCCATGAAGTAATACCAGACAAACAAAAAGACATAAACACATTAATTGCCTTGAAGACAGAAATTGAAAAACTAACAGAGTTTGAACAAAATGTTCTAGATCAAAGATACATTCAAGATAAGACACAATCTGAAATAGCAAACGACTTAGGTATAACCCAAGTTCAAGTATCTAGACAAGTACAAAAAGTTCTAACAAAATTAAAGAAAAAACTGGTTTAACTAGTTTTTTTTTGACCATACTATAACTAGGTGATGATATGGAACAAAGTAAATATAAAATAGTAGTAGACAGTATTACCCCAAAAGAACATATTTTTAGAAATGGACTAGTTGCTTTTATATCAGGAGGATTAATGGGTATAATAGGGCAGTTCTTAATAAGCGTATATTCTTATTATTTAAAGATACCAACAAGTCAGGCTGGAATAATAATGATTGTAACTTTAATTTTTTTTGGATGTCTTTTTACAGCTATTGGTTTTTTTGATAAATGGGTTCACTTTTGTAGATGTGGACTTATTATCCCAATAACGGGATTTGCTCATGCCATGATGAGTGCTGCTTTAGAATATAGAAAAGAAGGACTAATTACAGGAATAGGAACAAATATGTTTAAGTTATCAGGTTCTGTTATCGTTTATGGTGTTGTTTCAGCTTATGTTTTTGGACTATTAAGATATTTAGTGTTTGGAGGATAAATATGACAAATTATTATAAAAATGTATTTATAAATGCTACTGCTACAACAACAGGTCCCACAGAATCAAATGGACCATTAAGTAAATATTATGATAAAAGTCATAAAGATTACTATATGGGAGCACCAACCTTCGAACAAGGTGAAATAAAAATGATAACAGAAAACATAGATATCTTAAAAAGTAAAACAAAAAATAAACCAACACTTTTTATTTCAGGAGACCTATCTAATCAATTAACAGCATCAAACTACGCCGCTACTAATATTTTATTACCATACATGGGAATATATAATGCCTGTGCTACAAGTGTAGAAGGCTTAATAATTGCATCTTCATTAATAGAGTCAGAACACGCTAATAATATTATTGTAAATGTGTCAAGCCATAATAATACAGCCGAAAAAACATTTAGATATCCAACAGAATATGGAGGACCTAAAAAACTAACCTCAACATTCACAACAACAGGAAGTGCGGCAGCACTTGTCTCAAACATAAAAGAGGGAATCAAAATAGAATCAGCAACCATAGGATTACCTTTAGATTCTGGTATAAAAGATGTTTCCTACATGGGAGCAGTTATGGCTTATGCAGCAGTTGATACTATTCATAAACACTTAATTGAAACAAAAAGAGAAATAGAATATTATGACTTAATCCTAACTGGAGATTTAGGATTATATGGGAAAAAAATATTTAAAGAATGTTTAAAAAAAGAATATAATTATGAAACCAAAAATATAGAAGATTCAGCATGTTTGATATTTGATATAGAAAATCAACAAGTATATTCAGGAGGAAGTGGACCCGCTTGTCTTCCACTAGTAACATATTCATTCATATTTGATGAAATGAAAAACAATCGACTAAAAAAGGTCCTTCTAATAGCAACAGGAGCCTTAATGAGTCCAGCAACTGTTAATCAAAAAATGAGTATACCCGCTATAGCACATGCTTTAAGTTTGGAGGTAATAGAATGATATATTTATACTCATTTCTTTTTGCGGGTTTTGTCTGTCTAATCGGTCAAATTATTCTAGATACTACTAAACTAACTCCAGGTCATGTTACAACTATATTCGTAGTTGTAGGTGCTTTATTAGATAGTCTAAATATTTATGATCAAATTATATTAAAAGTAGGTGGAGGTGCTTTAGTACCTATTACTTCTTTTGGGCATCTTTTAATTCATGGAGCCTTAGAAAGTGCAAACACTTATGGTTTAATGGGATTATTAATGGGTATGTTTAATTGTACTGCTACAGGAATATCTGCCGCTATTATATTTTCTTTCTTTTTCTCTTTAGTATTTAAAGCAAAAGATTAATATAAAAGAATATATTTATACATATTCTTTTTTTATTGACAAAAAATATTATCTATAGTTTTTTACATTATTAAAGAAAAAATTAAATTATGTTTTATTTTTTTGGATTATTTGGTATAATTTATAATAGGACGGAGTGAAGTTATGAAAGACAATGAATTTGAAGATGAAGACATTGTAATTATTGAAGAAGAAGAAGAAATACCTATAATTATTACTGAAGATAGGGAAAACACTGAAACATCTACAGATAATGCAATAATTGTAGATAATAATATAGAAGAAATACCAACAATTATTACTGAAGAAAAAGAAAACATTGAAATATCTAAGAAAGAAGAGAAATTAATTGAAGACAATCTTACTATTGAACCAGTACAAACTTTAGAGGAAGTTGAC
>JAVWTD010000020.1:17716-19739 GCA_036667875.1 Bacilli bacterium
TAATACCTACTAGTGATGAGACTATAAATATATATAAAGAAATAAATGAAAATGATAAAAAAGAATTTGATTCAAAAGTTGATTTAACACCAAATGAAGAATCAAGTGAACCAACAAAAAAAGAATCAAAAGTAAAAAGAGGATTTGTAACAACCATATTATTTATAATTCTAATTATATGTTTAATTCTAGGTGTTTTTTATGTATACAATAATAGTAATAAAGTTGTTATTAAAAAAGGTATAGAACATTTAATAGGCTATAAAGATTATATTAAAAAACCTTTTCTATTAACAGAAACTGGAAATCAAAGTGTTAAAGGTAGCACTAAAATAAGTATTCCAGACGGCTACTTCAAAGACAATATAGAAATTAGAAAAATACTTGATTCAATAAATAAATTAAGTTTTGATTATTCAATTAATAGTTCAAAAGAAGAAAATGAAATCGAATTTTCTATTAATAAGGAAAAAGAAGAAATATTAAATTTAATAGCAAATGCAAATGATAAAACAGGATATATATTTTTAAAAGATATTTTTGATAAATATATTGAAATTGAAGAACTAAAAACTATTGCATCTTCAAGAGAAAATTTAAAAAATGGTGATATCTTAAAACTAATTGAATTTAGTTATGATGAGTTTTATAAAAATATTGACAAGAAAAGCATAAAAGGACAAAATACTGTTTTAAAGATTGATAACAAAAAAATAAATTCTAAAATGACTTCAATGACACTAACAGAAAAAGAATTAGAAAAAAATTTAATTAAAGTAATAAAAAGTATTAAAGAAAACCCCTCAATGTCTACAATTTTAGAAAAAGTTACAGGAACAACCGCAAGTGAAATTCTAGCAAATTTTAGTAATAAAACCATAGAAAACGAAGAAATGGATTCTTATGTTTATACAGTCTACACTAATAAATATACAACTGCTTTACTAGGAATTGATTTTGTTAAAATAAATAAATTCAAACAATATAATTATGAATGGGATAATCTAGTAGAAGAAGATTATAAAGTTGAAGATGAAGAAAATTATAAAATAGCAACTTCTACTTCAAAAGTAGAATATAGAAAACATAAAAACCCATCATTATCATTTTATGAAGATAACAAAGAAAATCTTAGTATTATTTTAACTGTAAACGATAATAATCTATCCTTTAATATTTTAGATAGAGAAAAAAAATCTCTAGGAACCTTAACATATAAACATTCAGAAAATAAATATAGCGTGATATTTAAAAACTTGAAAAATGATTATTTTTCGGTTGATATAGATATAAAAGAAATACAAAAAAATAACAATTATAAAGTAACAACAAACGCTAAATTAAGTTTTGATAAAGATAATATTTTGGAATTTGTATCTACATACAATATCAAAAATGAACTTATAAAGAAAATTGAAAAAATAAAATCATCAGTAAAAAGTGAAGAAATAACTGATGAAGAAATGGACTTAATATCTCAAAAACTAATAAAAAAAATTGAAAGTATGATTGATTATAATTCAGATAATATCTTTACTGATGATAATGTAGATTCAATACTTTCAACTACATGGACTAGAACTGGAAATACAATGATAAAAGCATACGAAAACTATTTTCAAATGAAATCATTAAAGAAACTACCATACATAGTTGACTTTAAAACAGGGCAAGCCTCTATTGGATACCTTGTATCAAGCAGTACATTACCATCAACCATTAAAGATTCTATTTTAATAGGAGACAAACATTATTTTATAGATGTAAATCATAAAACTTCTAACACTACAGACACTGAAAAAAGTGAATATATGAAAAAAATATTAGCACTTAAAGGTGATATTCCAAATTTTGAACAAATTAAATTGTTTCAGTTATCAGAACATAGAGATGCTACTTTAAGATTTGAAAATAAAGATGTTTATTGTATGGTAACAGACAATGATACATTTACTTACGAGGAACTAAACGATTTAAAAAATATTACATTTGGAACAAGTGTGAAATGTAATTTAAAATAAGA
>JAVWTD010000021.1:0-19359 GCA_036667875.1 Bacilli bacterium
ATCAGGGTTTTATTTATATATACTTTTAATTAAATATATGATAAAATTAAAATGAAAAGAGGGTGAATTAGATGGAATTTTACGTACCAGACATGTATAAGAAAAACATCAATGATATTGATTATAAAAAGTTAAAACAAAACGGAATAAAGTGTTTACTATTTGATTTAGATAATACACTTGTACCATATAGCGAGAAAGTTCCAACTAAAAAAGTAAAAGATTTATTTAAAAAATTAAAAGAACAAGGATTTAAAGTAATAATCTTTTCAAATAGCGGGAAAAAAAGACTAACACCATTTAAAGAACAACTCGAAGTTGATTGCTGTCCAAGAGCCTTTAAACCATCTCCAAAGAAGTTCATAAGCGTAATGAAAGAACTAAATTATGAAGTATCACAAGTAGCCATAATAGGAGACCAATTCTTTACTGACATAGTAGGTGGTAATAAAGTAGGAATAATGACAATTCTTATTAATCCAATAAGCAAAAAAGACATGATCTTCACATATATAGCAAGAGCAAGAGAAAAAAATCTAATAAGAAAATTATCTAAAGCAGGACTGTTTTATAAAGGTAAATACTATGACTAAAAAATGTGCAGGATGCGGAGCAACCCTCCAATTTTATAATGATGCACTTGAAGGATATGTAAAAGAAGATATTTATGAAACATCAACAAATTGTGAAAGATGCTTTAGAATAAAAAACTATGGAGATTATAAAAGCGTTGTAAAAGATAATAAAACATTTATTAATATTATAAAATCAATAGATAAAAAAGACTTAGTAGTACTAGTAATGGATTTATTTAATTTACCAGAAAACCTAGATATAATAACAAAAAATATCAGTAATCCCATACTTTTAGTTCTTACCAAAAGAGATTTATTACCTAAAATAATTTATGAAGATAGACTACTTGCATACGTAGAAAACTACCACTTAAACTATTTAGATAAACTAGTAGTAAGTAGTAACAAAAACTATAACTTCGACAAATTAATAGATGAAATAAAATATCATAAAACAACAAACAAAGTATATGTAGTAGGATTTACTAATGCAGGGAAGAGTACCCTAATTAATAAACTAATTTATAATTATACCGACTCTGTTGCAAACATTACAACAAGTATGCTACCAAGTACAACACTAAACTCTATTGAAATAAAATTTAATGATAATATGACCCTAATAGACACACCAGGACTACTTAGTGAAGGATCAATAGAAAATGTTGTAGACATCAAAACACTTAAAAAAATAGTACCTAAAAAAGAAATAAGACCTATAACATACCAAGTTAAAGTAGAACAATGGATAGTAATAGAAAACTTATTAAAATTAAACCTAAAAAATAATAACATAACCATATTTATGTCTAACACTTTAAATATCTCAAGATATTTTAAAGATAAACCAATAGAAAATCTAAAAGAAATAGATATTAAAATAGGTAGAAATGAAGACTTAGTCATTAATGGATTAGGATTTATTAAATTTACCAAACCAGAAACAATACATTTAAGTTTACTTCCTGGAGTAACATATTTTACGAGAATTTCTTTAGTGTAGCAAAAAGTATTTTAATAATGCTTTTTTTTTGATATAATTAAAATAGAATAGGAAGAGATTAAAATGTTAGGAAATATAATAGGAATAGATGAAAACCAAGTTCTTTTAAAAATAAATTTAGACCTCTCAAAATATCCTAATTTAATAGGAAACCATGTAATAATGGAAGATAAAGAAAGACTAAGTGTAGGAGAAGTAATAGATATAAAAGAAAACATAGCATATATAAACCTACTCGGAGAAATACAAAACGGAGTATTTGTATATGGAGTTATGAATAAACCCTCATTCGGAGCAATAACAAAAGTGGTAAGCAAAGAAAAAATACCTCTAATTATAAGCACAGAAAACTATGAAGAAGATAAACATCTTCTTCTAGGGCACTCCTCTTTATATGAAGGAGTAGACATTAATGTAGATATAAATAAATTTTTCTCCAACCACTTTGCCATATTTGGTTCAACCGGAAGTGGTAAATCATGCAGTGTTGCAAGAATATTTCAAAACTTATTTGAAAAAAATATTAAAGTACCATATAAAGCAAGCATATTCATATTTGATGCTTACGGAGAATATCATAGTGCCTTTAAAACACTTAATGAAACACATCCAAATATAAGCTTTAAAAGTTACACAACCAATACACGATTCCCTGATGGAGAAATAATAAAAATACCACCATGGCTTCTTTCAGTTGATGATATAGCGTTACTTCTTGGAGCAGAAAGACAATCACAACTTCCAATAATTGAAAAAGCCCTAAGATTTGTAACAATTTTTGCCAAAGAAGAAGAAGAAGTAATAAAATCAAAAAATGACATAATCTCAAGAGCTTTACTTGATATTCTATCAAGTGGAAAATCATCACCCCAAATAAGAGATCAATTGATGAGCGTGTTAACTAACTTTAACACCTCAGAATTAAACCTTGAAACTCCCGTTTATCAACCCGGTTATACTAGACCATTAAAACAATATTTTTTCATAGATGCAACAGGCAAAATGAGAGAAATAGAAGCACTAACAGCATTCTTTGAATCATTCTTAACTGATAAAATAGAACTAAGCCTACCAGACGGGACATTTAAATACAGTTTAAAGGACATAGAAGACGCCTTAGACTTTGCCCTAATAAGTGAAGGTGTATTAAAGTCAGACCGCGTATTTGATGATGCAAACGTCTTAAAAGTAAGACTACATGGACTAGTAAGCGGAGAATATAGAAGTTACTTTGAAATGGAACAATACATAACCAAAGAAACTTATATAAGAAACCTAATAACAAGTAGCAACGGAAGAAAAGCCCAACTAATTAATTTCAATATAAACTATATAGATGACCGATTTGCAAAATCAATTACCAAAATATTTTCAAAACTATTATTTGATTACGCAAAAAGCCTAGAACAAAGAGCAACTCTACCATTTCATATCATTTTAGAAGAAGCACATAGATATGTTCAAAATGATAACGACATTAATTTACTCGGTTATAATATATTTGACCGTATAACAAAAGAAGGTAGAAAATATGGAGTACTTCTTGGATTAATTTCACAAAGACCATCAGAATTATCTGAAACCTCATTATCTCAATGTAGTAATTTTTTAATATTTAAAATGATACATCCAAGAGATGTAGATTACATAAAACAAATAGTACCAAACATTACAAATGATATTGTAAAAAGACTAAAAATATTACAACCAGGAAACTGCGTAGCATTTGGGCAAGCATTTAAAGTACCCGTAATAATAAAATTTAGTATGCCAAACCCAGCACCATCAAGTGATTCATGCGATATAAGTAAATCATGGTTTGTAACAAAACCAAATAGTTGAGAATAAATAAAAAAAGTGATATAATTAGACAGATGAAAAAGAAGGTGAATTATGGAAAAGATTAAATATAATATAAATAAATTTTTAAAAAAAGCAAAATTATTTAGTTCTGCCTATTTAAAAACTAACGTTTTATTTATAAGTTTTTTCTTAGTATCCTTAATAAATTCAACAATATTAAGATACTATACAATAGATAAATTCTTAACAATAAAACCCGTTTTAGCAGATTCTGCAATAATTCTATTAATAGGTTCTTTAGGATATTTTATAAAACCAAAAAATCAAGCTAAATATTTTGGAACATTTGCCGTAATATTTACATTAATATGTTTTATAAATAGTCTATACTATACTAACTATTTATCATTTGCATCTTTATCCCTTTTAGCAACATCTACTCAAGCATTAGGAGTAGCAGATGCTATATGGGAACAAATAATGCAAATAAAAGACTTTATATACTTTATTCCACTAATTATATTTTTCATAGTTAATTATAAACTAAAGAAAAAAGGCTATTATAATTTTGTTAGTGAAATAGAAATAGGGAAAGTAAGAGCCATGAACACTGCAGTAGCAGGACTAGTAGTACTAGGATTCTTTATATCAACCCTAACAGCAACCGATTTAAGTAGACTTAATAAACAATGGAATAGAGAATATGTAGTTATGCAATTTGGTATATATGTATATCAATTTAATGACATAATTGCAAGTTTAAAACCACAAATAAGTCCATTATTCGGAATAGATACAGCAACTAAAGAATTTAGAGAATACTATCAAGAAAACACACAAGAAAATAAAAACAATAAATATACAAACATGTATGAAGGAAAAAACATTATCTCAATTCATGCCGAAAGTATAATGAATTATTTAATGAATAAAGAAATGAACGGAGTAGAAATAACTCCAAACTTAAATAAACTAGCAAGAGAAGGAATGTACTTCAGTAACTTTTATGCTCAAGAAAGCGTAGGAACAAGTAGTGATTCAGAGTTTACTCTAAACACATCATTAATGCCCGCAAGTAGTGGAACCGTATTTGTTAGTTACTGGGATAGAAAATATGTAACAATCCCAAAATTATTAAAAGAAAAAGAATATTATTCATTTAGTATGCACGCTAATAATTGTACAATGTGGAATAGAAACAACATGCATCCATCACTTGGATATGATAAATTTTATTGTTATACAGATTCATTTAAAATCGATGAAACAATAGGATTAGGACTATCAGACAAATCATTTTTTAAACAAGCAGTGCCATTAATAGCAGACATAAAGAAAAATCATAAAAACTTTTATGGAACACTAATAATGCTTACAAATCATACACCATGGAGTGATATAACAAAACATTCAGACTTTGATGTTTCAATGAAATACACCGATGAATTCGGAGTACAACAAACAGCACCTTACCTTGAAGGAACAATGTTAGGAAACTATATAAAGTCCGTTCACTATGCCGATCAAGCAATTGGACAACTCCTAGAAGACTTAGAACAACAAGGAATTTTAGATGATACTGTAATTATGGTTTATGGTGATCATGATTCAAAAATAAAGAAATCAGAATATGATAGATATTATAACTATGTCCCAACTACTAATTCAATATTAGATGCAAATGATCCTAATTATGTAAATGTTGACTTTTATAATTATGAATTAAATCGAAGTGTACCATTTATTTTATGGGATAAAAATACCAAACCAAATTTAAAAGTTGAAAAAGTAATGGGAATGTATGATATTATGCCCACATTAGGTAATATGTTTAATTTTTATAATAAATATGCCTTAGGACATGATATATTAAGTGTTGATGAAAATGTTGTAATCTTTCCTGACGGTAATTGGCTAACTAATAAAATGTATTATAATAGCCAGAAAGAAGAGGGAATGCTCTTAAAATCCGATGAACCCGTTAGTGTAGACTATATCAACAAATATACATTAGAAGCAGAAAAAAAGATATCAATATCAGACAAAATCATAGTTTATGATTTAATCAAGAAAATCGAAAGCATGAATTTGCCAGTAGAAGAATAAAATATAACAAATATATTGCATTAACTTATATAATTTGATATAATTTAATTGCAATATTGAATGGGCCTGTAGCCAAGTGGTAAGGCATGGGACTGCAACTCCCTGATCGCTGGTTCAAATCCGGTCGGGCCCTCCAATTGCAGGTGTAGTACAACGGTTAGTATATGGCCTTGCCAAGGCTAGGATGTCGGTTCGATTCCGATCACTTGCTCCACTGAAAAATTTGTTCGAACTTTTATGTTTGGACTTGATATAAAATCAATCGAAAGATTGATTTTTTCTTTACCAAACTCTAATCTTAATGACTGAAAGTTCCAAATTAATTAATACATTCAAATGCCTTGCTTATTATTTTAATAAATTCAAAAGGGAATAATCAATTTATGTAGTATAATATTTATAGAGAAAAAACATATCTAGGAGGTTTTACCATGAAATAGTTTTTTTTATTTAGTGGAGCCATAGGTTTAGATTTTGAAAAGAGTGATAATTATGATAAATATTGAAAGATTAAAGACTATATTGGAAACACTTCAGATGATTTAGTTTTAGAACTAGCAACAAGAATATATATGATTACAGATTCTATTTGTGATGACTATCATAGATATAAGGAATGGTTTTTTACTAAACAATTAAAAGAAACATTAAACACTAGTGAAAGAAATATATTATTTGCAAGAAACCCTAATAATAGCAATGAAATAATCTCAATGGCTTGTCTAAAAAAAGATAATGAAGAACAAAAAATATGTACTTTATATGTATCCGATAAATATAGAAACCTTGGATTAGGAACACAAATAATAGAAAGTTCAATGCAATGGTTAGGGACAACAAAACCACTAATCACACTAGCGGATTATAAAATAGAAATGTTCTCACCTATAATAAAAAAATATGATTGGGAATTAACAGAAGTTGTAGAAGGACTATATAATAACAGAACAAAAGAATTATGCTTTAATGTTTCCTTAACAAAAAACATTAAAAACAATAAATGATTTAAACTTAATTATATTACACCTTGTTTTTTAAAGAATTAACTTAAAAAATTAAATTAAACAATAATATTATGATACAATTAAAATGGTGAAGTTTATGAAAGAAATGAAAATTACAGGTAACAGTTTAATAGCGTGGCTTATATCATCAAATGTAATAACTATGTTTCTAATATTTTTAGTAAAACTAGTTACTAGGAAAGAAGAAATAGGCTCCTTTTATCCTTTAATAATGATAATTGGCACAATTACTGGTTTTATTTTTTTTAGATTATTTATGAAAAAAGAAGTAAAAATCGAAATAAAAAAATGCAAAATAAATTTTAAATATTTACTTATATATACTATTATTTTAATCGGAGTAGGATGCTTTGGAGACTTAATTGTAAAATTACTGAATGAATATTTTAAATTGTTTGGTTTTTATTTTACAGGAGAATTATTAGAAAGAGCATTTACTGCAAATAACTTTATAGAACATATTCTTGTATCCATATCTATATGTATTGTAGCACCGATTCTAGAAGAATTAATCTTTAGAGGATACTTATTAAAACTATTTCAAAAATACGGTGTATGGGTATCTATATTAGCTTCTGCAACCCTTTTTGGAATAATGCACGCTGAATTTACCCAGATAATACCAGCTATACTAGCAGGTTTAGTTCTTGGCTATGCATATTATAAAACAGATGACATAAGAGTACCTATCATCATGCATCTTATCAATAATGTAATAGCCTACACCACTGGAAACATTAATCAAACATACCTTAATATTATGTTTGTTATCTTAGCAATAATAACTTATATAATTTTTAAAAAAGATAATTTATTCAAAATTAACACAATAAAAAAAGAAGAATATTCAAAAAAATATTTATTATCTTCTGTTTCTCTAAATATATTTGTTATATTTTGTATTGTCATTATGCTTCTTTCGTTAAGTGCTTATTAAAAATTTGCTTTATTATAATAATATGCTATAATAATCCCCATAAACAAAGGGGGAAAAACAAATGATAAACTTTGAAAATAGTATGAAAACAAAAATCGAAAACTTAAATAATACCATAAAATTGTTAGAGATTAAAAGAAAAACATTGAAAAAAGGAAAAAAAGAAGAAGATAAAGAAATTAATAAAATATTAAAAGAATTACATAAACTACAATTAGACAATTTAAAAATGTCACTCAACAAATCAGAAAACTTAGTTCTTTTTGGAGAAAAAAGAACTCTTATTTTAAGAAAAGCATTACTTAAAAAATTAAAAAATGTAGAAGAATTAGATGCTTTAATTGAAGAAGTAAAAAATCAAATTAAAGAATTGTCAAATATTTATGTAGAAAAAGAAAATAAATGTAGACAAGTAAGTTTGATTGTTAAAAGAGGAAAATATGGGAAAAATAAAAAATAAAATAAACGAAATAAAATCTGTTGAACTTAAGTATGATAAAGAATATTACGAAGACATCAAATACTCTTCGGAATTTGAAAAGAAAATACTAGAGGCTCAAATTAAAATATTAAATGAACAATTAAAAATAAATAATTCAGTAATAAACAAATTAAAACTTTTAAGATTAAAATTTTTATATTGTTCTATAAATGAAAATATCAAAGAATACTCAGGTGATATTGAAAACCTAGATGAAAAGATTAAAAAGCTTAAACATTAGCATTTAATTTTTTTTTGTATATACTATAATATGGGAGAGAATAATCAATGTGAAGTGTTAGTTAGAATTGTTTATTTAATGACATTTATTGGAATTACTTTTTTCCTGTTCTATATGTTCATAAATATGATAATACCGTATAAACAAGAAAAAACTGACGTAGAGAAAACAAAAAAGAAGTTATAAAACTTCTTTTATTGTCTCTATTACATTATAAAAATCATCTTTATTTTCTAAATAATTTTTTGCTTCAACAACTTGAATTGCAAGAGATAAAAATTTATTATTACCATAGTCAATACTAGTTAGTATATAATTATACTTAATAGAATTAATTGTTCCTTCGTATGTTTCTGAGAATATTTCTTTATCTCTTAAAGTCTTATATGTAGATATTCCTACTTTTTTGAAGGAATCGTCTTTTTCTTTTAATTTATCAGCATAAGTATTAACCATATTTACTAAATTAATTTCCGTTTTTATATCATCATATTTATAATTTTTGACCATCTGACTTATATTATTGTTTTCATCAATACATTCAAAATCAAAATTCTTATTAAAGTTACATTTCTTAAAAGTACTTGGATATACTATTTCAATTAATGAGTCATCACTTTTAACTTTTTTATAATTGTTTTGGTCTACTTCTATCCAAAAAAAGGAACTTAATAATAAAATATTTAAAATTAAAACTATACTTGGTATTATCTTATTTTTTGATTTATAAAAGGGAATATAAAAAATATTAAGAAACATGAACTTCAAAAAGAAACTTCTTTTTTCAATAATACAACAAATTATTTGAATTAGTATAAGGGCTATTCCAAAAAGAATAAAAACAGAAAACAAAGTTAAAAAAAAGTCGGAATAAATAATATTTTCTTTTAAATATTTAGTACAAATAAATAATAACAATATCAAAAAAAAGGGAGTTAGATTCCAAAAAAAATAATTAAGAGTCTTCTTCATAATGATAACCTCATTTCATATTTAAATATGATAACATATTTTTGAAAAAATAATAACCTTTTTCTAAAATAAAATGTTATAATAATTATGATAGGAGTGGGTAACTTATGAAAAATTATTTTATAGGTATTATATTCTTTGTACTTATATCATTTGGGACTGTTTATTATTTTAACAAACCAGAAAAAATAAAGACAGTTTTAAATAAAGCATCATTGTTTGGAACAATAATAAAAAGTGATAATGGGAAATATACTGTTAAACCTTTTTACAATGAATCTGAATATAATAAAAGCTTTATAATTGATGATAAAAAATTAAAAAAAGAAGTAGGAGATAATGTTTTAGTAGATTATGATAAAAATAATTCTAATATTCTTTCTTATAAACTCTATAAAAGAGTACATGAAATAATACAATTAGATTTTATTAATGAATTTGATAATAAATATATTGTAGAAGATTTTGAATCATATAAGAAACTTGGTTATGACTTGAAAATAGATGAAGATTTTTTCAATACAAAAAAAATATTATATTTTTATACAAAAAAAGACTTAAAAGAAGCTTATTCTTCTGATTCTACTATTTATTTTAATTATGGTAAAGAATCTGTAGATTATAATTATTATGCCATAATAATAGATAAAAACATAAAAATAAAAGAAGATAAAGAATTAAAAGGATTAAACACAAAAGAATTTTATGAATCTTTCAAAGAATCTCGTGAATTAAGTATTTATGCCTGGAGAAGAAACAATAAATTGTATTATGGAATTGTAGACTCTGATCAAGATTTAAAAGAATACATTAAAGCATATCCTCTAAACTTAGATGAATTAGGTAGGGTGTTTAAAGAAAATTATGAACTTAAAAGATTTAGAATTATTAGTAATGAAAAACTAACCAATGAAGAATTAAATAATATTAAAAAAGAAATAGGAGTTGTAGAATATGAATAAAAAAGTAATAAATTATAAAAAAACAGCTATATTTTCCTTAGGAATATTTATTGTTATAGCAAGTTTGATTTTAGTTAAAGAAGTGGTTTATTATAAAAGTGATAGTAAAGCAGAAGTATTATCTTTAGGAAATATTAAAACAAAAGAATATAAAGAAAACAATCAATTAATTGCATCTTATAAAAAATATAAAAGTTTTTTAAAAAAATATGATATAAAAGGAAACTTAAATAGCAAAGACTTTAATAAAAATGACTATATTTTAAGTTTACAACCTTTTTCAAAAGAAAATGAAAAAACAAAAGTAAATGAAATATTATATTCTGAAATGGCAGGAATTGAAATTGTTTTTGATAAACTTAATTATTGCGATAGTTCTAAAAACATTGAACTCTTAGCATATTTAATTCCAGTTACAAAAGGAAATGTTAGTTCATCTAATATTAAAGTACACTACAATAAATTAGATAAAAATACATGCAATAAGGAGAAATAAATCATGAAAAAGAAATTAGTAATATGTCTTATTTTAATGACTCTAGTAGGTGGAGTAATATATATAATGGTAAATAAAAATAGAATTAATATAAAAGACCAAACACTACCAGTTGATGGTGTTAAAAATGTTCTTCTAGGACCTACTAAAGATGGTTCAAATATTTTAAGGGGACATTTGTTTAAAAATTTTAATGACTATAATGAATTTATGAAAAACTATGAAAAACAACAAGTATTAAAAGAATCTGACTTTACAAAAAATGACTATATTATTGACTTTCAAACTTATTCAAAATGTAGTGATTTAAAATTTAAAAAGTTAAATAAAATAAAAGTAGTAAAATCAACTATTACTCTAACATACGATGTTTTTAATAAATGTGGTGATTGTGAATCATCTTATGTTGCTTATTTTATTCCAGTTAAAAAGGGATTACTTAAAGAATTGTTACCAATAGATAACGCTTACAACAATAAAAACTCTGAAGTGATTTGTAAATAATTACAAGAAAAAGAACTACTAGTAGTTCTTTTTAATACTCTATTTTTAAGTTACTTCCGCTTGGTGTTTTTGAAACAATTATCTTTTTATCTATTCTTTCTTTTAATTCAGTAACATGACTAATAATTCCAATTAATCGGTTTCCTTCAGAAAGATCATTTAAAGTATTTAGTGCTTGGTCTAAAGATTCATTATCTAATGAACCAAATCCTTCATCTATAAATAATGTTTCAACTACAATTCCTCCTGCATAACTTTGAATAATGTCTGATAGACCTAAAGAAAGGGCAAGAGAAGCTTTAAAAGACTCACCTCCGGATAAAGTCTTTACATCTCTAATTTTGCCGGTATAGTTATCTATTACATCTAATTCAAGGGCTAGTTTATCTTTTAAATTATCTCTTTTATCTTTTCTAATAAGTTCAAATCTTCCATCGGTCATTTGACTTAGTCTTACATTAGATACTCTAATAATATCATTAAAATAAGTAGCTTGTACAAATTGTTCAAACAATAGTTTGGGTTTTCCATTAAGTGTTCCATTAGCGGTATCTGATAATATTTTATAATTGCTATATTCTTTATCTAGTTTTATAAATTTATCATAATAGTCTTTTATTTTCATTAAAATTTCTTTATTATTTGATATTCTAAATAAAACACTTTTATCTAAATTTTCTAATTTTTCTTTTAGTAGATTTAAAGAATCTTCTAATAAAGTAATATCAGTTGTTTTTTTATTTTGTGTTCTTTTTTCTAAATCAGACACACTATTTTTAGTGTTTTTATATTTGTCAAAATAATTATTATTAGTTTCAAGTAACTGATTAAATATATGTCTTTCAAATAATGGTCCATCATAATTTAATTCATTAATTTTTTTGTTAAGATTAGTTAATTCTAATTCATTACTAATTAAATCCTTTTTTAAATATTCAAGACTGGTTTTTTTAGATACTTCTAAATTAATCAAATTATTATAATTAATCGATAATTCTTTTAAATTTTCTTCTTCTTTTATAATATTAGATTTAAAACTGATTATGTCTAAATCATAATTTACTAGATTTTCTTCTAACGTTTTAATCATTGTTTTTGACTTTTCAAATTCACTAAGTTTAGTTTCTAAATTAGTTTGTTCATTTGTTAGTTTTATTAATTCTAATTTTTGTTCATTATAATATTTAACACTTTCTTTATATTTATCTATTGAAAAATCAATACTCTTTAATTTATTTAATTCAATAATTAATGATTCTTCGTTTTTATCTTTAATTTTCATATTTATAATGTCTAATTCATTTATTAATTTATTTTTAGTTTCTAGTTTTAAAACAACATTATCTTTCATCATATTTAATTCTTCAATACTTATAACATGTTCACGTTTTTTATGTATGTTTGGATGGTTTGTACTTCCACAGACAATACAAGGGCAACCATCTTTTAAAGTGCTTGCAAGAATGCTTGCTTGACTTTCTAAGAACATAGTTTCATTTTCTAAATAGTTTTTATTATATTCATTATATGATGATATACTTAATTGAAGATTCTTTTCAATTTCTTTATGTTTCTCATTTAACTTTTCTAATTCTTCAAGTTCTAATTCATAATTTTTTATTGTTTCTTTATTTTTTGCTTCCTCTTTTAAAGAGTTTTCTAATAATTGACAACTTTTATCATTAATTAAAAATTCGTTAATTGAAGTTATTTTTTCTTTTATTTTTAAAAGATTATTTATATCGAAATTTGTTTGTTTCTTTTTTAAATTACTAATTTGTTCTTTTATTTTTTCATTTTCTACAATTTTATTTAATTTAATTTTATCTTCATTAAGTAAAATCGTTCTTTTATCAATTGTTAAATATTCTTCATTTATATTTTTTATTTGTTCATTTATATTTTCTAATTCTTTATTATTTAAAATAATTTCATTTTCTAATTTTTTAATTTTTAATTCTAAATTGCAAATATTTTCATTTATTGGGAGAATAGTATTATTAAATTGAAGATTCTTTTTTAGAATTTCTTGTTCTTTATAAATTAGTTCTAATTTTTTCAATTCTTCATTTTTACTGCTTAGCATTACTATATTTTCGTTATCTATTATCCCTAATGTTATTTTAGTTTGAATAGATTCTATTTCTAAATTAAGTAAATTATTTGTTTGTTCAATTTCTTTTTGTTTTATTTTATCTTTTTCTAGTTGTTCTTCTAGTAATGAAATATATTCTTTTGTATCTTTATCACTACTTATTTCTTCTTCCCATTTTATGTGAGTCAATTCATTATTTAATAAAATTACATTATTATCATAAGTATTTTTTACTTTTATAAAGCGTTCTTTTAGTTTTTCACTTATTCTATAAAAGATAGAAGTATCAAATAATTTTCTAAATATTAAGGATCTTTCATCACTTGTTGCTAAAAGTAATTTTAAAAAGTCTCCTTGCGCTATCATCGATATTTGTTTAAATTGTTTAGAATCTATTCCTAGAATTGTATTTATTGCTTCTGTAACATTAGATAGACCAGTTATAATTTTATCTTCATATTTTAAAGTTGCATCTGCGATTGTTTTTGTTTTTCTTCCTTTTTTAAAGTATGAGGGAGTTCTTCTTATATTATAAATTATATCTTTATGTTTGAAAGTAAAGTCTACAAATGTATCTGTTTCATCACTAGCAAAGTCACTTCTTAAGGAGTCGACTTTACGGTTTGTTCCTGATGTTTCATTATATAAACTATAGCAAATAGCGTCAAATATGGTTGTTTTTCCAGCACCTGTGTCACCAGTTATTAGAAATATATCATTAAATTTGCTAAAGTCTATATTGATTTCATCTTTGTATGGACCATAAGCACTTATGGTTAAACTAATGGGTTTCATTTAATAACCTCCTTAACTGTATCTTCAAGAATCTCTCTTAATTCATTTGAAAGAGTTATATTTTGTTGATTTAAATAAAATTCATTAAAAAGGTCAATAGGGGTTCTTTCTTTAATATTTCCACTAGCCATATAACTGTTATTTTCATTTAATGAACTTCTTTTATTTTTAATTTCTAATTTTAAAATATTAGGATATTTTTTTCTTAAACGTCCGATTGGATCATATATTTCTTCTTCATCAGTAATAATTGCTCTTATATAGTCATCACTTGTATCGTTTAATAAGTCACTAATATTTCCGGTTATATCCCTTAAGTCTCTAAGTGGTGTAAGAGGCTCTAAAGTAACATTAAAAAGGTCATCTATAATAGGAACTGATTTATTATATAAACTTTCACTAAAACTATATTTAAGAATACTTCCTGAATATCTGATTGTTTCTCTTGTTAGTTTTTGAGGCCTATGAATGTGACCTAGGGCAACATAATCAAAATCTTTAAATAGAGTCACATCTATATTATCTAGTCCTCCAAGGGAGATTGTCTCCGAATCACTTTTTATTGAGCCCGTAATAAATTGGTGAACCATAATAATATTCTTTTCATTCTTATTAATAACAGTATTTTCAATTATCTTTTTAACAGCGTCATTATAACTTATAACATCTTCAAAATATTCTTTAATTATTGAAGGCTTTATAAATGGAAGCATATAAAAATTAATATTATCAATAGTTACTTTTTTTAAACTTCCTTTAAATTCTGACTCTATATAAATATTTCTGTTTTCAAGTATTCTATTTCCAAATTTTAGTCTATCTTTTGAATCATGATTTCCAGAAATAACTAAAACATATTTTTTTGCTCTTTCTAGTTTTGTTAGGAATTCATCAAATAAAGTTACCGCCTCAATTGGGGGAATTGCTCTATCATAAATATCTCCACATATCATAATAACATCTATATTTTTATTGTTTATTATTTCTAATATTTGTTCTAATATATACTCTTGATCCTTTATCATACTCTGTTCTAAGACTATTTTTCCTAAATGTAGGTCTCCTAAGTGCATTATTTTCATTTTTTAGCACCTCCTTGATAATTATATCATTTATTTTAGTTAATTTATGCTATAATTGAATTAAATAGGAGGAGTTATGATGAACAAGTATCTTAGAAAATATAATGTTGTAATTAATTTTGAAAGTTATCACACTAATACTGATAAATATGATAAAGGAAATAATACTACCATTATTGAATTAGCAAATGTTGACTTTAATATGATTATAAATGACCTTAATAAAAGATTAGTTAATATGGACTTTTTAGGTACTAATTTGTTACTTAAACTAGAAGAACCTCTTCTTGCATTAGAGCATTATGATACTTTTGACCTAATAAAAGATATTAAACTAGAAGGTACTTTAGAAGTAGAGATTAACGAAGATAAGGTTCCTCTTGAAGATTTAGATGAATTTTTAGAAGGGGTTTTAGAAATTGTTAAAGCTAAAGATTCACATGTATTAGATATTTCATATTATATCGACAAAAGAGGCAAATATAATTTAGTATTTGAAGATGAAAAAAAAGTTGATTCACTTGTATTTTCATTTGTAATAAAGAAACTACGTGAAATTTAATGGATAATTTATTTAAGGAACCTTCTTTTTTAAAAAGAATAAATGATAATGTTTTATTGTATGAAGAAGAAATAGCAGTTCTAAAAAGATATAATATAGATTATGAAACATGCAACACAATGGAAGAATTAATATTTAAAATTGAAGATGAAATATACGACGAAGAAATAGAAGACTTAGAACTTATTTCAAACAATCTAAGTGAAAGAAATTACTATCAAAATACATTAAAGTAAAGCAGGATGATAAAATGAAAGAAAGATCACTTATAGAATTAAAAATACAAAGATTATTTGATAATCAAGAATATAGAAAATTTATATTAGATTTATTAAAGAAACTAAAAATTAGAGAGACACATATTGATTTTTTAATAGATACAGTTATGATGAATCCTAATGTTCTTTTTAGACCAAGAAAAAATTTAAGTATTTTAGAACTTGATTTTACAGCGGGAATTAAAAAATATGCTTTAGACAATAATAAACAAGTAATACTTAATTCCGTAACTAGGAATGGATTGAATATAAAACTGGCAAGTCAAAAACTTAAAAACAGTGAAGAAATTGTAAAAAGAGCTATAAGCAATAATGGATTAGCCTTAGAGTATGCTTCTAAAAAATTAAAAGATAATAAAGAATTAGTACTTCTTGCAATAAAGAATAACCCCGACAGTTATTATTTTGCAGGATTAAACTTAAAAAATGATCCTAAGATTATTAAAAGTGTTCTTGTAAGAGAACCTAGTTATATTCCTAAATTTGAGTATCTTCAAAAATTTAATGACTTAGTTAAAGCGGTAATTAAAGAAAATGGATTAGCTTTAGAGTATGCAACTTCAAAACTTAAAAACAATAAAAAAGTTGTTCAAATGGCTGCTAAAGAAAACATAAAAGCATTATCTTTTGCGAGTTTTGATTTAAAAAACGATGAAGGATTTATAATTGAAACTGCTAAAAAATTAAAAAGTGATCAAGTCATATACTACGCAAGTGAATTTTTACTTTCTAATAAGGAATTTTATATTGATATAATTGAAAAAATAGGATTTAACTTATATTTTGTTAAAGATGAATTTAAAGATGATCTAGAGGTTGTTGAAGTTGCAATAAAAAAAGATATTAGAAATCTTGAACATGCGAGTAATAGGTTAAAAGAAAATGAAACTTTTATATTGCATCTTATCAAAAAATATGGTCCAATTTTAAGATATGCAAGCAAAAGTCTATTAGAGGATAAAGACTTTATGATTAAGGCTATAAAGACCTATAATGGCTCAATAAAATATGCAAATGAGTCCCTTTATAATAATAAGTTATTTATTAAAGAAGTATCTTCAATTGATAATTGGTGTAAATTATATATAAGTAACTTAAAAAAAATTAAATAGTTAATATTAGTAATAAGGAAATATTTATGAAAAAAAAAGAAAATATAAATGATATTGTTATTGTTTTTATTAAAACGATTGTGATTATTTCGTTTCTCTTTTTAATTTATTTAACTGTATCATTTATAGAAAGAATTAAATTAAATAAAATGTTGGCAAGTTTTGCGGGAACATATATTCTAACAAATAATAATTATCACAATTATAATATGGATATAAATCCTAAAAACGAAATAAATATAAACAAAAAAAAGATTGTTAATGCTAATAACAACATAATTTCTACAGATACCTTTAATGTAATAATATCTAAAAACAAACCAATATTACTTGTATATTTTAGTCTTATTAGTGAAAATAAAATAAATGATTTTCACTTAAACATTCAAAAAATATGTTTTATAAAAAATAATAATAAATTAATTCAACATGAATGTCCTTCAAAAACAAAAATGCAAGCATTAGAAACAAAAAGAGAAAACTATAATATAGAATACAAAAAAAAGAGTTAACACTCTTTTTTCATTTTATATCTTGTTTCTGTAGTCTCTATGATATTAAAACCTAGTCTATTATACAATTTAATTGCTTTTGTATTATTTTGATATACCCATAAATAAATATTGTTATCTTCAATGCTATTAATTAAATTAGTTCCAATACCTTTGTTTCTATATTCATCATACAAATATATTTCATCAAGAAGAACTCCATCTTCAAATTCTCTTACAAGAAAAATACCTGCTATAGAATCATTAATAATAATAATTTTATATAAGTCTAAAAACTCTTTTACACTCATATCAGCATATTCTTTTAATTTTTCTATTTCAGTTTCTCCAAATTCGTTTGGATTTGCAAGAATTGTTTCCATTTTAATATCTTTTAATAATGCTAAATTTAAATTTGTAGCATCAACTAAATTATACATACAATATCACCTGGGAAGTATTATATCACAAAAGAAAAAAATATAATAGATAATTATCAAAAAAAGGGAAATACCTTGGAATATAAGGAAAAAGCAAGACTAACTAGTCTTACTTACTCTTTCTAAAGCATCTTTAATAAAGTATAAAATCATTATAGGATTTGTTTCATCTATTAAATTCTTGTATTCAATTTTTATTTGTTCTACTTTTTCATAATATAGTGTTCTATTAAATTTATTCTTTATTATTTTTTTACTTTTTTTTATTATTTTGTCATTTTTATTTTTAAAGATTAATTTATTTAAGTTGTTATATTCTTCTACTAATTCTTTTGAATTATATAAATTATAATTGTTTGTTTTAAAAAATTTTAATACTTTATTTAATGCATAAAAAATTATATCTAAATTTATTATATCATTTATATAAAAATTCATTTTCATAGTAGTTTGTTTTTTCCTTAGTATCTTTTCCGTATATATAAGTTGTAGTCTTATTAATAATGTTTTCAACATAATCAATTTTAAGTTTATCTACTTCTTTATTTATCATCTCATTAACAAGAGAATCTAATTTATTGAGATTACTAATATAATTGTATCCTACCATTAGTTTTAATTCTTGTTCATCAGTATTACCAATAATTCTTTCTTTTAGGAGTTTATTATTTTTAATCCTCTTTTTTTCCATTATAAAAAGGATAATAACAGTTATCGAAGTTACAAATAATAATAAAATTAAAATATTTTTCATAACATTACTCCCTTTACGCGTTTATTATTATACCAAAGATTATAACTATTTACATCATTTTTATAAAATTTAAAAAAAAAGATTCCTAAGTATCTAGTAACCTAAGGATTTGATAACTTTAAGAACATCTTTTTTATAACTTCCATCAACAGTTATATATATTAGAGTTGCATCAATTCTACTTACCAAATAAAAAGTATCTTTAGTAGTTAGAGTATATTTAGAGTATTTATCATTAGATAAAGAAGTTTCAACATCATCTTTTTTCTTTAATTCTTTAAAATAACTTCTATTAACACTAAAAGAATTTTTTGCTGAATCAACACTTTTAAATATTAAAAATTCAACTTGATAATTATCTTTGGTAGCAATTCTTGCACTTTTTACTAGTTCTTTGTCGTATTGTTTTATTACATCATAAACTTTATATTTGTTTTTTGTCATAATATTTGTAAATGATTCAACATTATTCTTTTTATTGTCACATCCTGAAAGCATGATGACTGTACAAATTAAAATCAAAAATTTCTTCAAAATAACACCCCATTTATGAGAGTGTATTATAATACACAAACTATAAATTGTCAAGTTTTAGAGCATGATGATAGTGTAAAATGGTATTGGGATTAGGTATACAAAAAGGAA
>JAVWTD010000022.1:0-18656 GCA_036667875.1 Bacilli bacterium
GGCGTTCTTTTTTTTGCTCTCTCTTGACCTAATTATAGCATATAATTATTTTTTTAACATAAAAAAACACTATTTACTAGTGCTTTTTTGTTTGTTTTTCTTTTTTCTTTCAATTTTTTCTAGATTTTCTTTTGCTTCTCTTGCATAATCTTCCTCAATTTTTTGTTTCATCTGTTCTACTGCTAGTTTTATTTGATCGGTATATTCATAATTATCTTTTAAGAGTTTGTCTTGAATTCTTTCGGTATCATGAGAGACTTCCAAAAGACTTTCTAACAATTTGATTTTTTGATTTTTCTTATCTATAATAATATACACTTGGAAAACACTAAAAGTTACTAATAGCGAAAGAGCTAAAATACATACAATTTCCTTATTTGAAAGAATAAAATTAACTAGTCCCATTTTATCACCTTTTTCTTTAAACTATACTACAAATTAATTATAACACTTCTATTTAGAAAAAGGAACAGTTATTTAATTATTTAGTAATATTATTTACATTATTTTATTATTTCCTTGAAATATGCACAAAATAACTATATAATACACAGTTGAGGAGTTGATTTTAGTGATTGATATACCAAATGATATACAAAGAGAATTAAGAAATTGGATAAGCTCTAGTGATTATATAAAAGGATACTATTATAATACAAACAGTATTAACTTTATATCTAAAACAGTTTATGAAAGTCATATTTATTTTATTTTTAAAGTGGAATCTGAAAGAACTATGGATAGATATAAGGTATTAATAAAAGTTAACAAAATGGCACACATTATAGGAGTTGGATGTAATTGTCCTCAGTTTGAAGTTTCATCTTCTTGCAAGCATATTGCAGCATGTTTATTAAAGCATTATGAAGAGATACTTGAAGATACAAGTCCTGATAGAATCTATAATTTAACTGAAGAATTATTTAAACAATTTAACAATAATAAAGTACTTAAAAAAGAAGTGTTTTTAGAACTAAATTTTGGTTATGAAAAAGATAATAACCGTAGTTTTTATACATATCTTCAAATTAAAATTGGTGATAAAAAAATGTATTCACTTGCTAATAAAATTCAATCATTTATTTATGATTATAAAAATGAAAGTAACGAATTAAAGTTTGGTAAGGATTTTACTTACAATCCAAAGGAACATTTTTTAAACGATGAGAACAAAGAAATAATTGAAATATTAGATGATAGTAATGTTGAATTTAGACACGGTCATTTATATGTAAATGATAGGATAATAAAAAAAATAATAAAAACTATTAATAATACTCCTTTATCAATAAATGAAATTAAAATTAATGAAATAAACGAAGATTTCCCACTTGCTATATCATTAAATAAAAATGATGATTCATACGAACTTGATTTTGATTATTCTGAAATGGCATTTCTAACAAATGATAGAGAATATGTATTTAATAACAATCAATTATATCATTTGGATTCAAAAAAAAGAAAATTCTTGCAATCTTTAGAATCACTAAAATCAAAACAACTAGTTTTTAAAGAAGATAAAATAAATTTATTTTCAGAGTCAATCTTGCCTATAATAAAGGATAATCTTATTGTTGATGAGGGGACCTATTTTGAAATACCATCAACACCATCTGTTAAATTATATTTTGATTTAAATATGAATAAAATAAAATGTAATTTAAAGTTCTTATATAAAGATACTTTAGTTGATTATTTTGATAAAACAAACAGAGTTTTAAGAGATGCTGTATATGAAAATGAGATATTTAATGATCTTGAATTAGGCGAAAAATTAATTATTGATGATCCTGACTCTATAGGTGAGTTTTTAACAGAAAGACTTCCTGAATTAAGTAATAAATATGAAGTGTTTACTACTCAAAAAATAAAGGACATTAATATTATAAAGAATGCTAATGTAAAAAGTAATTTCTCTATAGGAAAAGATAATATTATGAGTTATAATTTTGAACTTGGAGAAATAAAAGATGAAGAACTAAATAAAATATTTGATAGCATTTCTTTAAAGAAAAAATATTATAAATTAAAAAGTGGTAATTTAATTGATTTAAATAGTGATAGTTCACTTGATGAATTAAGAAAACTATCAACTGATATGGAACTAAAAGGTACAAGTGGTA
This sequence comes from Bacilli bacterium, assembly GCA_036667875.1. Taxonomy (GTDB): domain Bacteria; phylum Bacillota_I; class Bacilli_A; order RF39; family UBA660; genus CAJGDV01. Next base: position 2,127 of record JAVWTD010000022.1, read on the forward strand.
CTATTCCTAAATATAAAGCTATATATATAGATAGTTTAAATTATGATGTTATTAAGACTAATAATTTATTTGATCAATTAATTGAAAACTTTAAAAAGTTTAAAGATTCTAATATTAGTTTAACTGATGTTGATACGTCCATTTTAAGGGACTATCAGGTTACTGGAGTTAAGTGGCTATACAATATAGATAAGATAGACTTTGGTGGCATTTTAGCGGATGAAATGGGACTTGGGAAGAGTATTCAAGCCATCTATTATATTAAAGAACTTTTAAAAGAAAATAAAGACTATAAATTTTTAATAGTATCTCCTACTTCTTTAGTATATAACTGGGAGAATGAAATAAAGAAATTTGGTCAAGGCATGAGTTATAAAATCATAACAGGTAATAAAAAAATAAGAAATGAAGAAATAGAAAAATCAGGAGAAAATGTTTTAATAACTTCTTATGGATTATTACGTGAAGATCAAGAAACTTATAATAAAATTGTTTTTAAATCTATGATTATAGATGAAGCACAAAATATAAAGAATCCCAATACAGCTATATCAAAAGCAGTTAAAACAATAAAAACTCAAACAAGATTTGCTTTAACAGGAACTCCTATTGAAAATTCAGTTATTGAATTATGGAGTATATTTGATTTTATAATGCCAGGATTTTTAGGAAGTATAGGAAAATTCCAAAAAAAATACAAAATCAAAGAATTTACTCAAGAAGAAGAAGATTTATTAAGTGGGTTAAACAAATTAATAACTCCTTTCATTTTAAGAAGAAAGAAATTTGATGTAGTTAAAGAACTTCCAGAGAAAATTGAAAACAATGTTTATATTGATTTAAATGATGTTCAAAAAGAAATTTATTTAAGAGAATTAAAGCGTGTTAATGAAGAACTTGATGAATCACTTAAAATAGATGGATTAGAAAAAACTAAATTTAAAATTCTTGCACTTCTAACAAGATTAAGACAAATTGTAATAGATCCTAGTATTGTATTTGATAACTATACTGGTGGAAGCAATAAAATTGATAGTCTATTAGATATAGTAAGAGAATCTGTAGATAATGGTCATAAAATTTTAATATTTACTAGTTTTAAAACTGCTTTAAATATTGTTAAAGAAAGATTAGAGAAAGAAAAAATTTCAAGTTATGTTATTGATGGTTCTGTTCCTTCTAAAAAGAGAATGGAACTTGTTGATAAATTTAATTCTGATGATACTAATGTGTTCTTAATTATGCTTAAAAGTGGTGGTACCGGTTTAAATTTAACTAGTGCTGATGTTGTTATTCATTTAGATTTATGGTGGAATCCTCAAGTTGAAAATCAAGCAACAGACAGGGCTCACCGAATTGGACAAGATAAAATAGTAGAAGTTATTAAACTTATTACTAAAGGTACAATTGAAGAAAAAATACTTGAATTACAAGAAAAAAAGAAAATATTAAACGAAAAATTAATTGAATCAAATAATCGTGATAAATCGGTTATTTCTAGTTTATCAGAAAATGATTTGAGAAATTTACTTGCGTATGAAAATAAGGGAGACGATTAAGTCTTCCTTATTTTTTTATATTTACTACTCTTCCAACTCTTCCATCTTTTAACATTACTTTTATTCCTCTTGGATGAATTTTAGAGTTTGTTAGAATTCTATCTACTATTCCTAATGTTAGAGTATTGGTTCTTTGATCTTTTTTTAGTACTATTTCTACTGTTAGACCTGGATATATATTATCCCTTTTTGTATTATCCATTATATTTCCTTTGCTAATCCAAAAGTATAACCATTATCTTTTAAATAGATAATAAATTCTTCTAATGCTTCGTAATTGCATTTTGCTTTTGGATGAATTAGATAAACGGCTCCGTTATGTAGTTGTTTTTTCATATTATTAAGTGCGTATTCTTTTGAATATTCTTTATCCCAGTCAACATAAGCAACTGACCAAAATACACTTCTATAGCCTAATGTATTCATTATATTCATTGTTCTATTGCTGAATTCTCCCATTGGATATCTAAATAATTTTTCCATTGGTTTTCCTGTTGTTTGGAAAAAGGCTTGTTCAGTTTCTTTTATCTCTTGATAATAAGTATCATATTTTTCTTTTGTTGAAAGACTTGGCATGCTTAAGTGTCTTACTGTGTGGTTTCCTATCCCGTGACCACCTTTTTGTATTTTAAGCATTAAGTCTTTATTATTTATAATATAATTTTTGCAAAAAAAGAATGTTGCTTTAATATTATACTTATCTAATATGTCTACTATTTCATTAACGTAGGTTACATTTCCCCCACCCTCATCAAATGTTAGATATACTTTTTTGCTATCTTCTCCAAGATAAACAACATTTAGTGCTTTATATGTGTCAATTTCAGTTGCTCTAGGTCTTACTCCGTCTTGCCTATTGCTTGTGTACCATCCTTGTCTTTTATTGTCACTTGCTTCATAAGATTCTTTATATAATTTGTCAATTACATTAATAACTCTGGAAACCACCCCTAAATTTCCACTTTTATCTTTTGTTGTATAAACTATTTTATAAGATCCTTCTTTTGTAATTTGAAGATTTGTTTTGGTTGTATATTTAAGGTTTTTATCAATGTTATCTTTTACTATTACACCTGGATCTATAAAATTTTCTCCGATTGCTAATTCAATATTTTCACCAATTAAAGTTATAGTAGGTTTAACATCATCAATAATTTTTACGGTTCTTTTCTTTTTAAATATTAAATTTTTATAGATAACTTGGTAGGTTCCTATTTTGTTTTTAATATTATTAGTTGTTTTTACTTTTAATAATGATGTATACCCGGGTTCTTTATATTTTTTTGTAATTGATAAAATTATTTCGTTTTTTCCTTTTAATCTTATACTACAAAAATATAACAATATTGCTAGTATAACTACTAATGGAATAATTATAATTATTTTTTTCTTCATTTTCTTACCACCTTAGTACAAGTATATCATGTTTTTCTTAAATCTTCTATTTCTTTTTGCATAGCTTCTATCATTTTTTTTAGCATTAAAACTGTGTCTTCTGTTGTCATGTTTGTTTTTTGTTTTATTCCTCTTTCAGTTTGAACTTGTTTATAAAAAGCGTTAGTGCAAAGTACTTGTGCTGTTAACATAAGCCAGTTTCCAAGTGCGTTTTGTTCGTTAGCGGTTAAGTCATCAATTAGTAAGTATCCGAGTGCTACAGCGCTTAAGGTGTAAATTTTAGGAGGAACATCTGGAATTAAATTTGGGATATTATTCCTCCTTTTCTATATAATAATATGATATTACTTTATAATGTAATATAAAAAAGACTAAAAGTCTTCTTTTACATATTTTTTATTTTTGCTATATAATTATTTACTTTTATTTGTGATATTTTTTGCCAGTTTCCGTTTTGCCAATAATTTATAAAATCATCTATATTACTTAAAAAGCATGATTCATAAATTGTTATGTGATTATTATTAAATAAATCGGCTGGTATTCTTAATACTGCATAGTAGTTAGTCCAGTCATAGTATTGACCATTTCCTTTGCTTGCTATTTGTCCATTGTAATATTCTCTTGTAAATATTCCATTACTGTTTCCAGGATTAATGGCATTTACTTGGTTAAATATATTAAATTCTGTTCCCATATTTTGCATCTTTGTTGAAACATACATTTGAAAACCTCTTGGACCTGATTGTGCAACAGCATTATGATGGTTTGAGTATGTTACTTTTGATGTTGCTGAGTAATATCCTATTTTATAGGCTGTTCTTCTTAAACTTTTCCAGTTTGTTGGACCCATTCCAGGTGGATAGTAATCTCCATCTCTTGTTATTAAAACTTTATATCCAGCACTTTCAAAAAGAGATTTTTCATAAAGTGAAACTTGCAGGTTCATATCTTTTTCTTTGGCGTAATTGTTTGATGCTCCTACATCGTATCCTCCATGTCCTACATCAATTAAAACGTCATAATCATAATAAAAGTCTTTAATTGTAACTGTAATGAAGTTATTAGTGTAATCAAATGTTGCTAGTTTGTTTCCAACTCTTCCTCTTTTAATTTGGGCTTCTGGTACTAGAGTATCTACTACATTATGTTCATTATTTATTTTAAGGGTATATGTACCATTTGTTATATTAGATAAATTTATTTCACCTTCATAACAACTTCCTGTTATTGGATATTTATTAGTACCAAAATTTAAAAATTCAGTTATGACATTTTGTGGAGCACAACCTTTAATATATACTCCATTTTTAGTGAATGTTAGGTTAGATATTAATCCTACTCGGTTTTCTACTATTACTGGTGGTGGTGCATCTATTTCAACTTTTGCTATTGTTTTTATTATTTCTTTTGGTTTTTCTTCTATTATTATATCTCTTGTTATTTCTGTTTTATTTTTGCTTTCATCTTCTACTATGTATTTTAGTTTATATTTTCCTACCTTTGAAGTATCAACTATTCCTTCTGTTACTACTTTTAATTCTTTAGTATAGTTGTCTTTTACTTCAAATCCGGCTTCCTGATAGTTTGCGGTTTCTAGTAATTTTACTTCTTTTTCTCCTTTTAAGACTATAGTGGGTGCTTCTTTATCTATTACATTTATAGTTCTAACACTAAGTGTTTTTTTATTATAATTATATTTTATTTTGTAGGTTCCTATTTTGTCTGTTTTTAGGTTGCTTTTTATTTTTAATCTTTTTGGTTCACCATTTATAGTTAAACTAGCGCCTAGTTCTTTATACTCTTTAAAAACTTCTAATAATATTTCTTTGTTTCCTACTAATTTAAATACAATTTTATCTTTTTTAGGAATTAGAAAAACTATTGAAACTATGGATAAAACTATTAAAATAGGAATTAAAATTAAAAAGTGTTTCTTCTTTTTTGGTTCTGAAAAAAATAATTCCATATTAGTATTATCTATTTTTTCTTTTTTCATCTTATCACCACTATAATCATTTTATCATAAAATCAAAAAAAAGAAGAATTATTTTTCTTCTTCGTTCATTTCATCAATTATTTTTTCAATTTTTTTACCGTATTCAATTGATTCGTCATAAACAAATTCCAATTCTGGAATGTGTCTTATATCTACTCTATCATTTAATTCATGTCTTATAAAGCCTCTAGCATTATTAAGAGCACTTAATGTTTCCTTTATTCTTGTTTGATTAAATACAGTTACATATACTTTGGCATAAGATAAATCATTTGTAACTTTACAGTCTGTTACGGTAACAAACTTTACATCAGGATCTTTTACTTCTGTCATTAGTATATAACTTATTTCTTTTACTAAATTGCTGGCTATTCTGTCTATTTTTACACTCATGCTTTTCACCTCACATGTTCATTATATCAAAATTTTAATGATTAATAAACTATTTAATGTATCTTTTAACTTTATTTGTTGAAGTTTCTTTGAATGGTTCTTCTTTTAGTTCTACTTGTTTTATTCGTTTATAATCTGATATTTTTTTGTTTATCTCGTCTATATAGTCTTTTATTATTTTTGTTATTTCTTCTTTTATGTTTGGATGTTCGTTCATTTTTTTAATTAATTCATCTACTAGGACTATTTCTACTGTTATTACGTCATTACCATGTGCATTCTTTTTAATCTTTACAATTGCTTGACGAATATTTTCGTTTTTGCTTATGATGGTTTCTAATTCTTCAGGATAAACATTTTTTCCGTTTGCCGCTATTATAACATTTTTACTTCTTCCTTTAATAATAATGAACCCGTTACGGTCAATTTTACCTAGGTCTCCTGTTAGAAAATAACCTTCTTCATCAAAGACTTCATTTGTTGCTTCTTCGTTTTCGTAGTAGCCTTTAAAGACTTGTGGTCCTTTAACTGCTATTTCTCCTACACCATCTAATCCTTTGTTTATGATTTTTACTTTTGTTTCTCTCATTGGTTTTCCGGCGGCTTCATCTTTATGGTCATGTTCTGCGTTTCCTGCTACTAAGGGAGCACATTCTGTAAGACCATATCCTTGTAGGACATTAAATCCATAATTTCTTAATCTTTTTAAAACTAAAGGGTCACATGCTGCTCCTCCTACTAAAATTGTTTTTAAGTTTCCTCCGAAAGCATCATGTATATCTTTAAATATTTTCTTTTTAAAAGATGGTACAAGGTTAGTAATAATAGATGCATTTCTTACTAGTGTTGTTTTTCCTTTGTCTTTAATTTCTTTTGTTATTTTCTTATCAAATAAATCTATTATTCTTGGAACTCCTATTATAAAAGTCGGTTTCATTAAAAGCATATCTTTGCTTACGTTTTTTAGGCTGTTTAAGTGAATTATTGATGCTCCTTTAGAAAGTGGTGCTAAAAATCCACAAGATCCTTCAAAGGTATGATGCATAGGAAGAATTGAATAGAATCTATCATTTTCTGTTATTGTTACAAATTGATCAAAATTGTTTATATTATGCATTATATTTTTGTTTGACAGCATTACTATTTTTGATTCACTTGTAGTTCCTGAAGTAAAAAGCAAAACTGCTGTTTTATTTGGGTTAATTTTTATTTGTTCATAATTATTATTAGTTTCTTCTTTTATTAGTTCTTTCATTTCCTTTTGCATACAGATTGTTTTGTATTGTTCTTTGTTTATTTTTGTTTCTTGTTCTTTTGAATATATTATGGCTCCGATTGGAAGTCTTTTTAGGCTTGTTTCTAGTTCTTCTTTAGTTAGTTCCTTGTCTAAGGGGATAACGGTTCCTAAGCCACAAATGGTTGTTAAATAGGCTACTGCCCATTCATAACTGTTCTTTCCAATTATTGCTATGTTTTGGTCTTTGAGACCTTTTTCTATTAGAGAATTTCCTAAAGCATTTACATCTTCATATAACTCTTTATAAGTGTAAGGGACATAATCTTTTCCTGTTTTTTCATAAAAGGCTACATTATCAGGATGTAATAAGACATTAAGTTCAAACATTTCTTTTATTGTTTCATATTTCATATTTTTTCTCCTCATGTCAATAATATACTTTTAATTATTAAAAAACAATCTATAAATTATTAAAAAGTATTAAAAAAAACAAATTTTACTTTGTTTTCACTTTAACCTTTATAGGTTCATAGTTTAATATTAAAAGTCCTTCATCTATAAATTTTTGTTTTAATTCTTCATTGTTCATTATTGTTTTATACATGGTTAAACCTTTACTTAATTGGTCAGGGCATGATGTTTGTTTGGTTGCTGATCCAGGGCACTTTATTCCACATAGTGCTTCTTCTATAACTCTTATGGGTTGTTCTTTGGAAAGTCTAGCAACTCCTTGGCTGTTTCCTGCACATCCTTTTGATATTTTAATATTTTTAATAATTTCTCCTTCAATTAAGAATTCCATTTTTACTGAACATACGTCTTTTGGTATAAAAATAAATTTATTCATTATTAACCACTCCTTCTAAATATGTGACTAGTGCACTATTATACTCTATTCCACCTTGTTGTGCAAATTCATTGCCTCCACCTTTTATTCCATAAAGTTTTTTGGCAATTTCAAATTTTTCTTTTCCTATTTTATTAAATACTATGTGAAGTTGGTTTTCATATTTTCCTAGGAATATATATTCTTTATCATAGTGACTATTAAAAAAGGCACAGAATTGTTTTAGTGTTTTGCTATCATACTCGAATATATGAAAGAGACGGTTACCTGTAAGTGTTTTTGCAATATTTGAAAAGTTTTCTTCTTTTAGTTCTTCAATTTCTTTTTTTAAATTTTGTTTATCTTCAAGTAATTTGTTGATTCCATCCATTATTGCTAGTTCTGGTATTGCTAGTGTTTTTCTTGCTTCTTTAAATACTTCGTAATGTTCTTTTAAATAATTTATCATTTGTTGTCCTGCTATGAAAGATATCTTGTAACCATAAGGAGTTTTTTCGTAGTCTAAAAATTTTACTGATTGTATATAACCTAAACTTGGTACATGGATACAAGCACAGAGGTTATAGTCAATATCTTTTATTACTACTGCTCTTATTTCTCCATCAAATGGTAATTCTTCTTCATATTTTTTGTTTTTTTCTAGGGCTTCTTCTCTTGTAGGATATTCAATTTCTATTTTAATGTTTTCTCTTATAAGTTTATTTGTTTGTTCTTCAATTTGATTTAACATACATCTATCTAAGTTTTGAAAGGACATTTCTATTGTGCTTTCTTTTTCTCCTGCTTGAAATGATACTGTTTTAACTTTATACTCATTAGAAAAAAGAGCGCAGATTAAGTGTTGTGCTGAGTGTATTTGACATTTTTCTAGTCTGTCTTCTTTATCTACTCGCATTATCACAAATTTTTCTATTTCTTTTTTTAGGACATGGTAAATAAGACCATCTTTTTTGTAAACATCTATTACTGTGTTTCCTCCAATGGTTCCTTTGTCTTTACGCATTCCTCCCGATAATGTATAAAAAATAGTATCTTTAAATGTATAATGATATAATCCGTTGATTACTTCATAATTTAATACTTCTGTATTAAGTGTATCTTCTAACATAAAATCATAATGTCTATTTAACATAAAATTCACCTTCTATCCAATTATATCATGAAAAAAGAGATAAAACTATCTCTTTATTTCTACCATTTCGTATGCTTCTATTACGTCGCCTTCTTTTATATCTAAGAAATTTTCGATTGTAATTCCACATTCTAATCCTTTTTTAACTTCTTTTACTGAGTCTTTTTCTCTTTGTAGTGAGTTAACGTTTCCATCATATATTACTACTCCATCTCTAATTATACGAGCTTTGGCATCTCTTTTAATTAGTCCGTCTGTCATATATGATCCTGCAATTATTCCTACTTTAGAGAATTTGAAGATTTGTCTTACTTCTGCTGTTCCTAATATTTTTTCTTCATAAATAGGATCCAACATACCTTTCATGGCTAATTCAATTTCTTCAACTGCTTTATAAATAATATTATAAAGTCTAATGTCAACACCTTTTTCTCTAGCGTAATCTTTGATTGAATTATTTGGTCTAACATTAAATCCAATTAGAATAGCATTTGAAGCTGCTGCAAGAACTATATCTCCATCAGTTATTGCTCCAACACTACTTCTTATTACTTTAACATTTACTCCATCAACTTCGATTTTTTCTAAAGAGTTTTTAACTGCTTCAGCACTTCCATTAACGTCTGCTTTGATTATTACTTTAATTTCTTTTTCGCCTTCTTGAATTTTATCAAATAGTTCTTCTAAAGTAACGGCAGTTTGAGGGGTATGTGCTAGTTCTTTGGCTTGGTCAGCTCTTTCTTGGGCTATTTTTCTTGCTTCTTTTTCAGATGCAAAGGCCATAAATCTATCTCCTGCACTTGGAGTATCATTTAATCCTGTTATTTCAACTGGCATTGATGGTAAAGCTTTTGTAATTTCAACTCCTAAATCATTTTTAAGGGTTCTTACTTTTCCAACGGCATGTCCTACTACTATTGGATCACCTAGTCTTAGTGTTCCATTTTGAACTAGTAAACTTACTACTGGTCCAAGGGACTTATCAAGTCTAGATTCAATAACTGATCCTAGGGCATATCTATTTGGATTAGCTTTGTATTCTTCCATTTCAGAAATCAAAAGAATACTTTCTAGTAATTCATCAATTCCTTCTCCTGTGAATGCACTTATTTGATTAACTATTGTGTCTCCACCCCAACTTTCTGGAGTAAGTCCTTGTTCAGATAATTGAGATAAAACTTTATCTATATCTGCTCCTTGTTTGTCTATTTTATTTATTGCAACTATTATTGGAACACCTGCAGCTTTAGCATGTGCTATAGCTTCTTTGGTTTGAGGCATAACACCGTCATCAGCTGCTACTATTATAATAACTATATCTGTTATTTCTGCTCCTCTTGCACGCATTTCAGTGAATGCAGCATGTCCTGGAGTGTCAATAAATGTGATTATGTCACCATTATGGTTTACTTGATATGCACTGATTGCTTGAGTAATTCCTCCAGCTTCTCCGGATGCTACGTGTGCTTTTCTTATGTAATCTAATAATGTTGTTTTACCATGGTCAACGTGACCCATTATAGTTACTACAGCAGGACGTTTTATTAAATCATTTTCATTTTCTTCTAGTTCAAGATTCTCAAAATTAGATACATCTCTTGTTGCTTCATGTTTTAATTCTTTTCCGTATTCCATAACTAGAATTTCTGCATTTTCAAAGTCAATAGAGTTATTCAATGTTGCCATTACTCCTAACGCAAATAATTTTTTTACTAATTCTGCTCCGTTTACTCCTAGTTGTTCTGCTAGTTTTGAAACAGTCATATTTTCATTGTAGAATATACTGTTTTCACTAACAACGGCTACATTAGAAACTAGTTTTTCTTTGCTTTTATACATTTCTTTTTTCTTTGTTGCAAAGTCTTTTTTTGTTTTTATTTTATTGTCTGGTTTCTTTTTAAGTTTTTCTAGTTTCTTTATATTATCGTTGTCTACTTTTTTATTGTCTACTACTACTTCTACTTCATCAAATATTTCTTCTTCTTCGGTTGTTGCTTGAAAAGCATTATCTAGTAAGGTAATTCCTTCGTCATCTAGTAGGTCATCATTTGAAGTAACATTAATACCTAAAACCTTACATTTCTTAAGTATTTCGTTTGCTTCTTTATTTATGTCTAAAGCGTATTCTTCTACACTCATCATAAACAGCACCTCTTTCCTATAATAATTTTTTTAAATTTTCGAAAATGTCATCAGGAACAGTAACTTCGAGTTGTCTATCTAAAATTTTAGATTTTTGAGCTTTTAAAAATACATTTTCATCTTTTTTTAAATATGCTCCTCTTCCATTTGCTTTTCCTGTTTCATCTATAATCACTTCTCCTTCTGGAGTTCTAACTATTCTTATTAAGTCTCTTTTTTCAAGTTTTTCACGTGTAACTACACATGTTCTACATGGTATTTTTTTATTCATACTTCCACCTATAATATAATATTAATTCCTGCTTCTTTAGCTTGTTCTTCTGTTTTTACATCTATTCTAAATTTAGTTAATCTAGATGCAAGTTTTACGTTTAGTCCTTTTTTACCTATTGCTAAGGATAAATTATCTTGGTCTACTATTACTAGTGATTCTCTATTTTTTTCATCAGTAATATAAACATTAACATTCTTAGCAGGACTAAGTGCATTTTCTATAAATTGTTTTGGATCTTTGTCATAAGGAATTATATCTACTTTTTCTCCATTTAATTCTTTTAAGATATTAGCGATACGACTTCCTTTTTCACCAATGCAACTTCCAACGGCATCAATGTTATTATCTTCTGAGTAAACTGCAATTTTAGTTCTATTTCCTGCTTCGCGTGCAACGCTTTCTACTAAAACTAAGCCTTCTACTATTTCTGGGATTTCAATTTCAAATAGTCTTTTGATAAAACCATAATGTGTTCTAGATAATAGAATAAGCGGTCCTTTTGGATTGCTTTCTACTTTAGTAACATATACTTTTATACTTGTTCCCATTTTAATGTTTTCTCCAGGTATTGTTTCACTTTTTGGAAGTATACCTTGAGCTTTTCCTAGGTTAATGTAATAATTTCTTACATCTTCCATTTCAACAGAACCTGTTACCATTTCGTCTTGTTTGTCTCCAAATTCTGAAACGATTACATTTCTTTCTGCTTCTCTTATTTTTTGAACTACTACTTGTTTAGCGGTAGCTGCTGCAACACGTCCAAAGTTATCTGGAGTAATTTCAGTTTCAATTGTTTCACCAACTTTAATTCCTGGAATTTTTTCTTGTGCTTCTTCAAGTGTGATTTCAGTTTCAGGGTCAATTCCTTCTTCTTCATCAAATAAAACAACGTTTAAAAATGAATAAACTTTGATATCTCCTTTTTTTCTATCGATATCAACTCTTACATTTTCTAATGAATTGAAATTCTTTTTGTATGCACTTGTTAATGCAAGTTCCATTGCATCATATATAACATTTTCTTCAATTCCTTTTTCTTTTACTACTAATTTAACAGCATTTAAAAATTCTGTATTATTCATTTTAGTGTTGTCCACTTTAACTTGCTTTCTTGCCATTTTCTATTCTCTTCCTTTCTCTTTTGAACATACATCAAGCATATATTGTTCTTTTATTGGGTCTTTTGTATCTAGTATTGGATTAATTATATGACATACTTTTAAACAGTCGTCGACATTTATAAATCCTTCTTTGTCTATAACGATTCTTAAAAATTGTACGCCACCTTCTTTTACGTATAGTACTTCATCTAAAATATAACCATTATTTGTTAGTTCATTTTCGATTAGTTCTCTTATTTGTTTTGCTATTTCCATTTTTCCTCCATATTACATTAAAGAGCAGGGCTTTACCCTACTCTCCTTTCTCTTGCAGCTAGAAAGATTATACCATAAAATGAAAGAAAAATAAATAAAAAGTATCTAAAACATTCTTATTTTGATATAATTAAAGTGGTGATGATATGAAAGAAGAAAATATTAAAGGTTTAAAAGGTATATTTTGTTTTTTAACTTGGTTTATTGTAACGAGATATGGTACGTTATTTTTAGGTGTTTTTGGTTTAACAATTGATTATTTACCAACTATTTCTAAACAAGGTTATTCAATATTGCTAGAGTTAATTACAATTTATGTTATTTATGCTTTATTTAAAAAAGATATTATAAGAATGATTAATGATTTCAAAAAAAATAATCAACAATATTTTAAAAAGTATTTTAAAAATTGGTTTCTAATATTAATATTAATGGCTGTTACTAATGCTATTATTATGTTTATTAATAAAGGTAATACTCCAAACAATCAAGATGCTATTAATGATATGTTTAAAAACATGCCAATATATACTTTTATTGTTTCGGTTATGCTTGCTCCTGTTGTTGAGGAGTTAGTTTTTAGATTTTCTTTACGAAATATTTTTAATAATAAAATTTTATTTATATTATTATCGGGTCTTGTTTTTGGTTCTTTTCATGTGATTGGTTCATTTGAAACGGCACTCGATTTATTATATATTATACCTTACTCAATTCCAGGAATTATATTTGCCTATACTTATGTGAAAAGCAAAAATATTTTTGTTCCGATGTGGCTCCATTTTTGCCACAATGGTATAATGATGAGTATTCAATTTATAATTTTATTATTTAGTTAAAACTGCATAAGCAGTTTTTTTCATGAAAAAAGAAGCTATTTTGCTTCTTCGGTTGCTCTTGTTTCACGTATTACTGTAACTTTTATTGTTCCAGGATATTGAAGTTGGCTTTCAATTTTATCTTTTATTTCTCGGGCTATTTTGAAACTTCCAAGGTCATCAATTTCTTCTGGTTTTACAATTACTCTAAGTTCACGACCTGCTTGAATTGCGAAGGTATTTTGAACACCTTTTGTTGTATTGGCAATTTCTTCAAGATCTTTTAATCGTTTAACATAGTTTTCTAATGAGTCATTTCTAGCACCAGGGCGAGATGCTGAAAGTGCATCTGCTATAGCTACTAATACTGAAATAACTGAATCTGCTTCTTTATTTCCATGATGAGATTCAATAGAATTAATAACTGTTTTATTTTCTTTATATTTTCTAGCCATTTCACTTCCTAAGTCTACATGGCTACCTTCAACTTCATGGTCAATTGATTTTCCAATATCATGTAACAAACCAGCTCTTTTAGCTAGATTAATGTTTTCTCCCATTTCAGCTGCAAGTATACCTGATAGGTGTGCTACTTCCATTGAATGAGCTAAAGCGTTTTGTCCATAACTTGTTCTAAAATGAAGTTTACCTAATAATGAAACTATTTCAGGATCAACTTTAGTTATCCCTAATTCAAATAATGCTTCATTACCATATTCTAGTATTTTTGCATGCATATCTTTAGTTGTTTTGTCATAAATTTCTTCAATTCTAGCAGGATGAATTCTTCCGTCTTTTATAAGTGTTTCAATAGTAATTCTTGCTATTTCTCTTCTAAGAGGGTCAAATGAAGATACAACGATTGCTTCTGGTGTGTCATCAATTATTAAGTCAACTCCAGTAACTGATTCGATTGTTCTTATATTGCGTCCTTCTCTTCCAATTATACGACCTTTCATATCGTCGTTTGGTAATGCTACTACTGTAACTGTTTGTTCGTTAGCAACATCTCCTGCATATTTTTGCATGGCACTTACTAATATTGTTTTTGATTTTTTGTCAGCTTCTAATTTAGCTTCAGATTCTGCATCTTTAATATATGCTGCAACTTCTAAGCTCATCATGTCTTCTACTTTTTTCATAACAAGTTCACGTGCTTCTGTAACACTGAACCCCGCAATTTTTTCAAGCAAAGTGATTTGTTCTTTTTTCATGTCTTCCACTTTTTCTTGTTCTTTTTGAATGTCTCTTTGTTTATTAATTATATTATTTTCTTTTTCTTCAAGCATTTCTTCTCGATTTTGTAGCGTTTGATCCCTACGGTCCATATTTCCTTCACGCGCTAATAATCTATCTTCTGCTTCTTTTATTTCATTCTTTTTTTCTTTTATTTCTTTATCAGTCTCTACTTTTACTTTATGAGCATCTTCTTTAGCTTCAAGTAAGTAGTCTCTTTTAATTTTTTCGGCATCTTTTTTAGCACGTTCTAGTAGCATATCTGCTTCTTTAGTTGCTTTAATACCTCTAATATAATTAATAACAATAAATATTATTGTTCCAAAAAAAGTTCCAATTAAGACAAGTAAAATGGAGTATAATACATTATTCATAAATTCCTCCATCTTTTTTAGTAAAATTAAAATTTCACCTATGTCTATTGTATTATGAATATTAAAATAAGTCAAGGAACTAATTTCAGCATTATACTAAAAAAAAGTAAACTTACCCTTTATTTTATAAGGGTTTATTTGCTTTTATTTATTATTCAAATAATATTTAATAATTTCTAAATCTTTTTTATTTCTATATAAAGAAGTATATAAATCTTCAAAGTCATTTATTGGATTTGTATAGTTTTTAATAAGCATATATGCTTCTTCTGGGTTACACCATATCATTTCGGTATCATCGTCTATAAACTTATGTATCTTTTTAACAGAACTCATTAAAACTTCTACTTTTTCTAATCCATTATTTTTATGTTCTTCAATGTACCCTAATGTTTTTATATTATTTAATATTATGTCTATTTTTTTAAATACATTTTCATTTAATTTTTCATTATGTTCCATTGATGGCAGATAAAAAGATTTTAAAGAGTTTCTTTTAAACAATAAAACCATACTGTTTTCGTCAATTAAAAGTATTGTAGTTGATTGTTTTATACTGTTGCTATTTGTTTTAGGACTTAAATTAAAATCTTCGTTTTTTATTGTTTTTATTAAGTTCATAAAAACCTCATTTCTAAATATTCTTAAAATTAATATAACCTAAAATAGGTTGCAAGTCAACAATTCTGGTTTAAAATAATATAATTGTGTAAAGGGGGCATATTTATGGATAAATTAGACATCAAAAATAGAGTCAAAGATTTAAGAATAGATAATGATTTATATCAAAAAGATATTGCTGAATATTTAAATATGTCTCAAACTGGTTATTCAAAATATGAGACAGGAGAAAATGATATTCCTACTAATATTTTGATTAAATTAAGTATTTTTTACAATACATCGGTTGATTATCTTCTTGGTATTACTGCTGAAAAGAAATCATATAAGAAAATTAAAACAATTCCTAAATTGGGAGTTAGTGAGAAACGTAGTAGATACAATAAAGGTATAACTAAATAGTTATACCTTTTTTATCATATATTTCTTAATATTCCAAAAAAAATTAAAAATATTAAAATGATAAAACTATTTTTACTAAATATTTTAATTGTTCTATCTTTTTTTGTTATACTGTCTATTATAATGCCTACTATAAATATAACTAAAGGTATAATAAGTATATTGTACTTAATAGCACTAACTATATCCAATCTAAGTAATGCTTTAATTGATCTTGTAAGTCCACATCCTGGACACAAGATATGAATATATTTTAGGAATGGACAAGCCCATTTCAAATCAAACACAAATAATACAGTAAACAATAATAAAACTATTAATAGAATTTTTAAATTATTTTGATAATGTGTTTCCATCGACGTCACGATCTATTGATCCTGATAATATTAAAATAGCTTCTATATATCCCCAAATTGCTCCTATCCCACATGTAAATATGGTTACAATTATTTGAGTAATTGCTTTTTCATAAAATCCTAAATAAAAATTGTGTGCTCCAATTGATCCTCCAATAAGCCCTAGAAGACCTGCAATCCATTTATTTCTTTGTCCTGTAAAAACATGAGATTCCTTATTTTTTTGAGGTTCTCCTTTTAATTGATAACCACATTCAGGACAGAACTTAGTATCTTCTTTTAGTGAGCATCCACACTCTGAACAAAACTTTGCCATAATATCTCCTCCATTTAATTTATTATATCATATTTTAATTTTTTTCTATTATA
>JAVWTD010000023.1:0-8065 GCA_036667875.1 Bacilli bacterium
GACATTAAATATGTTTTTAAGATTGCATATTGTTCTTTACTTAAGTTTTCACCTTTTCCAAAACGGTCATATAATGTTTTTCCATCTTCTTTATATGCTTCATATACTGGAACATTTAAGAATGTATCGTTTGGTGTTGGTATAACGTATGCAGGTATAGTTTTTGTATTACTACAAGTTTTATTAACTAATTTAACAAATCCTGTAATTAATGCCCAAACTGTATAAATTCCTGTTGTTAACTCAATTAATACTAATAATTCTTTATTGCTAAATACTGTAAGTTTTGCATAAATATCAATATTGTTTTTTGCAATTATATCAAGTATTAAAATGAATAAGAAATCTATTGAAATAGCTGATATAATGCTTATTATTTTATGAATAAAATATTTGTTTTTAATTAATGTATATAAAGTTATAACATTAATTGATAATAAGATAAATAGGAAAACTGCTAAATTTGGAAAGTAAATAATCGAAATTATTTCTTCTACTAAATTATCTGCTAAGTTTAATAATGGTTTAAAATATTTTACTAAAATAAATCCCATTGTAAATACTAAAGCTGATATATAAAGTTTACCATTTACCTTTTTATTACTAATATAATCCATAATTATTAGGGATATAATAGCGGCACCTATAAGGAATGCTATTATAAAAAGGCTTGATGATTTAACAATTTCCAATAATGATTGAATTTTTTCTACTAATGTTAATTGAACCATAAATAAACCCCCCTTTTCATTTATGACATTTAATTAATACTTACTAAGTCTGCAATATAAATTGTTTGATGTTGTTCATCATCTTTTGTACAAGTAACAAGTGTTACTGTTGTTTTTGATTGATCTCTGTAAATTCCTATCTTACCAGTCTTTTCTTGTAAATAAATATTGGTTATTTGATAAGTATATTTTTTACCTTTGTAATTAATATAAATTGAATCTCCATTATTAATTAGATACAAGTCCTTGAAGAAACTTATATATGAGTTGCCTGAATGGGCTGCTAATATAAAGTTTCCAAGTTCTACGTCTGGCATGTCGGATGATTTTATTATTGAGATGTTTTTAGAAACATCATTATCTAATGAATTAATATCTACAAATCCTCTATTTAATCCTATTTTAGGTATTTCTAAACTTCCGATAAAATAGTTTGAGTAGTTTAATTCTTCTTGTTCTTTTTCTGGGATAACTTCTTCTTCTTTTATATCCTCTTTTTTTATTTCTAAGACAGGGTTAGTTAAAGAGTAATACTCTAAATTTATATCATTAAATACTTTGTCTTTTTTTGTACTTAAGTAATTTAATAATAATAAACCTATACTGATAGCCATTACAAGATATCCTATAATTACGTTTTTTTTAGTTTTTTGCATTTTTATAAACTTTTACAAATCCTAATATAATACCTGCTATACCTATTAAGTATAGGAAGCTTGAAATATTTGCATCTGTTATAGGAACTTCTACGGCTCTTGTATTAAATAATACTATTTCTGAGTCTACAGTACCATCTTCATTTACTACAAATGTAATAGATTCAGTTGATAATATGTAACCTACTGGTGCTTGTGTTTCTGTTAAAGTATAAGTACCTGGTTTTAAAACTAATTCATGAGCTGTGCTTTCTGAAACCCAAGTTTCAACTACGTTTCCGTTTGAGTCTTTTACTTCAAGTGTAGCTCCAGGTAATTCCTCTTTTGTTGCAATATCTTTTTTAGATATTCTAACTTTGTTTGATTTTTCTTTTTCGTTAAAGAATGTTACTGTTGTTACTGTTGAATCTTCTTTAACTGTAAACTCACGTTTTTCAGTTGATAAGATGTATCCGTCTGGTGCTATAGTTTCTTCTAGTGTATATTTACCAGGTTTCATTCCTTCAATATACTTTGGTTCGTTAGTGGAAACCCAAGTTTCTACTACTTCTCCTGCTGAATTTTTAATTACTAATGTAGCTCCAGGTAATTCTTGTTTATTTGTTATATCTTGTTTTGATATTTTAACTTTTGTAACTTCTTTTGTTGGTGTATTATACATTACTACGTTTGTTACTGTACCATTGTTTAAGACATCAAATTTAATACATTCTGTATATAAATCATATCCTGCTGGTGCAGCTGTTTCACATAAAGTATATGACCCAACTTTTAATCCTTCGATATATTTTGGTTGGTTAGTGGAAACCCAAGTTTCAACTACGTTTCCGTTTGAATCTTTTACTACTAATGTAGCTCCAGGTAATTCTTTATTGTTTGTTATATCTTGTTTTGATATTTTAACTTTTGTTACTTCTTTTTTTGTTGGTCTATTATACATTACAACTGTTGGAACTTTTCCGTCAGCTTTAATTTCAAAATTTATACATTCTTTATATAAATCATATCCTGCTGGTGCAGCTGTTTCACATAAAGAGTATGAACCAACTTTAAGTCCTTTAATTCTTTTTGGTGTTGTTCCTGATGTCCAAGATATTTTTACATTACCGTTTGCATCTTTTATTTCAAGTTTAGCTCCAGGTAATTCTTGTTTATTTGTAATATCTTGTTTTGATATTATTACTTCTGATTTTTGTTTGTTATACATTATTACTGTTGATGTTGTACCATCTTCACGTACTTGGAAGTTGATACATTCTTTGTATAATTCATAACCTGCTGGTGCAGCTGTTTCACATAAACTATAAGATCCAGCTTTTAAACCTTCAATATATTTTGGTGTTGTTCCTGATACCCAACTAAGTATTACATTTCCTGATGCATCTTTAAGTTCTAATGATGCTCCAGGTAATTCTTCTTTAGTTGTAATATCTTGTTTTGATATTTTTGTTTTTGTTACTAATTTTTCTTTTGATGCTTCTAAATTAATAGTAGCGGTATCACTTATTGATTCTTTATAAGAGGCATCTGGTACTATATTTTGGTAACCTGCGTCTCCTGGAAAGTATTCATAAGCAACTGTATTAGTTATAGTTCCTTTTACTGATAATGCTAATTTAATTTTTTGTCCTGCATTAATTACTGATGAAGGCATTCTTACGTATACTACATCACCATTTTTAACAGTGTTTTTTGCATTTCCATTTGAATCAATTACAACTGCTCCTGTGTTAGCAGAAACTGCTAAATTAAGTGTTACGTCTTGATTTGATGTTATTGTTATTTTATCTGATATAAAATATTTATTATCAGTTGTTAAAGTCATTCTACTTGAATTACTATTTAATGAAATTTTGATTGTTTTATTTTGAACTGAGGAAGCTCTATCGGCTAATGCTTTTGCTTCTTTAAGTTCGCTATAGTTTGCGTGATTAGTTTTATATGCTATTTCACCTCTATAGTAATAAACAGCCATTTGTGTTATATAGTATTGTCTGAATTTAGAGTCATTATTATAATCTGATGCATATCCTTTAAATCCATTCTCTATTATATAAGCAAGACCTGCATCTACTTTTTTAGGATTAGACATTGTAATACCCATTGGGTAGTTATCTCTAAACTCTGTACAGTAAGCAACTCTTCCATCTTCTGTATATTTCATTGGGAAGTAATAACCTACTCCTAAATCCATTTTTCCTTTTGATGTAACTTTGATTGAACTAGGAGCAGCGTACACTACTTCAGTTCCTATAAATAAAATTACAGCAAACATTGCTAAGTTTTTCATTATTTTCTTTAACATATTTATTTCCCCCTTAAGTTTTAAACCCTTAATAATATAAAAACCAAAATATGCAGTCTCATGAAGTGCTAATTTTGATTTCACATATTATTATAGATTAACAAATCCAATCTTTCTCGGATAAGTGCCATTTATTATAACATAAATTTTTATTTTGTCAAATTTAACCGTTATTTTAAATGGATATCCTCGGATTTATGAGTAATAGTATATCATCAGTCTTCACTTTTGTCAAATTGTACACAAACCATGTTTATTTTATTAATTTATTTATTATTAAATCTAGTTCTTTTTTATTTATTGGTTTTGGAATATACTCTTTAAATCCAGCCTTAATAAATTTTTCTTTTGAATCTTCATTAACTTCTGCAGTAATAACAACAACAGAAGTGTCAAAATCTTTAATTTCTTTTAATTTGTTAAGTGTTTCAATTCCGTCCATTTTAGGCATCATATAATCCATAAAGATTAAATCGTATTTGTTATTTCTTATTTTTTCTATTGCATCAATTCCACTTATTGATTCTTCTATTGTAAAATTATATGATTTTAAAAAGTTTCTAGCAATTTTAATATTTAATTTGTTATCATCTACTATTAGTATTTTTTTATTACTAAAATCTTTGTATTTTATTTCTTGTTTTCTATTTAAATATTTATTTAATAAATTTGATAGTTCAATTGATTCAATGGGCTTCGCTAAATAATCATTAAATCCTAATTTAATATATTTTTCTTTGATACCGGACATAACATTTGCAGTTAAGGCTACAACGGGAATATTAAAGTTAGGAATTTTCTTTAATTCAATTAAAACTTCTTTACCATCCATTTCTGGCATCATATCATCTAATAGAATCATATCAAAAGTCTCTCCGCTTTTGATTATTTTGATACATTCTTTTCCTGTTTCTGAAATTTTTGTATTTATATTATATCTTTTAAGCAACTTATCTGCTACTTTTAAGTTAAGAATATTATCATCAACAATTAGAACATTTGAATTTTTATAACTACTATCGTTAAGTGCTATATTTTTTTTCTCTAGCGTTTCATCTTTAGAAACAATTTTTTGTGATAAATATATTGTAAATGAACTTCCTTTTCCATAAGTACTATTTACTACTATTTTACCGCCCATCATTTCTACTAAGGATTTTGTTATTGCTAATCCTAAACCAGTTCCTTCTAGGGTTGTATTTTTATCTTCATCTAAACGATTAAATTTAGTAAATAAAGAATTCATTTTCTCTGGTTTGATTCCTCTACCTGTATCTGATACATTTATTACTAAGTCTGAGTTATCTTTATTGTTAATGCAATTAACCGAAAAATTAATTTCTCCTTTTTCAGTATATTTGATTGCGTTTGTTAATATGTTTGTTATTATTTGTTTAACTTTTCCGATGTCTCCATATAATATGTTTGGAATATCTTCTGCAAATGTTGTTATTAGTTTAAGTGGTTTGTCGCCTATTCTTGTATTCATTAATTTTGATACTACAGTTAATTCATATTTTAAATCAAAGTTCTTATTAACTATTTCCATTTTATTGGCTTCTATTTTAGAAATGTCTAGTATTCCGTTAACTATTTCTAATAGTGTATGGGAAGCTGTTACTATGTCTTTGGCATCCTCTTTACATGATTCAATTTTAGTTTCGGTTTCAATTATTTCGCTAAAACCAACGATTGCATTTAGAGGTGTTCTAATTTCATGACTCATACTTGATAAAAAGTCTGATTTAGCCCTATTAGCTTTATCTGCATTATCTTTTGCTAGTTTTAACTCATTTACCATTTTTACATCAGGATTCTCTATTGTATGATACATTATTAAGTTAATAAAAGAAATAAAGAATGAAGTAAGTAAAAGTCCTGGATCAACTTTTCTTATAATAAGCATTGAAAAGCAAAGCATTAAAAGTGTATAAATTGGTACATTTTTTACATCTTTTAGATTTTGATTTTTAAATATAATAATTAAAAAAATTACAATAATATATATTAAACATGATATATAAAGTACATTAATAGGAACTCCAAATGAATTCATTATGTCACCTTCATTTAATAGTCTAATATCTCCAAACAAGATGAGCATAGAGGCAATCACATTAAATATTAAAGATATTTTAATTATCTTTTTCTTTTCAATTACTGTATTTAATGCATTTTTATAAATATAAACAAATAAAAACCAAACCCAAAACAAAACACATATATAGTCAATTCTGTTTAATAGTTCTAGTAATCCAAGTGGAGCATGTTTATATCCTAAAAAAATTATAGTGCATGAAAATAATGATTCAAATAAATTTAATACGATAAGATTTTTAAATATTTTAGTTTCATAATTATTTACATTCTTTTTTGTATAAAAGATAATATTTAAAAATAATGTAATCATTAAAGATGCAACGGGAAAGTATAAATTTGTCATTCTATCACCATATTAAGTTTACCACATAAAAGAGTAGTAATCCAATAAAAAAAGTGACAATTTACAGATTTTGGTAATTATTTAGATTATAAAAGTAAATATTAAAAATATTTAGTTATGACTTTATAATTTTTTAAGAAAATTATAAAGAAATAGGCACAAAAAAAAGATTTAAATTAAATCTTTTTACTTTTTCCTTCTGAAGATATACGTTCTTTTACAAGTTTGTTGTTTTTGTAGGTTTCTCTTGAATTAAATTCTTCAAAGAATTTATGTGCTTCATCTCTTGGTTTGTAGATGTATTCAGATTCTTCAAGTAAGTCTGTCATAAACCATTCTTTAACCATATCTGCAACTGCATCTCCCCAATATGTTTCAGGTATATCTTCTCTTTTTGTATAATAATTATAATCCATGTTTGGATTATTTCTTACTAATTCTTTTTGATTGTATTCTTTTGGTTTGATATTTGTTTGTAAGTATTCTTCTTTATACACCATTGTTTCCCATTTAAGTGTTGCTAGTGCATCTCTTACTATATTAGCTAACTCTATTAATTGATTTTTTCTTTCTTTTTGTAGTAATGTTATTTCTTCTTTTACTAAAACAAGTTTTTCTTTATTGTTTTCATTTAATAAAGTGGCTTCAATATTTTTTATTGTTTCATCTATTTTTTTAATAGAATTTCTATATTTATCAATATTTAGTCTTCCACCAAAGTTTGTTATAATTTCTTTTCCTTCTTGATCAAATGCTACCATTTCAATTGGTGCATCATTTATTATTGCTTTTTCTATTACTGAATAACTTATTGGAAGCAATAATTGATTTTGATCAATATTCCAAGTTCCTTCTGGGAATACTAAAACATTAACTCCATTTTTTAAATCTTTATCTATTTTTTTGATAGCTAAATTTCTATCTACTGGATCTTTTCTATCGACATAATTAACACCATTAAGTCCTAGAAGTGTTCCTTCTAAACTTTCTAACATTCTGTCTTCTGTTCCAGATAGTAAATGGGCATGTTGTTTAATTAGTTCCATTACTATTTCAATGTCATATTTGCACATGTGAGTTGCTAAATACATGATTGGTTTACCATCATTTATGTGTTTGTAATCATTTAATATAGTGTTTTTTACTCCACTCATTTTTGTATTAGCAGTCATAAGTAATCTTAATGGTTTATAAACCATTTTCCCTAACTGTACTCTTCTTTTATTATAAGGTTTTTCAATTTCTTCTAATCTTTTCTTTTTTGAAACTTCTACTTTTTCCAAAGTTTTTGCTTCTTTTTGTTTTCTTATTTTTATTGATTCTTCTAATGTTTCTTTTAAATATTCATTTTCATTAATTAATACTTCTAAATTAAGTGCCATATTTTTTCCCCCTCAATGGATTAATATTATAACACAATAGTTTACTTTGTCAAATTGAATAATTGTTTGATAAAGTCATAATATATTCTTTTAGGATTTTATATTGTTCTCTATTTAAGGTTTCTCCTCTTTTAAATAAGTATAGTAGTTTCTCTCCGTTTAGTTCTAGTTCTTCTTTTTTTTCTAAGAAGACAATAGAGTTCATCAACCCGTCATCGTTTATAGAGTCAAAGATTGATACGTATGAGTTTTCTTTTTCTGTTGGTTTTATATTAAAATTGTCTTTATAATCTTTAATTTCATTTTTTTCAAATACATTTATCTTTGGTGCTTCATAGGTTATAGTTTGTTTTGAAATTCTAAGAGGTTTAATTGTTTTTAATATTACAAATGTTAATCCATTTAATAGAATGCTTAATAAATATAGGATAGTTGATAATTCTAAAAGTATTAACAAATTCTTATTACTTAACATTGTAATGGTTTCATAAATATCTATTTTATTTTTTGTGACAGTATCTAATACAAGAATAAAAACAAAGTCTATT
>JAVWTD010000023.1:8165-13871 GCA_036667875.1 Bacilli bacterium
ACCACTTTTCACTTTTTTTGTTGTTTTAAGGTCAAGCAGTAGAAGTGCAATTATTGAAACTGCTATTAAAAAACATGTTAAGAAAAAAGGAGATGATTTTACGATAGTAAGTACAGTCTCTAATTTTTCAGTTAAAGAATATTCTAACATTATATCCCCTCCTTTTTTAGTTTACACTTATTAATTCTGCTATATAAATTGTTTGATGAAGTTCATCATCTTTTGTACAAGTAACAAGTGTTAATGTTGTTTTTTTATAATTTTTATATATTCCTATTGTTCCTGTTTTATTTTGTAGATATATGTTTGTTATTTTATAAGCATATTTAGTTCCTTGATAGGTTACGTAAGCATAGTCTCCTATTTCTAGTTGGTATAAATCTTTAAAATAACTTATATATGAGTCACCTGAGTGAGCTGCTAAAATGAAGTTTCCTTTTGTAATATTAGGCATATCTGAAGTAGGTACTATGGATACATTTTTAGAAACATCATTGTCAAGTGAATTTTGGCTTACAAATCCTCTAGATAAGGAAATTTTAGGTATTTCAAGTATACCTACATAATATCCATCTATAGTTTCTTCAATTACTTCTTCACTTTCTATTTTTTCTTCTTTTGCTAATTCCTTTAGTGGTTCTTTTAAAGTATATAGATAGACATTCATTTCTGCAAATACTTTATTTTTTTTGGTTTTCAAATAATTATAAGATAATGCTGATATACTTAAAACTATCAGTAAATATCCTATTACGATATTTCTTACTTTAGTTTTATATTTTTTAATATTATTAGTGTCCTAACATTAGTGATTGAAAACCTAGCACTGAGAAGAAAACATTTGATGTAAATTTTGTTTCTTTATTAAGAATATATCCAATTAGAGCTTTTAATTTAAAATATTTTGGTGTTTTAGTTGACACTCCTCTGTAAAGGTCAACTTTGTCATTAGTGTATTTCATTTTTTTGCTCCTTTCTTAAAAAAGATTTTAGTTCTTTCAAATTGTTTTATAATAACATATTTAGAGTGTATTTGCAATTTTTTTCAACTCATAATTTGTATAGTAATAATTTATGCAAATTAGATTAAATATAACAATAAAAAAACTACCAAATGGTAGTTAATTCTTAAATGGTGTCCTGGGAGGGATTCGAACCCCCGACCGCTGCCTTAGAAGGGCATTGCTCTATCCAACTGAGCTACCAAGACAATACTTGCTCAAACAACTGAACAAGTAAATTATACAATAGATTTTCTAATATTTCAATACTTTTTTCAAAATTTCTTTATTTTCGACATTAAATGTTACATTTTTGACATTATAGTTGTCTTCAACTGAGTAAAGGATAGTATAAATTACTTCTTCAAGAATTAAATCATCACTATTAAAGATTGCTTCATTAAATTGTAGATTAAGTGTTTCGTCTTTTTCAACTGCTGAAAGTAATTTTACGTCTTGATTTAAGAAACTCATTAAATTTGTAGTGTATAGGGATGTTGAATTAAGTTCATCAATTATAATTGTTATTTTTTCTCTTGTATCATTTAAATATTTTGTAACTGGTACATAATATAAATTATCATTATATTCATTTAAATAATAAATTGTTACACTTGTTACATTATCTAAGTTGTTTATGTCATATATTTTATTAATTCCGATTGTTCTATCAATCGGATTTTTTATAAGTGTTCCATCGGTTAATTTTGTTAATATTTCTCCTTCAATAAATACTATTACTTTATCTATATCTTCTAATTCTGTCATTGTATACACTAAAGATTCTAATGCTTTTTTATCATTTTCTTCTAAAAATGATTTTGAAAAGTTTATTTTTAGTACTGCATCTTTTATTTCTAGGGATATTATTTTTGTTTCTTCGTTTATTATGCTTTTGAAACCACTTGGAATAAGAGATTCTCCTGGTCCTTCTTTTATTAAAATATTGGCAAGTTCTTTAACTATATCTTCATTTTTAGTGCTTTTTAATCCGATTT
Source organism: Bacilli bacterium (assembly GCA_036667875.1). Classification (GTDB taxonomy): domain Bacteria; phylum Bacillota_I; class Bacilli_A; order RF39; family UBA660; genus CAJGDV01. The sequence goes on from JAVWTD010000023.1 coordinate 10,165, forward strand.
CTGTTTTTGCTACATAGTTATTACTATCTAATAAATAAATGGGAGTAACTTTTAAATTTTCTGATGTATAACTTAATTCTTGTTTTATATTTTTAATTTTATTTTTGGGAATTAATAGTAAAAGAGACATGAATGCAAGAGTTGTTATTAATAATTTGGTTTTATACATTTTTTTGATCATTTTAATCACCTATTTAAGTATATGAAAATAAATCGCAAATATTTGCGATTTATAAGACAATTTCTTTAAGTTTTAATAATTCTACGACAGCTGCAGCTCTTCCTTTTACTCCTAGTTTTTGCATAGCGTTTGATATATGATTTCTAACAGTTTTTTCACTTATCCCTAGGTGTTGTGCAATTTCTATTGTAGTATTATTTTTGATTAAGAGATTAAAGACTTCATTTTCTCTTTTGGTTAATATCTTTTTATTCATATTTCCTCACTTCCTGTTTTGTCCTACTTTAGTTTATGAAGTTCGGAAATAAATGGTACTACTTTGAGGATTGAAATTTAACAGTTATATACATTTTGTTTTGATAATTGCTTTGTACTAGGCGCATTATCTTGTTTGCTAACTTAGCGTCGTGTTCTTTTTTGTCAATTACTACTTTTATTTGATTTTTATCTATTTTAACAAATACTTCACAACCTATTTCACTGTTTATTTTACTTTCTAATTGTTCTTGTTCTCCTTTTAATACATTTAAGTTTTTCATTTGTTCGAAGGCATTATTTTTTTCTTCTACTGTTGATTTAGCATTTGTAAGTATTGTCTTTAAAGAGTCAAGTTCATTCAAGTATTCTTCTTCTCCTTCTACTCTTAGGGCTACTAGTATAGTACTAGTTTCCACTTGTGCTACTTTCTTTTCTTTTTTTGTTTCTTTTTGATTTACTAAAATATCATTTGGCATTGTTAAATAATATATAGATAATACTAATATTAGACTAAATAATGTTAAAAACCATATATTTTTTTTATTTACCATCATTATTTCCTCCATTATCTAATTAATTATATTTTATAATTGTTTAGATAGAACAAAAAAACTACTAAATGTAGTTTTTATTTGCTTATTGCTTTTGTATTTATTTCTTTTAAAATCATTTCAATAAATTCTTCAATTGGTAGAGTTGTTGTTTCTTCATGTCCGAATTTTCTAAAACTTATTAGTTTGTTGTCTCTTTCATTATCTCCAATTATTAATGAATAATTTATTTTTCTTGTTTGACTTTCTCTCATTCTATATCCTAATTTTTCATTTCTTGAATCTAATTCAACGCGTATCATTTCTTTTTTTAACATTTCTTTTATTTCTTCTGCATATTCTAAATGATATTCACATTTAACGGGTATAATATTGATTTGTGTTGGTGCTAACCATAATGGGAATAATCCTTTTGTTTCTTCAATTAAGAAGGCAGTAAAGCGGTCAAATGTTCCCATAATAGCACGATGTATTACAACTGGTCTTATTTTTGATCCAGTTTCATCAATATAAGTTAAGTCAAATCTTTCTGGAAGTAAAAAGTCAAGTTGACAAGTAGAAATTGTTATATCGTGACCTATTGCTGTCTTTATTTGGACATCTAGTTTTGGTCCATAGAAAGCTGCTTCATCTTTTGCTTCATAGAAGTTAATACCAAGTTCTACTAAAACTCTTCTAAGTTCTGTTTCTGCTTGATCCCACATTTCATCATTGTCAAAATATTTTTCTTTGTTTTCTGGATCTCTTAAAGATAGTCTAAATGAATAATTATTTATATCAAAGTCTTTATAAACATCTAATATTAGTTTAACTACTCCTGCTACTTCTTCTTTTATTTGTTCTTTTGTAACAAATAAATGGGCATCATTTTGGCACATTGCTCTAACTCTTTCAAGTCCACATACAGCACCACTTGATTCATATCTAAAGTCGGGTGCTAATTCTCCTATACGGATTGGTAGATCTCTATAAGAGTGTAGTTTATTTTTAAATATAAGCATATGGTGTGGGCAGTTCATTGGTCTTAAAACCAATTTTTCATTTTCCATTTCCATAACTGGAAACATGTCGTCTTTGTAGTGTTCCCAGTGTCCACTTATTTTATACAATTCTGTTGATGCTAGACAAGGAGTATAGACGTGTTGATATCCTAGTGATAGTTCTTTATCAAGCATATATCTTTCAAGTCCTCTTCTTACTGTAGCACCATTTGGTAACCATAAAGGTAAACCAGGTCCTACTAATTCATGTGTCATAAATAAATCAAGTTCACGACCTAATTTGCGATGATCACGTAATTTTGCTTCTTCAAGAAGATTTAAATGTTCTTTAAGGTCTTCTTCATTTTCAAAACAAATTCCATAAATTCTTTGTAATACTTTATTTTTTGAGTCACCTTTGTAATATGCTCCACTATGTTTTAAAAGTTTAAAATATTTTAATTGTTTTGTTGAAGAAACGTGAGGTCCTCTACAAAGGTCAACAAATTCTTCTTGTTTGTATGCTGAGATTATTTCATTTTCTGGAAGATTCTCAATCAATTCAATTTTATATGGATTGCTTTCAAACATTTCTAATGCTTCTTTTTTAGATAACTCTAATCTTTTTATTAGTTTGTTTTCTTTTACTATTTTTTTCATTTCTTTTGAAATTATTTCTAAGGTTTCATCATTTACAATTACATCCCCAAGGTCTATATCATAATAGTATCCTTCTTCTATTACTGGTCCTACCCAAAATAATGCATCTGGATAGATTCTTTTTACTGCGTGTGCTAATAAATGGGCACAACTGTGATTTAGAACATTTAAATTCTTATCTTCTTTTATGTTTTTCATAATATCCTCCTATTTTATTGTATTAAAAAAACTCCTACCATATTTCTATGAAAGGAGCGTTAAAACGCGGTACCATCCTAATTTGTTACTTAATTAATGATAACGGTATTACCGGATTTCTCTTTCGAGTTCAACTCATGAGTAGTAGTTTATATATTGGTTTACTGGGTTTCCATCAATACCCAACTTTCTTTAAAACTATATATATATAAGCCTTGTCTCAATCTTCGCCTTAAATCAATTCTACCACTTTTTTTTTATTTGTCAATTATTTATTTATCTTTTTTTGGTTTTTTGACTTTCTAGGGATAAATTCTTTCTAACTGTCAAATACTCATTTTTATATAATTTGTTTATTTCCATTCGTTTATTTAAGTATTCACATAGTTCAGTTAAATAGATTCTTTCTTCTTCTAGGTTTATTTCTTTATTGTTTTCTATTATGTGTTCTATTATTAATCTTTGACATTCTAATGAAGCATAATTTCTTATTGGATTAGTGCTATGGCAATAACTTTTTAAATGAAGTCCTTTATGTCCTACATTTTTAGTAGAGTAAAGTGATGCTGAAAATACTAAGTCTAACATTTTCCTAAAATCATTAATTTTGTCTTTATCATTAGTAAGTTCTTTAATTTTGTTAAAAACTTCTTTGTCATAAGTACCTTTATTTACTCTAAAAATAAAAGGTATTTCAGGATGATTATCAAAGTATTCTGCTATAAGACAGTTTGTTAAGGTCATAAATTCAACAATCATGGATGAACCTATTCCAATATCATTTAAATTTACATTTTTTAAATTTTTAATTGTTCTGTATATTTCTTTTTCTTCGTGTTTTGAATGAAGTTTAGAGGATAATTCATACATATTTTTAAG
>JAVWTD010000023.1:13971-18255 GCA_036667875.1 Bacilli bacterium
TAATTACCATTTTCTAATTTTTCTAATGAGCATGCATCATCATAAAGTGCAGTATGAGGAGAGTCGATTGTAATGGTTTTAACATGACGAAGGTCCATATATGAATTAGTGTCAACTGAAACATCGATTTCTTCATTAATAGTTTGAGTTATATCAAATTTATAGTCTACTTCTTTTAAACTTTTATTTGATTTTGAATTGTCATTAAGTATATTTAACATGTCATTTAAAAAGAAAACTGTTCTTTCGGAATCTTTATTTTTATTTAAAGAAGTTTTTATAGATTCAAGCATTTTAACTCTGACGCTATTAGGTATTTTAACATTTTTATCGGATATAAATAATTTAATTATTTTTTCAAAGTAATTAAGATCTGAATTATATTCTTTTTTGGTTGAAAGTTCTATATATTTATCTATAACCTCTTCTATAAAATATTTTTCATCGTGTGCTAAAATATAGTCTGGGAAAGTTTTTAATAGTTCATATATATAATTTAAATTTCTTAAATCAAAAATAAAGTAACTTAAAAGAGCCATATCAGATGGGTTTTTTGAAGTATTTTCATAAGTAACCTTTAATGAGGTAACTTTAATTATATCTATTATTTTACGAGAAATGAATTCGTTATTATCAAATTCTCTTTTCTTTTCTTGTTCATAATAATTAGGTATTGCATTTAGATGCTTAAATTTTACATTATTAGAATAACATATTTCTTTAATTGTTTTTAAACTTTTTAATACTTCTTTTTTCTCTGTTTCATCTTTAACTTCTTCAAAACAACTAAATATTTTATATAAATATTTGCATTTTGATGTTGTAGGGTTTGTTCCTAATTTTATAACTTCAGATTTTAAGAAGGCTAATAATAACTTTCTTACTCCTACATTGTCTAACTTGAATGTTTCTTTTAATAATTGAATGTCTATTTGACCTTTTTTTCTTAGAATTCTACCTAGTTCTTCATATACTTCCATAATACACTCCTATTTTAGTTTCTTAAGTTTTTACTGATTAATTCTATGTCTTCTGTCATTTGTTTGATTCGTTCCATGATTCGTCTAGCTTTTAATATGTCTGTTCCATCTTTAGTTCTACTGAAGTGACTTTCTAAGTCTTTTATAGTTAGATTTGATGTGAACATAGTAATACAATTATTATTCATTCTATAATCAAGGATAGTTGATAATATTTCATCTCTTCCCCATACTGTATTGTTTTCTGCTCCGATATCATCAATAAATAAAATTGGTGTGTTTTTAACTTGATAAATAATATTTTCTAAGTCGTTATCATATCCAAAATGGTTTTTTAAATCTCTTAAAAATTCGGGCCAAAAGATTATTGTGCTTCTTATATTTTTCTTTGCTAGTTCTACTAATAAGGCACTTATAATAAAACTTTTACCACATCCAAAACTACCGTGCAAGTATAGTCCTTTTGTGACTTCAGGATAGTTTTTAATAAAGTTATAAACCCATTCGATTGCTTTGAACCTAGTTGCATCGGTTGTATAAATTTCTTTTATGTTAGCCTCTAATAAGCATTTTGGTGTTTGATATACTGTAATATTTTTTAAAATTGCATCTTGTTTTAAAATCTTTTTTTGAAATTTACATGCCCTATAGTTAAATACTATAGAGTTTTTAGAAATTGTTGGTAAGTAAGCATATCCACATAGTTTGTTTTTACATTCTAATATATTTTTACATTTCATACAGTTTGAATATTCAACTGAACTTTTTTCAAGTAATGAAGTATATTTTTCTAAAACATCTTTTGAGATATTTAACTTTGACACGAGTTCTTTAAAGTCATCATTTTTCATGGCTTCATTAAATTCTTTACTAAGATTTTTGTTTACTGTATCAAGCAATCCACTTTTCTTCAATGTTTCTTTTAAAGTTTCCATAATACCTCCTATAGATTATTAATCATACTTTCTAATTCTAATGATTTATTTAGATCTTCTTTTACTACAATATCTTTATCAAACCATTCTGGAACATCTGCTTCTTTTTCTCTGAATGTTCTTTTATTTTCTCTAAATGTTCCTTTGGTTCTTCTTTGAAATTCTTCTCTTGCTATATCCATAGCTTGTTCAACTGTTTTAATATCTTTACTTTTCCAGTTGTTTGCAATAGCGGATATGAAATTTTTGTTTAGTTTATTATCAGAAATCTTTAATACATATTCAATTAAAACATTTATTACTCCTGGATTTAATTCAATGTCTACCATTAAATGATTTAAAATATCAATATAAATATCTGATAGTTTTTTAACTTTGTTTTTCATACATAGAAATGAGATTGGATCAGTTGTTTCAAACATATAAATTTGTTTGGATTTTGAATCACTTTTTGTTATATCTTTTCTTAAGTGAATTGGTTGTGTTTTTCTAATTATTGTAGGTAAGCGATTATTATTTTCAAATTTATAATAATTAGCAAAATTAGATGCTAATATTTTTGAATCAATTCTATTTTTACCTATTACTGATTTACCTATTAATTCTATATAGGTAGGTTCACTAAAACGATAAAGAAAGCATAGTTTAACAATTAATTCAGAAACTTTTTTAGGTACTTCTATGTGGTTAGCGGTAATCTCTGGTATACGTATTATTAGTTTTTCAATATCAATATCTGATTTAACACCAAATGTATTAAAATTTCTTTTTCTAATATTAGAGGTATCAATGATAAAATTACTACTAGCTTGGTATAAATTTGAAAATGATTCTGAAATGTCTTCGTAATCAATTAATTCAATTTTAGGAATTTTAAAATGATTTTTTGTTTTATTATATTGTAATGTACCAAGTGCTGTTTCTAATGAGGTACATAAAAGAGGGTTTGAAAAGAAATCATAGGCTGGTTGAGGAGAGTATAGTTCTATTCGGTAATCATTGATTTCTCCTTTTTTTACAAATGTTTTTATTAATCCAACTGCTTCAAGGTGCTTTCTAGCGTCTTCAATTTCTTTTAAAGAAACTCCCATATAATTTATTAGTTGTTTATGGGTTGTAACTTCAGATAATAAATCATTTTGTTCAAGATATGTCCAAAAAGTAAAGTAAAGATTTATGGCAATACTGCCAACAATAGGTTGATAGAGCATAGTTAAACTTTTTCTATCACTATTATGTAGTATAGTACGGTTGATGACTGTAAAAGTATCTAAAGGCATTATATTAACGTTAGACATTTCAATCATCTCCTTTTAATTCTTATTTTATCATAAATAGACTAGTAAAAAAAGAAAAAAGACGAAAAAAAGCTTTTTGTCTATCTATTTTTAAATTACATTTACCATACTACCACCTAAGTCTATTATACTACAATAAAAGTTAAAAAAAAAGAGACTAATCCTCTTTATAAATTAACATTATGATATACATTTTGTACATCTTCTACTTCATCAAACATAGCAAGCATTTTTTTAAATACAACTAAATCTTCTTCTGCTAAAGTAATTGTTTCTTTTGGTATCATTGCAATTTCTTCTGTTTCAAATATAACATTTGGAAGGACTTTTAAAATTGCTTTTTTGATTTTAAATAAATCATTAGGAAGACCATAAATTACTACTTGGTCATCTTGATTTTCAATATCTTGTAAATCAATATCAGCTTCAATTAAAACTTCCATTGCTTGTTCTAAATCCATTCCTTTAAATGAGATTATAGAATTATTATCATACATATAAGATACACTTCCAATAGCGCCCATTTTAATATGTGTTTTATTAATAACTGCTCTTAATTCAGAGACACTTCTATTTACATTATCAGTTAAGCACTCAACAATTACAGTTGAACCACCTGGTCCAAACATTTCATAACTAGCGCTTACGTACGATTCATCTGCACCACTATTTACTTTATCAATTGCTCTTTTAATAATATCACTTGGAACTTGTTCTTTTTTTGCTCTTTCAATAAGGCGTTTTAAACTGTCGTTACTTTCAACTTCAATTCCACCATTTTTAGCTGCTAAATATATTTCTTTTGCATACATTGAATATATTTTACCTTTTGCTGCTCCTGTTTTTTGAATGCTTACTTTTCTTACTTCGTATGCTCTTCCCATATTTCCACTCTCTTTCGTTTTTAATATAATACTAAATTTTTATGATTTTGTAAATAATTAAATATAAATGTTTTTCTATAAAAAAAGATAAAAGAATAAAATTAGTCTTTTATTCTCCGTTTTGTGCTTTTTTTAAGGCATCTTTAGCAGCTTCTTGTTCTGCTTCTTTTTTACTATGTGCTATTCC
>JAVWTD010000024.1:0-17881 GCA_036667875.1 Bacilli bacterium
TTTAGAGCATGATGATAGTGTAAAATGGTATTGGGATTAGGTATACAAAAAGGAAAACCTAGTTTATAATGTAATTAGAATAAAACACTAAGGAGGTCTTCCTATAAACATTATAGCAAAATATTTCTAAAAAATCACAAAAAGTTGTGAAAATGTCAAAATATATCTTTCCTTTTTTTTTCTAAAAAGGTACAATGTAAATGTAAAAGGATTATATTATTCTTTTAATTTAATTTTGGAGGTAAAAATGAAAAGAGAAAAATATATAAGTTGGGATGAATACTTTATGAGTATTGCTAAACTAACTTCATTAAGAAGTAAAGATCCATCAACCCAAGTAGGGGCCTGTATAGTAGATTTAGATAATAGAATACTTTCAGTAGGTTATAACGGTGCTCCAAATGGATATGATGACGATATATTTCCATGGGATAGAGAAGGTGACCCACTAAACACAAAATATCTATATGTATGTCACGCAGAAATGAATGCAATTTTAAACTTTAGAGGTTCAAGAAGAGAATTAGAGAATTCAACAATTTATGTCGATTTATTTCCATGTAATGAGTGTGCTAAACATATTATTCAATCAGGAATTAAAAAAGTAATCTATCTAAATGATAAATATAAAGAAACAGAAAGCGTTATAGCAAGTAAACGTTTGATGGATAAATGTGGAGTAGAGTATAAACAATTAAAACTTGATCAAACAAAAAAAATAGAAATAGACTTACAATAGTCTTTTTTTGTGATAAAATATGTATAGGTGGTAAATATGAAAAAAAACGCATTCACGCTTGTTGAACTTCTAGCAGTAATAATAATTCTTGGAATAATAGGAACTCTAATTGTTCCTAATATTGTAAGAATAATAGATAATGCGGACAGGAAAGGTTTTTTAGAAGCATCAAAATCTATTATTAGATCAGCTGAAGGATACTTCGCCGAAAATGATTTTGATATATCTGAAGGGACTTGTTTTCCTGTAATTGGGAGTCATATAGAACTAAAAGAAGGCTCAAACATTACAGGGGGGGAATTCTGTTTAATTGATGAAGAACCCTTTTTAAAACATGTCACAAACGGAACTATGTGCCTAAGTGGAAAATCTGATAATTTAGAAACTTATCCATGTGGTGAAAAGAAAGTGGTTTTTTTTAAAGGCAATTTATTAGGGTCAGGAATTGTTCCATACAAGTCAGTCCCATCAAAAGCAATAGTTGTTAAAAAAGATACCAAAATAGGAGAGTATATTAAAGAATATGAAAGAACATATAATTTTACAACACCAATAGTTACTTATAACTTTTGGGAATATATGGATATACCTAGTATTCCAACCTCTTATAACCCAGAATTAACAAGTAATAGTATCATTACTAACGATTCTATATTTGAAGTAGCAACAAAAAATGCTTTAGATAGTACTAATTATATGATAAATGTTGTAGAAGGCCAATATAAAATAGAATTTAGAGATAATAATTCTTTTGGATTTGGATTAAATGGTACTAATGTTATTTCAAGTAGTAATAAAAGTATTTATATTTTAAAAATGCTTGGAGGAGGTTTAATATCTTTAAGGAATATTTCTAATAATTTAATGATCGATATAACAGGAGGTTCTACAAGTACTGCAAATATAATAAATTATGAAAGTAACGAGACAAGTGCACAAAAATTTAAAATAGTAGAAGTATCTCCAAGTGTATATAAATTAGTAAATCAAGGAAATGATGCTGTTTGCTTTAAAACTTCAAATAATACTTTTAGAGAAGGACAGCAAGTTGTACAGGACACTTGTAATGGATCTGCTACGGAATTCTTGAGGTTTAAAAAAGTTTAATGGAAAAAATAGTTTTTCATATCGACGTAAATAATGCTTTTCTTTCATGGACAGCAATTAAATTATTAAATGAAGGCTATAAAACAGACATTAGAACTATCTCAGCTATCATTGGAGGAGATGAACAAGCAAGGTCAGGAATTGTTCTTGCCAAAAGTATTCCCGCTAAAAAGAAGGGCATTACAACAGCAGAAACACTATATCAAGCAAGAAAGAAAGATAAAAACTTAAAAATATTCCCACCAGACTATGAATGGTATGAATATAACAGTAATAGGCTTTTTGATTTGTTACAAACATATACTCCAGATATAGAAATAGCATCAATTGATGAATGTTATTTAGATTATGGAAAAGTAAAAATGCTTTATGGACCAGAAGTAGATTTCGCATACGCCTTAAAAGATAAAATAGAAAAAGAGTTAAAATTCACAGTAAATATTGGAATTGGTGAAAATAAACTTTGTGCCAAAATGGCATCAGACTTTGAAAAACCAAACAAAGTTCATACTCTTTATAGAAATGAAATAGAAGAGAAGATGTTTCCACTTCCAGTAGGTGAACTGTTTGGAATTGGTAAAAAAACGGTCCCAAAATTAAATCAAATCGGAATATTTACTATTAAAGATTTAGCAACAATAAATGAAATAAAACTAAAAAGACATTTTAAAAATCAGGCAAACTATATGATACAAATTGCAAACGGTATAAGATATGACGAAGTAGATAGTATAAAACATACTAATACAAGCATAAGCCATGAAACTACCCTTACTAAAGATACAAGTGATAAAGATATATTATATAAAGAATTATTTAAATTATCGGTAATGGTAGGAAGAAGAGTAAGATTACAAAAGGAATATGCAACAGTAATTTGTGTTGTAATTAAAACTTGTTTCTTCAAAAAAATAAGTCATCAAAAAAAGTTAAAAAATGGGACAAACATTTCAAGTGAGATTTTTCACTTTTCAAAAGAAATACTTGATGAATTTTATGATTCAACTCCTGTAAGACTAATTGGCATCAGATTAGATGGACTAGAAAAAGATAGAACATATCAAACAAGTCTTTTTGAAAAACCAGTCTATAGAGATAAAGAATTGAAAATAGATCTTGTAGTTGACGATATAAATACCAAATATGGTGAACTTATTGTCAAACGAGCTAGTTTATTTAACAAAAAGAGCAAATTGTAGTGATTATGCTTCTTTTTTTTGGTAAAATGAGAGTATAAGGAGGTAGACAAATGGAAGATAATTTAAGACTAATTGTTTTAGATAATTGTTATGAACTTGGACTTCAAATTAACGAATATCTAAACAAAAAAAGAGGTACAAATATAAATTATATTGTACCAATTGAAGAAGTAAGATTTAATAATGGGGAAGGGAAACTTACCATCAAAGAATCAATTAGAGAAAAAGATATTTATATAATATCAGATGTTGGAAATTACTCATGTACTTATGATATGTTTGGATTTACTAATCATAAAAGCCCAGACGATCATTTTCAAGACATGAAAAGAGTATTTTATGCAGTAAGAGGACATTCTTCAAGTGTCTCTGTATTGACCCCTTTATTGTATGAAAGTAGACAACATAGAAGAAAAAGTCGAGAATCACTTGATTGTGCTATTGGACTTCAAGATTTAGTAGAACTAGGTGCTAAAAATATAATAACAATAGATGCACATGATGTTGGAATTCATAACGCAATTCCAAAAAGTTGTTTTGAAAACTTTTTCTGTACCAATTATATAATTAGTGACTTCATTGATAATGAACCAATTGATTTTAGAAATATGATTGTTGTTTCACCCGATACAGGAGCAGTAGATAGAGCAAGAGTATATGCTGATATCTTAAGAACAAACGTCGGTATGTTTTATAAAAGAAGAGACTTAACTAAAGTTGTTAATGGAAAAAATCCTATCATTGAACATAAATACATAGGTGATGATGTGTCTGGAAAAAACATACTAATAGTAGATGACATGATAGCATCTGGGGAATCCGTAATTGATGTTGCAAAAGACCTCAAAAAACTAGGAGCAGATAAAGTTTATGTGACAGCCACTTTTGCATTATTTACAAGTGGTATTGATAAAATAAAACAAGCCTACTTAGATGGATATATCAACCGAGTTTACACAACAAATATGACATATATGAAAGAAGAGTATAAGTCTGAAGAATGGCTAAAAATTGTCAACTGTTCTGAACTTCTAGCAGACATAATAGATACATTAAATAAAAGACAATCATTATCCCCAATTTTAAACGGAAAAGAAAAAATCTTAAAAAAAGTAAAACCATACCTAAAAAAAGATAATCAATAAAAAGATGAACAATCATCTTTTTATTTTACTATAATATAATAAAGGAAGTGTAACTTTGAAAAATGATGTAAACAGAAATATATACATGTACTTATTATTTACAATCGGAAGTATAGTTTTATCTTTTATCTCATTTTACTTTATTTATAGTGGAATTATAAGAAAATATAATTATAATTCTCATGTAAAAGCCATTAATATTAATTATCAAAAAACAATAAAAAATAAAATCATATGGTATCAACCAATCTATATATTTACTGCAAATAATAAAGTTTATGAATGTAATGTTCCTTATAGGTCAGGAAATAATGTCTATAAACAAAAAAATAATAAAAATGTTTATTTTGATATTGATAATCCAACTAACTGTATAACAGACTATCAAGCAAGTCCAACAACACCTTTAATTATTTTAGGAGTTTTTCCTTTTCTTGCCCTAATATACAGTATTTATAATCTTACTACAATTATCTCTAAAACTACCAAATAAAGTAGTAAAAGTTTCATTTTTTTGATACAATATAAGTATAAATGGAGGTAAAGAATGAATAATGACATTATAAATGAAATAAGTAAAACTTTAAAAGTTAAATCAACACAAGTAGAAGTTGTACTTAAACTACTAGAAGAAGGAAATACAATACCTTTTATTGCTAGATATAGAAAAGAAGCAACAGGTGCACTTGATGAAGAACAGATTAAAAGTATAAATGAAGTATATGAATATCAAGTAAACCTATTAAAAAGAAAAGAAGATGTCATAAGACTTATTGAAGAAAAAGAACTAATGACACCTGAATTAAAAGAAAGAATAATGTCTTCATTAAAACTTGTAGAAGTTGAAGATTTATATAGACCTTTCAAAGAAAAGAAAAAAACAAAAGCAACTGAAGCTATTAAAAATGGTCTTGAACCACTTGCAAAAGAAATTTTAGCATTTCCAACCCTAGGAAATATTGAAAATATGGCTAGTAAATACTTAAATGAAGTAGTAACAACAATTGAAGAAGCCCTAGCGGGAGCTGGATACATAATTGCAGAAAGTATTAGTGATAATGCTTCAATTAGAAAAAGCATCCGTCAAACCACTTTAAGAACAGGTATAATTGTTTGCAAAAAGAAAAAAGACTCTAATGATGAAAAGAAAATATATGATATGTATTACGACTATAAAGAAAATGTCGGCAACGTAAAACCACATAGAGTACTTGCAATTAATCGTGCAGAAAAAGAAAAAATAATAACAGTCTCTATTGATGTAGACATAGAAGCAATTCTTTCTTATGTTGAAGCAAAAACTATAAAAAATCCAAAAAGTTTTGTAACAGAATTAGTTACTCTTTCTATAAAAGATGCCTATAAAAGATTGATAGCACCATCAATTGAAAGAGAAATTAGAACAGAACTAACAGAATTTGCAGAAATTAGAGCAATTGAAAACTTCAGTAAAAATTTAGAAAGTTTATTACTAACACCACCAATGAAAGAAAAAATTGTTCTAGCATTTGACCCAGGTTTTGTAAATGGTTGTAAAATTGCAGTAATAGATAAAACAGGAAAATATTTAGATTCAACAGTAGTAAAACCCTTTGTAAGAGGAGTTGAATCCGCTAAAAGAGATAAAGAAACTGTTGTAGAATTAGTAAAAAAATATAAAGTAGACATAATAGCAATCGGTAACGGTACTGCATCAAGAGAATCAGAAAAATTTATTTCAGATATGATAAAAGAATATAATCTAAATTGTAAATTCATAATAGTATCTGAAGCAGGAGCATCAATTTACAGTGCTTCAAAAATAGCAGGAGAAGAATTTCCAGATCTTGCAATTGAAAAAAGAAGTGCCGTTAGTATAGGAAGAAGACTTCAAGATCCACTATCGGAACTTGTAAAAATTCCACCTGATGGTATTGGAGTAGGTCTATACCAACATGATGTTGCAGGTAAAAAACTATCCGATAGTTTAGACTTTGTAGTTTCAAAAGCAGTTAATAGTGTAGGAGTTAACGTAAATACAGCTTCCCCTTCGTTACTTAAATATGTTTCTGGAATAACAAAAAAGAATATCGAAAAAATTATAGAATATCGTGAGTTAAAAGGAAAAATTAAAAATAGAAATGAAATTAAAAAAGCAAAATTAATGAGCGATAAAGTATTTCTTCAAGCAATTGGTTTTTTAAGAATAACTGATGGAGATAACATTCTAGACGTAACAGATATACATCCAGAAAGTTATCAAACCACTTTAGATTTACTTGAAAAACTAGACTTATCAATAAATGATTTAGGAAAATCTTCCGTAGTAGAAGCACTAGAAAATATTAATATTAAAGATTATGCTGAAATATTAAAAACTGATGTTTATACTCTACAAGACATAATTAAATCTTTATGCAAACCAAATAGAGATCCAAGAGACTCAATGGATGCACCTATTTTAAAAAGTGACGTCCTAGATATAAAAGATTTAAGTGTAGGAATGAAATTACAAGGAACAGTTAGAAATGTAGTTGATTTTGGAGCATTTATTGACATTGGATTACATAATGATGGGCTAGCCCATATTTCAAAACTAACAGATAAGTTTATCAAACATCCAAGTGAAGTAGTAAATGTAGGAGATATAGTTGACTGTTATGTTGATGCATTAGATATTGAAAAAGAAAAAGTTAATTTATCTTTAAGAAAAATGTAATAAAACACTAAAAAAGTGTTTTTTTGTTTTTAATAGTGGTACACTTATACTAGGAGGGATTTACAAATGTTAGAATTAAAAAATATTAAGAAAAGTTATAAGACAGGAGAATTTGTTCAGCATGCCCTAAAAGGAATAAGCGTTGAATTTAGAGAAAATGAATTTGTTGCAATTCTAGGACCAAGCGGAAGTGGAAAAACAACCATGCTTAACATTATTGGTGGACTTGATAGATATGACTCAGGAGATTTAATAATAAATGGAAAATCAACAAAATTGTTCAAAGACCTTGAATGGGATGCATATAGAAATAATTGTGTTGGTTTTGTCTTTCAAAGTTATAATTTAATAAGTCACATATCTGTTTTACAAAACGTTGAAATGGGTATGACATTAAGTGGGATAAACCCAAAGAAAAGAAAAAAGAAAGCCCTAGAAGTTTTAGAAAAAGTAGGTTTAAAAGACCATTCACACAAAAAACCAAACCAACTTTCTGGTGGTCAAATGCAAAGAGTAGCAATAGCAAGAGCTCTTGCCAATAATCCTAAAGTAATCATGGCTGATGAACCAACAGGAGCATTAGACTCAGAAACAAGTATTCAAATACTTAATCTAATCAAAGAAATTGCCAAAGATAGACTAGTTATAATGGTTACACATAATCCTGAACTAGCAAGTAATTACGCGAATAGAATTATTGAATTTAAAGATGGAGAACTAATAAAAGACTCCAACCCAGTAAATGACAAAAACAAAGAAAAATCAGATATAAAAATAACAAAAACATCAATGAACTTTTCGTCAGCTTTAAATCTTAGTTTTAATAATATAATTACAAAATGGGGAAGGACATTAATAACTGCCTTTGCATCTTCAATAGGTATTATAGGTATAGCTTTAATATTGTCTCTATCTAATGGATTTGACATCCAAATAAATGACTTTGAAAAAAATACCTTATCAAGTTTACCGATTGGAATAGCACCAACTGTTGCTAACGTTGATATGGAAGAAATGAAAGATAATAGTCAAAATAGTTTTTATAATAAAGATAAACAAGGCTTTAAAAATATTGATTATATGATTCCCTATGACGCTAGTGCTAAAATTAAAACACATGAAAACTTAATAGATGAAAATTATATAGACTATGTTGAAAAAATAGATGAATCACTAGTTTCTGCTATTTCTTACTATAGACTTACTAATTTAAACCTTTTAAGTAATGTTAATGGTATTAAAAAAAATATAAGTAGTAGTACTATAAATATGGCTGAAATGCCTAAAAGTTTAGGAAATAATGATTATATCAAAGAAAACTATGATCTACTAACAGGACAGTTTCCTACAAATAAAAATGAAATAGTATTAATAGTAGATTCCAAAAATAGAGTAGACACAACACTACTAGATGCTTTAGGATTTGATATAAATAAAAAGAAAATTAAATTAGAAGAAATTCTAGGACTTAAATTAAAAGTAGTAAATAATAATGACTTTTATATAAAATTAGGAGAAAATACCTTTGTACCAAATACAAACTATAACGAACTATATGAAAACAAAAATAATATAGACTTAAAAATAGTTGGAGTAATCAGAGGAAAAGAAGATAACAAACTAGCAAGTATCATGACAATAATGATGGAAAATATGGGAAAGAATTCTGTTTCAACTATCGCTTATCAAACTGAACTAATAGATGAAATGGTTTCACATAATCAAATGTCAGATATAGTTAAAGCTCAGACAAATAGTGAAGTATCTGTCATGTTTGGAGGACTTCCTTTTGAAAGTGAAAGACTAAACTTAACAAAAGAACAATCATTAACAATGATGGGAGCAAACAGTTTACCTCTCATGATAAATATTTTTACAAAAAGTTTTGAAACTAAAGATTCTTTACTTAAATATTTAGATAACTATAATTCAGGGAAAGCAGAAAAAAGCCAAATATTATATATGGATTATGCTGCAAGTGTTTCTGAATTATCTGCTAATATTATGAATGCAGTAACTTATGTCTTAATTGCATTCTCAGCTATTTCCTTAATTGTTTCTAGTATAATGATAGGTATTATAACTTATATATCTGTTCTTGAAAGAACAAAAGAAATAGGAATTTTAAGAGCACTTGGTGCAAGAAAGAAAGACATTACTAGAGTATTTAATGCTGAAACATTTATAATAGGATTGAGTTCAGGAATATTAGGAATATTAATCGCAAGATTAATGTTAATACCCGCTAATATGATTTTACTTAATTTAACTGATTTAGAAAATGTTGCCAGAATGAATCCATTACATGCCTTATTCTTAATAATAATAAGTTTAGGTCTAACACTATTAGGAGGATTTATTCCAGCCATAATGGCCAGCAAAAAAGACCCTGTTGAAGCATTAAGAACAGAATAATATTATTAAAGATTATCCATTTAAAACTTCTTTTAGAATAAGAAGTTTTTTAATACTATAAAAAAAATCAACAATCTTATGAAAAAGGTATCATTTAGTAACTTAAATCCCACTTTTACAAACAAATGTTTCTATTTTTTAATTTTTTTGATATAATATTATTAGATTAGGAGCGAACGAACATGAAAGGTAAAGTTGTTATATCAGGAAGTACAAAATTACTTGATGAGGCATTATACTGGAAAAAACATTTTGAAGACATGGGTTATGAAGTACTTAATTATCCACACTTATCAGAAAATTATGAAGAAGATTATAAACAATATTTTAACGACATAAAAAATTGTGATATATTTTTCTTAATGAATGAAAGAAAAGGAACAATTGAAGGCTATATTGGTGTATCAGTTTTTTCGGAACTTACTTTTGCAGTTATGAGCAACTTAGTTGAAGAAAAGAAAATAAAAATACTAATGTTAGATATGCCCAGTATGGTATTATTTTGTTATGAAGAAATAATAAGATGGATAAACTTGGGTTGGATTTCCTTCTTTAAATCAGAAAATATGTAACCAGTTTATGAGAAATTAAAATCTTTATGATTTTATTTTTTCGTTATAAACTAATTCACATGCCTTAGTTACTAATTTGATAATAAAGTTTAAAAAAGTATTTAATTAATTGAATATTTATGATATAATTTATTTGAAGATAACTTATAAGTTTCTTCGGTCTAAAAGGAGAATAAAAAATCAAAAAAATGGAGGTAGGAAATAAAGTTAATTAAATCAATTACTGCAGTATTCGTATTAAGTATTATTTGTGCTATTTTAGGGGTAAAAGCAAATGGCGCATTTGTAACATTTGTTAATATAACAATTCCAGCACTTGGTGGGACTTATACGACAGAAAATTTTTCTAAAAACACAACAACAAAACAATCTATGGAAACTACTAATATGACTACAACTATAAAAGCAAGAACTTATGCAACATTGGCCAGTTCAGGATATTCATCATACATAAATTTAAAAATAAATGGAAATCAAAATTGGGGAACAGAAAACGATTCCCCTAATCAATATAAATTACAACTTAAAGCAACAAGTTATAATTTATTAAATGAAGGTTATTGGGGAATTTGGAAATATAACTGGCCAGTTTAAATAATAATTAAATAATAAAAATTCTCCTTTTATTCTTTTTTGGAGGTAATTTAATGAAATACTTTAAAAACAATAAAATTCTAGTATTAGTATTATTTATAATACTGGCAATTTCTGCTCGTTCAATTTCAAATAATATTAGAGAGTTTAACATGAATGTAGACTCTTATAATTACAGAATTAATGAATGTAATACAACTTTAAAAAACGATAAATTCTATTTTGAATCGTGTAAAGGAGCTAAAGAATGGGGAGGACCTAAGAGAACAGATGCTTTTTTTACTTTTTTTGATATATTATTTGATGATAAATTTACTATCTTACATCTTTTGTTACCATTTTTAATAATTATGTGCACAATTGAAAAATTAAATCAAAAATTAAAAAGTGGATATATAAAAAATGAGTTAATGAGAAAAAAATATAGTACAATTATTTTAAATGAATGGTTATGTTCAATTAAGAAATTATGGATAATACCATTATTATTTACAATTATATTTATTGCCTCATATTTATTAACAGGTAATTTTAATTATAAAAGTTCACTTTTAAATTATGAGCCATGGGTAAATCCAATTTTTTTTGATAATATATTTTTTTCAATTATAATTTACCTATTTAATTTTTTACTACATGGCATTTTTATCATTAATATTGGATATATAATGACAAAAAAGAGTAAAGGATATATTTTATCTGTTTTATCATCGTTTATTATGTTTTTAGGTGCTTGGGCTTTTTCTGAAACTTTTTTTGGATATCTAATCTCAGGAAAACTATTTGGTAAACCGGAATTTCATAATTATTTTTCATTCACAACACTATGGGGTTATCCAGAAATAAACAATTTTATAATGTTTACATTATATCAATTTATATTAGCTTTAATTTCTTCAATTTTTGTTTATAAATTATATAAAAATAGAGAAGAGGTTTTGATAGCAAATGAATGAAAAAATTAATTTGTGTTTTTTGAAAACAATTATTTCATCCAATAAATTTATTTTATCATTATTGATTCTTATACTTTTAAATTTTTTTATGATAGGAAAATATTCTGCAAATATGGAGTATCTAAATGCTTTTATAAATGTAAATAGTTTATTTACATATAACACTTTAATAGTTGCTGTATTGTTATTATCCACATTAAATACTTTGAAAATATATGAAGATTATAGAAATATTATAATAAGATATAAAAGTAAAAAAAAGTATTTTATAGAATTGATAAAAATAGTTCTAATTATAAATCTAATTATTGTTATTATTAATTATATTTTATTATTCACTGGTTTAAATTTTTTTGCAAAACCTATAAATTCTGTAATTATACCTGATTATGGGGTTTCAACAATAATATATACTATATTTATTTTTGTAAAAAAATTATTATTATTTGAATTGTTGACAATAATGTTTTTAATAATAAATAAAAATTTAAATAAAAATTTAGCCATTATTATATCAGTTATTATGGTCTTATGTTTATTTATAGCACCTTATAATGATGTTTACGTTAATTCATTTGGAAAGTTTCAAATATTTTATTGGGATTATTTCGTGGTTCATCGTTATTCATCATTTATTTTAGAGTTATCCTTTTTTGGAATATACTTTTGCATTAGTTTTTTCATTTTGTATCTTTTATCATTATTTACAATTAAAAAAATAAAAGTTATAGGAGATTAATATGAATTATATTTTAAAAAACGACTTTAATTCAATAAAACATGTATTATTGTATTCCTGTGTATTGTATCTAATTCCATTGTTATTATTTAGAGTTATTACAATTTTAACTAATTTTCCGGTAACTAATTTATTGTTAGAAAATTTCTTTTCTTATAATATTGAAATAAATAGTACAAATTGGATATTAACAATAATATCTTGTATAAATATTATTGTTTATCTGATGTTAATATACGTGACAATTATCAATGACGTTAAATTAGGAAAAGCAAATATATTTTTAAGGTTAGATATTAAAAATTGGTTGTTATATAAGAATATTTCAATAGCAATAATAATAATTGTATATACGATTATAAGATTTATAATTATTTCATCTCTATTTAGTTTTTTAACAATAAATTTCCATTATTTATATATAATGTTTTATCAATGTATATTTTTTATATTCGTGTCTAATTTGCATTTATTATCATTTATATATTGTGAAAATAAAGATGTTATTTTTTGTACATTATTTGTTATAGTGGTATTATTAAAAATTCCCTTTATTTTATTAATTGTAATGTTAATATTAACAGAAATTTGGTTATTAAAATTATTAAAATTAAAAAGAAGTCATTTACTTGAAAGGAGATTATAAAATGGTAGTAGAAGTTAAGAATTTATCAAAAAATTTTAAAGGTATTAAAATATTAGATGATATTAGTGTCAGATTTGAAGAAGGCAAAATATATGGGTTAATAGGTAGAAATGGTAGTGGTAAGAGTGTTTTTTTGAAAATACTTTGTAACTTTTATTCCCCTAGTAGTGGAGAAGTTCTTTACGATGGTGTAAATATATTTGAAGAGAATATTTTTCCACCTGATACAAGAGCATTGATTGAGAAACCATCATTTTTACCTGATATATCTGGATTTGAAAATTTGAAAATGTTGGCTTCAATACAAAATATAATTGGTGATAAGGAAATTTTAGATGCTTTAGAAAAAGTAAATTTGGTTACAGAAAAAGATAAAAAATATAAAATTTATTCTTTAGGTATGAAACAAAAACTTGGCATTGCACAAGTAATAATGGAAAATCCTAAAGTAATAATACTCGATGAACCATTTAATGGCATAGAAGATTTAACTGCTCAAAAATTGAGAAAAATATTAAAAGAAGAAGCTAAAAATGGAAAAATAGTAATAATTGCTTCCCATATAAAAGAGGATATAGAAAATTTAGCAAATATATCATATAAGTTTGATAATGGTACAATTTCTAAAATGAAATAATAATATTTAAGTTTGCTAAAAGGTTTCTTTATTTTTTAAAAAATTAGATATACTAGCATCTAATTTTTTTGTTATAAACTAATTCACATGAATTTGACTATCATTTTTTTTTATGGTAAAATAATCCCGTTTTATGAGGAGGATAATCTATATGAATGAAAATTATCAATTATTATTAAATGAAATACTTAACTTACAAAAAAAAGAATGTGATACTCCGTATCCAATAAAAGAAGGAGTAAAGAAAAACACTCGCAATGCTTTAATTGACCTTGAAAAAAATCATAATAATCAATGGGCAATTGAAATGTTTAAAAAGAATGAAAGTTCAAAAAATAAAATTGCAATAAACTATAGAGGAAATAAAATATCTTATGAAGAAATGTACTCTAAAGTTTATATGTATGCACGCTCACTAAAAGAAATGGGATTTAAAAAAGGAGATGAAGTACTTGCATGTATGTCAAATACACCAGAATTCATTTACTTATTTTTAGCAACATCTTTTATAGGGGCAACTATTCACCCTGTAGGTGATTGGTTTGATAAAAACTATTTAATTTCTATTATAAATAATTCTAAAAGTAATACTATGTTTGTTACTGATGACTTATATAATGAAGTAGAAGAAACTATTAAAGAATCTAATATCAAAAATATTGTAATGAGTTCTTTAACTGATTCATTTATAACAGATAAAAATGGAAATAAAGTTAATCCATTTGAACCAATTGATTCTAAATTTCATAAAATTGAAGATAAAGTTGGAAATTACATAAAAGAAAATAACAAAATAATTACACAAGAAGACTTCTTAAATGAAGGAAAAAAATATAATGGACAAGTAATAGAACATTGTACATTAGATGATATTTGTAGTATAACATACACAAGTGGAACAACAAGTCCAGGTTGTCCAAAAGCAATAAGACAATCAAATCGTAGTTATATTACTTTATCAAGATTTAAAGATTCTGATATTTCAGGAATGCCCGCAATGAAAGACATAAAAGTTCAAGCACACATTCCAACATATACACATATGGAATTATCATGTGGTATATCAGACTCGTTACATTGTAATAGTACTATAATGCCTGAACCTTTTTACAACAAAGAATTCTTTCCATATTCTTTATTAATTAATAAACCAAATTTTGTCTGTTCATCAGCAGGATTTTGGGTACATTTATGCAAATTGCTTAATTATGATAAAGAATGGAATAAAATTAAAATGCCATATTTAATGCTTCCAATAGTTACTGGTGAAGCTTGTTCACCAGGAGAAGAAAAATTCTTTAATGCTACATCTAGAAAGCATTCATTTGGTACAGAAAAATTACCATTTCCACTAGCGCCTATAGCATTTTCAATGGGTGGTGGAACAACTGAAAGTAGTGGAATTTTTGTTACTTTATATAAAGCATGGCAAGATAGAAAAATAAACTATATACTAAAAAAAGATAAAATAGGTTTAATACCTTATGACTTTGTTGATTTAGAAGTATTAAATAACGAAGGAAAGTACTGTGATGTTGGAGAACCAGGATTATTAGTAGCTAACAGTCCTTGTAACATGACAGAATATGTTGATACAACATTAAATGAAAAAGCATATATAACTGATGCCTTTGGTAAAAAATGGTTAAAATTATGCCAAAATTCAATTAAATCAGACAAAATGGGAAATGTAAAAATGAAAGGTCGTTTAATTAAAAATGTTTCATTAAAAGATGGAACACTTGCACCTTGTTATTTTATTGAAGATACATTATGTGCTGATACAAAAAACATAATGTCATGTACAGTTACAGAACCTGTTCAAGATGTCTTCGTTTGTCATATTGAATTACAATGTAATAAATATGGAAAAAAAGAAGAAATCATTAAAAGTTGTGCAAACAGATTGAATTCAATATTTGATGATGCTACTTTAAGTAAAATATATTTTAGATTAAGAGGATTCGAAGAATCATTTCCTCTAGATCCAAGTGGAAAAAGAAGTATAACTGAACTAACAGCAGAATCAATGGATGAAAAATGTATTTCATGTAATGACTTATTAGGAAAAACAAAAGAAGAAGAAAATATTAAGATTTTAAAAAAGAGCAAATAATTTATTTGTTTTTTTTTA
The DNA here is from genome assembly GCA_036667875.1 of Bacilli bacterium. Classification (GTDB taxonomy): domain Bacteria; phylum Bacillota_I; class Bacilli_A; order RF39; family UBA660; genus CAJGDV01. The sequence goes on from JAVWTD010000024.1 coordinate 15,582, forward strand.
TTTTAATGTTATAATTTTATTATAATAGAAGTTATTATAGAGGTGTTATATGATGTTTACTCATTTTATTATATGTACTCTTGTTTTTTCATTAGTATTAAATATTTTATACTTTACTAAAAAACATATTAAAACAGGAGAGACAAAAATTTATTCAAGATTATTAATTTTGAATCTAATTGGTCTAATTATTGAACTTATTAGTTCTTATATTGGTTTTAATTTTGAAACTAGTGTTACAATAGCACATATTTTTACAAAGGCATATTTAACTTATTTAATGTTGTTTTTGTTATATATTACATTGTATATTTATACAATAAGTTATGTAACAAGCAAGAAAAATAATATTAATTATTATAAGAAACTAAAAACAATTTCTTATATAATTTTTGGAATATGTTTTTTAGGAGTTATTCTTTTACCAATCGAAACAGGAAAAGGATTTGCAGTAGGACCTTCAGTTGATTTTGTATACGTTTGTTCAACAATAACCATGATAATATGGTTAATTCCTTGCATAAAAAACAAAAAAATTATAGAATTTAAAAAATTATTGCCAATTTCTTTATTTATTGTTTTAACTTTAATTATTGCGTTTGTTCAAAAAATATATCCAAATATTACGGTTACAACAATAATGGAATTTTTAGTATTATTTATAATGTTTCACACAATAGAAAACCCGGACATTAAAATGATTAATCAACTAGAATTAGCAAAAAATGAGGCAGAAAAAGCAAATAGAGCTAAATCTGATTTCTTATCAAGTATGAGTCATGAAATAAGAACCCCTTTAAATGCTATAGTAGGCCTTTCAGAAGATATAGCAAGTTATAAAGAACAAGTACCAAAAGAAGTAGTAGAAGACACCATTGACATTCAAAATGCTTCACAGACACTACTTGAAATAGTTGGTAATATTTTAGACCTTAATAAAATTGAATCAGAAAAAATGGAAATTATTGATAGCCCTTATAACCTAGTCGAAGAAATAAAAAAAATATATAATATTTCTAAAATAAGAATAGAAGACAAAGATATAAATTTTAAACTTGAAATAGCAGAAGATATTCCTTTTGAACTAATTGGAGATAAAATACACATCAAACAAATATTAAATAATCTAATATCTAACGCCATAAAATATACGGAACAAGGCGAAATAAATGTAAACATAAAATGTCTTAATAATTTTAATAAAGATATATCGAATATAATTATTTCTTGTAAAGATACAGGAAGGGGAATTAAAGAAGAATACATAAATAAATTATTTAATAAATTTGAAAGACTTGATATAGAAAAAAATACAACAACCGAAGGAACAGGTCTTGGTCTTGCAATTACAAAATCACTTATTGAAATGATGGATGGAAAAATAAATGTTAAAAGTCAATTTGGTAAAGGATCATTATTTATTGTTAATATCCCTCAAAAAATAAGCAAAGAAAAAAAAGATATTAATATAGATTCCTTTACTAACAAAACAAATTCTAAACATGAAGTAGATTATAGTAACAAAAAAATCCTTATAGTAGAAGATAATGCTTTAAATATAAAAGTTGCACAAAGAGCATTATCATCTTTCAACTTTGAAATAGACATAGCAAAAGATGGAATAGAGTGCTTAAAAAAAGTTATTATTGGTAATGAATATGATTTAATTCTAATGGATATAATGATGCCTAACATGAGTGGAGAGACCGCACTTTCAAAACTAAAAGAAAATCCTGATTTCAAAATACCTGTCATTGCTCTAACAGCTGATGCTTTATCAGGTGCAAAAGAAAAATATTTGGAAGAAGGATTTAAAGATTATATATCAAAACCTTTTAATAGAGAACAAATAAAAGAAAAATTAGATAAAATCTTTTTAAAATAAGTAACACTTTATAAAGCAACGGTTACTTGAATAAGTAAATGCAAATTTGTATGTTTAAATGCAACTACAGTAAAATTTAAGGCTCTCTTTACTAATTCAAATGACTAGTAAGAAAAAAGTATTTTATGCTATAATGTAACAAAGGGTGAGTGAATAGAATGAAAAAAATAACTTATGTAACTGGAAATTGGTCAAAAATAGTTACAGTTCAGTCAAGGAACTGTAACCTTTTTTTGTTACAGTTCAGTCAAGAAGATAGATAGTTAAGTCTATCTTTTTTAGTTTTATAATAATAATACTATAATTTTCCGAAAAATATAAGACTATATTTAATTTATTATATATAGTATAATTATTACCTAAAGGATACGTGATTGATATGGCTAATGGAAGAATTAATGATTTTTATAAACAA
>JAVWTD010000025.1:0-8640 GCA_036667875.1 Bacilli bacterium
ATGAGTTAAGAAAGCTGTTTTAGTAATTAAGTGAAATTTAAAGTTATGTGTAAATGGTAACTAAAACTTCTTTACATTATGTAGTACTAGTGCTATAATGATGTTGAAAATAGATATTATATTTGTTTTCAAATGTAGGGAAAAGGAATAGTTAAAAAATTATAGGAGGAAATATGAGAAAAATTAAAATATTATTTATAATATTAGGAATTTCGTGCGTTTTGTCGGTTAGCGGAGCAATTGCTACTAGTGCAAAATATTTTTCGCAAATCGTTTTACCGATTCATCGTACGCCTAATTCTACTACTATTAATAAAACTACTTACGGCTCTCAAAAACTTGAATCTATATATAGCAAAAGTGCAACTGGATTACCTTTAGACAATTTTAGAGCAATTAATGTAAGTATCACTGACAATGGGACTGGAGTTGTTTTAACAAGTCCTTGGAAAACTATAAGTTCAGTTGGAACTGATACTTTACCAAATAGTGCGTCTATTGGTTATGGATTATTTCCTGGATCACACATTTTACAAATAAGAACAAATACTGATTATTCAAATGAAACAAAATATTCTGGAACTTGGACATATGATTTATAAATAAACTATTTCCTTTTTCTACATTATTATGGTGTGAGGTTAAATATGAAAAATAATAATAAAGTGATGTTTATAGTAATTATATTAATTACAATTTGGCTTATTTTCCCTTTCGTTAAGAGAGTTAATGAAAAAAATAAAATTGATACAATATATGAAACATTTATATATAATTGTAAAAATGATGATAATTTTGAAGATAGTATACCTTACGGAAAAGAAAGATGTAGGGATGCTATACTAGAAGGTGCTCCCAAATCTGAAAACTCTATTGAATTTTTTTATAGTACAATTTTGTATGAAGAATTTCGAGCAATCTATTATTTGTTCCCAATATTAATCTTTTTTCTTAGTTCATATTCAATTTATAAAGAACTTTCAAATGGTTTTTACAAAAACATGTTAATGAGGGAAGGTTATAAAGAATATATAAAGTCAAAAATATGTTCGATATATAAATATTCTTTAGTAATTCCTATTGTGTTGACCATTTTTTTTATTATATGTATATGCTATTGTAATACAAGTTTAAAAGACCAATTAATATTTTTTGAGGGTTCTAATAATGCAAATACAGTTAAATACGGTTACTTTTTTATAATCGGATACATTTTTAATATATTCTTATATGGAGTTTTTTTAACTAATTGGGTAATGCTATTTATAAAAAAAGGTTATAATTATATTGTCACAATTGTTGGTGCATACTTATCGTATTATTTGTTATTAATCATTTTAGAAAATTTTTTGTCTTATCTATTGGCTATAATTACAAGAAGTGGAATATGGTTTAATTGTTTATCATTTTCTAATTACTGGTCTTATGATTATGGTTGCGATGTCATTTTAATGTCTATAATAATGTTGATTTTAAATTTGGGAAGTGGATTTTTTCTTTTCAAATCATATTGTGATAAAGAGAAGGTGATTATTTCCAATGAATAAAAAATATATTTTTTCCACAATTAAAGAATTTTTGAATTCTTATGTATTTAATATAATTTTAATTTTTTTAATTATAATGTGTTTTTATGGATATGCAGTTATAGGTCAATTAGATTCTAGTTATATTATGAGATTTAACTATATTTTAAATTATAGTTGGTTTTTTTCAGGAGTTTTTATTTTATCAATTTTAGTTACTAATTTTTATTTGATGTATCAAATTCTTAATAATACATTTGTAAAAATAAGATTAAAGAAAAAACATGATTTATTTAATAATGTTTTTCTAACGATTTTTATTTCGAATACCATATTATTTTCAGTAACTTTAATTATTCTAATTATAATAGGTAATTTCAAACCTAGTACTTCTTTTTCAGGAAATTACTTATTTTATAATATAAATGATATTTATTATTTAATATATAATATTATTAAAACATTTATTATTACTCAATTAATTTCATTTACTAATTTAGTGTTTGTATTTTTAATAAATTCTAAAACTGTATTAATACTAAATATCGTATATGTTTATATGACAATAAGAGAGATATGTTTAGACTCTATTGTTAAAGATTTTAGTTTATTCTTTGCTGGTTATATTAGAATGAAAAAATATAATAGTTTTGCTAATGAATTAGAGTGCTTTATAGCATTTGTAGGCATTGTATTAATTATAGGAATAATTTTAATAAAATTTGTAATATTTAATAAAAATGGGAGGAAATTAGATGAAGAGCATTTTCTTTAATGATTATGATTTGGTTAAAAGAAAACTATTAAAATACTTGATATTTCATTTCATAATATTGATTTTATTTTTATTAATTAATTTTTTGATTTCGACTGTATTTGATAATCCAATGTTTGCTATTATGGGGATAAACTACAATAAAAATTCAACATATATGGAAACCACTTTCTATTTTTATAATTTAATGCTAAGTGTATTTTTGATGTTGAATTTATTCTTTAATGAACATAAAAATGGTTTATGCAATATTTATTTAAGAATGACTTCTGTTAATTGGTGGAAATATAAAAACTTTTCAATTATATTTTTGTTGTTTATTTATAAAGCAATCTCGTACATGATTACTTATGTGGTGTCATCAAATTACATATCAATTGATAAAAATTACATCTTATACTTTATTTTAGATTTTGAATATTCATTACTAATATCTTATCTTGTGATTCTATTAATATGTGCTGTGAAAAACAAATATTTAAATACCATTTTTGTATTTGCTTCTATTATTATTTTATATTTGTTTAAATTTAGTATAGTTGGTAATATAAACAAAATATCTATATTTCTAATTTTAAATATTATATTATACTATTTTTTAAGATTTATTATTAAAAAGAATATATACACTATATTTGAAAAAAACGGATAAAGGAGGTTTAATTATGATTGAAATTAAAAATGTTTCAAAATCATTTGGAAAAGTTGAAGTGTTAAAAAATATTAATTTAAAATTAAAACCAGGTAGAATTTACGGATTAATAGGTAGAAATGGTTCAGGGAAAACTGTTTTTTTAAAAATGCTTTGTGCATTTTATAAGCCTACTGAAGGAGAAATACTTTTTGATGGTATTAACATCATAAAAGAAAACATGTATCCTCCAGATACAAGAGCATTAATTGAAAAGCCTTGTTTTTTACCTGATTTGACTGGATATGAAAATTTAAAGATTTTAGCTGATATTCAAAATATAATTTCAGATAATGAAATTATTAATTGGTGTAAAAAATTAAATATTGATAAAGAATTAGACAAAAAATATTGTCACTATTCGCTTGGAACTAAACAGAAACTAGGAATAGTTCAAGTTTTAATGGAAGATCCTAAAATTATAATTTTAGATGAACCATTAAACGGGATTGAAAATAAAACTGCAGGTATCATAAGGGAAATATTAAAGGAAGAGAAAAAAAATAAAATCATTATAATTGCATCACATATTAGAGAAGACATAATAAATCTTGCAGATGAGGTCTTCGAATTTGATGATGGAAATATAATTACTTCAAAAATGTAATAAAAAATGAAAGAAGATGTAATTATTTTACTTCTTTTTTTAATTTTATCACAAAGTTATATTCTCTGGGTCAAATGTATTATGGTTACTTACTTATTATAATAATATTATTTTGGTAAAATGCAAATTTATAGTATACGATGTTAGCACTACTTAACTGATTATTCATTATTTTGCTAGTCATTTTAACTTTTCATTCGAGTTTTGGTGACTATTCCCGATTTACCCTTACATAATTATTAAAAAAATGGTATAATATAATTACAACGGGTAGCTAGCGTTGGCATTTTGTCCAGGTATTTAGCGAACTTGTTTTTTTTAAACGGTTAGGAGGGGAAATAATGTTTAAAGAAGGAGACTATATAGCGTATAAAAATGAAATTTGCCTTGTTAAGCAAATAAAAAAAGATCACTTACAAAACACGGATTATTACATGCTTAGCCCTATCAATGATTCCTCATTAAAAATAGAATTACCAACTGACAATAACTTAGGATATTTAAGAAGTCTAATAAGTATAAAAGAAGCAGAAGACTTAATTAATAGTATCCCAGGAGTCGAATTAGATGCAACAAGTGAGAAATCAATCGAAAATATATATAAAGCATTGTATAAATCCGGGAAACATAATGATTTAATTAAAATCATTAAAATAGCAACTGCTAGAAACAAAGAAAGAGAAATAAACGGGAAAAAAATCAGTGAAAGAGATATTACATTCCTAAAGAAAGCAGAAAAAGCCCTTTACAACGAAATATCTATAGTATTAAATCTATCTTTTGAAGAAACTCAAGAATTAATTATCAATAAAATAAATGAAGACTAATAAAGATATAAGTTTGCTTAATTTTAATAAAGATATACATGAATTATTATTAAAAAATGATATAACAACAGTTAATGATTTATGGGTATTAAAAAGAATCCAATTAAAAGAAAAAGGATTTTCAAGTTCACAAATTAAGCAAATATCTATACAATTACAATTAAAAGGATTAGATTTAAACAAAAGAACTTATTAGATAAGTTTTTTTTTTATAAAATATGATATAATCAAAGTAGGAGTGATAAGATGAAAAAAATAAAAAGAAAGAAACTTATATTAACAATAACCCTTATATTTTTATGTATAGATATACTTTGTAGTTTAATATTTATTGGCTACCACTCAAATATCTTGCCGATAGCACTTTTAGGATATGTTTTCTCTAAACAATTTACCGATAAAAATAAAGTGTTAATTGGATATGTTATTACCTTTTCATGTATTCTATTAATTGGATATAATTTAACGGATAAAGCATATTTAAAAGTAAAAATGAATAATAAAAAAGTTAAAATTGAAGTCCCATCATTTTCTATAAATAAAGGAAAAAATAGTGATGGATCAATAAAAATAAAGATACTAAAAAATTCAAAAACAACAGATAAAAAAATTCAAAAATACTTAAATAAACTAGAAACAGGAACATGTTTGTCTTATGTTTTTTATGATAAATCACAAAATATTTCTTTGATAGACTATTATATTAAAGAAGGAAATTATATAGATTTAAAAGTTAAAAATAATAATTATTGCAACATAGTAAATAATAAAATTAAATATGACACTTATAAAAATTTTGTTTTATTTGATGAAATAAAAGAAGAATATACAATAGCAAAATCTATAGAAGATGGATATTTTGTAGTTGACGGAAGTACACTACATAATGAAAATGATTTTAAAAGATTTAATAAACAAATAGAAGATAATAAAGATGCTTTTATAAGAATAATTACATCAAGTAATGGGTTTCCTGTAATAACAGATATTTACTATAAAAATAATTCTTATGAAATTAACTATGACAATAAAAGAGACGTTAATAATAATCCATCAAAAACATTATTTCAAACATTTAACAACCTAAAAATAAACGAAGGATATTTGACAGCTTATTCCTTTGAACCAAATGATGGAATTATCATTGCAAAGGTCGGTTAATGGAAAATATTTGGGATAAAATTCATTTTTTATATAAAGACAAAAAAGTAGTTTATGATGACTGGCTTCTTAATTATAATGAAATAATAGAAACCGCAAGAAATGGAATCATATTAGATTTAGGCTGTGGAATGGGTAATAATACACTCTATTTAAAGGATAAGAATATTAAATGTATATCAGCAGACTATTCCGTAGTTGCCCTACAAACAGTAAAGAAAACAATAAATACAAACACCCTAGAAATGGACATAAGAAAAAAATTCCCATTTAAAGAAAATTCGCTTGACCTAATAATTGCTGATCTCTCTTTACACTATTTTAGTAAAACTGAAACAATAGAAATATTAAAAGAAATAAAAAGAGTATTAAAAAAAGATTCATATCTATTATTTAGAGTAAACTCTGTAGAAGATGTTAATCATGGAGCAATTGGCGGAGAATTTATTGAAGAAAATTATTATCTAACAGAAGGATATAATAAAAGATTTTTTAATGAAAAAGATTTAGAATTCTTTTTTAAAGATTTTAATAATAAGGAATTTATTAAAGATACAATGAGTAGATACACGAGTAAAAAGGTCCTTTATAGAGGAAAGTGTCAAAAATAATAAAAATTTTACAAAAAAGAATAAGAATATGTTATAATTATTAAAGATAGTAGGTGAGATTATGGGAAATGTTTTTGAAAATAGTATATTGTTAATAGGACCACCAAGTGTTGGAAAATCAAGTTTGAGTAGAATACTAAGCGAAAAAACAAGCATGCCAACAGTCTCTTTAGATGATAGTAGAGATAAATATTATTACGAATTAGGTTATGATAGAAATTATGCAAATAAACTTAAAATGGAAGAAGGGATTCTAGCTAGATATAAGTATTGGAAACAATTTGAAGCACACCATGTTTCTAAATTTTTACCAAACATTCCTGAAGAATCCATCATAAAATTTGAAGCTTCTCAAACGGTATACGAAGATCCTGAATTGTTTATGAAAGTATCAAATGAAATAAAAAAATATAACAATGTTATACTATTATTACCTGATATTGACTTGCATGAATCATGGCGTTTAGTTAATAAAATTGGTAAAGTTCCAGTTGGGTCTGATTTATCAAAACTAAATTGGCATCTTATCAGTAGTCCATGTAATGGTGAATTAGCAACATTCACAACATGTATTGCAGGAAGAACCTCAGAAGAAGTAGCAGATGAAATTATAAACTTTATAAATTCAAAAAAGAAAGCAATAAATTAAATGTTTATTGTTTTTTAATGACTTTCTAGATTAAAAATAATTTAAAGAAAATAAGAATATTATGATATAATTAATTTATGGTGGTAGAATGGATAAAACAGTAAAGGCTGGACTAATGGGTTTCATAGTAGGTGACGCCCTAGGAGTTCCAGTAGAATTTATAGATAGAAGTGTTCTTGAGATTAAACCCGTAACTGAAATGCTTGAATATGGAACACATAATGTTAAAAAAGGGACATGGTCAGATGACACCTCAATGGTACTTGCAACAATTGACTCAATTATAGAACAAAATAAAATAGACTATAAAGATATATCCCTTAAGTTTCAAAATTTCTTAAATTATGCAGCTTATACGCCTTATAAAGAAGTGTTTGATGTAGGAAGAACTTGCTTTAAAGCTGTAATGAGTTATAGTGAATCTATAGACCCTAGAAAGTGTGGACTCGACTCACTCTACGATAATGGTAATGGATCACTTATGAGAATGCTTCCTTTAGTATATTATTTAGATGATAAAAGATTTAAAGATATTGTAATTAAAAACTATGTTGATGACCTATCAAGTTTAACCCATAAACATGAAATAAGTAAAATGGGATGTTACCTTTTTGTTAAATATGCACTTTTTCTTCTTGAAGGTAAAAGTAAAGAAACAAGTTATACATTGCTTAAAATACTTAACTTTGACTACTCAAAAGAAACTATTGAAATTTATAACAATATTTTAAAAAACGACATTAGAAATATAAAAGTAAAATCATCAGGATATATTGTAGATACCCTAGAATCTGTATTACACACAATTTTAAACACAAGTAACTTCAAAGAAGCATTATTATATTCAGTAAATCTTGGAGGGGATACAGATACTGTAGGAGCCCTTACAGGACTATTGGCGGGTATAATTTATGGGTATGAAGAAATTCCAAACGAATGGATAGAAGTTCTTGCTAAAAATAAATTATTATTAAAAATAAGTGAAGTATACCAAATAGTTATCAATGAAAAACATAAAAAATACTACTAGAATATTTATTATTCTTTTTTTGTGTGCTATACTTGTATTAAGGTGAAATAAAATGGAAAAAAAATACAAAGATTTAGACTTTAACGAAAAAAAGATAGCATCAAGAATGCACGCTGCTTCAAGTAACCAAAATAGATATAGTTTTCCAATACTAATAGCAATAATAATAGTATGTTACTACATTAGTGAGTACGTTAACAGTTACATAGTAGTACCAATAATAATATTAGCGATAACATGGTACATAGCCCATGAGATTCAAGTAAAATCATGGTTTGACAAAAACAATATTAAAATAACAAAAAAAGAAATAAAATTATATGGAACAGAACTAGAAATTCAAAAAAAATTAAAGGAACTAAAAGATGAAAAAAAATTATCAAAACTTAAATTTAAAAGAAAAAAGAAAAATTTATAATTCTTTTGTTCTCTTAGATAAAAAGTTTAAAAAAAATTCCATCATATTATCTAGTCTCCTAATATTTTTATTACTAATAACACCTAAAATAGATGTATTAATAAGTATTGTTTTTATATTAATAGTCTATGCTTATTATTCATATTCATTAAAATTATCACAAGAATGGTACATTAATAATAACATCCCCAAAAATGATGAAATGAAAAAATTCAAATATAAACCTTATGGTCATCTATTAAAAGAACAAAAGAGAATTGTCTTAAAGTGCTTTAGATTATCAGAATATAATTATCCCTTAGAAAGAGTAACCTTCTACACTTTATCAGTACTCTCAATAATCTT
>JAVWTD010000025.1:8740-17565 GCA_036667875.1 Bacilli bacterium
TAGATAATGTTAAAATATCATTTGAATCGTGGCCTTTGATTCCACGCTTTGCAAGTCTTGAAGGAAATGAAGAAGAAGTTAGAAACATATTTCAAAAACTTAATATGACTAATAGAACAACAACTTATGGAATTAATGATATTTACGAAGAGATTTATGGAATTGATTTAGAAGATATAAAAAACTTAAGATTTTAAAACAGGAGAGGATGTTATGGAAGTTTATTGGATAAACAGCAGAGAAATAAAACTAACAATCGAAGATAAAAAAGAAATATTAACACCCGACCAAATAATTGTAAAATATGGAGAAAATATAGAGTTGATGACAAAAATTACAGAACTTTTAAAAAAACCTAAAAATGAAGTAATGGTAGTTTATGATAAAATACTAAATGAATCAACTTATGACGAAAAATATGCCATTCGCGAAAAAATAAACGATGGAAAAATGAAATTAGATGCTTATGAAATTTATATTAAAAATATAATGAGAACAAAAAAAGATAAAAGAGGAACATGTCAAGCATTTGCAATGCGTATATCTGATGAACTAGATATGATTGGAATAGAAAATTATATTATTGTTTCAGATTATCCTGACTTTAAGCATTACGCTAATCTTTATATTATGCAAGAATCTCTCCTAGTAGCGGACATTGCAAGTGATCTAATAGATAAAGAAATCAAAAAAGATGAAGGAGAAGAGGAATACTTTGAACCTGCTTCTAATCAAATACCATTAATAGATTATTTATACGATAATGACATAACTTATGTCATTGAAAAAATCGAAGACAATAATAAAAAAATTGAAGAACTAAATAAAAAACCAATTAAAAGTTTTGTGATTAACTATGAACTTAGTCACGACTTAATAAATTAGAAAGGAAGAAAATAATGAGTAAATTTGAATTAATTTTTGCAATTTTTGCAGTAGTAGTAGTAGTTTTTGTTATTATTAAAATAACTAGTCATTTATTATCAAAAAATACAAATGAAAAAGATATAATTAAAGCTTCAAAAGAAAGAACAAAAGATAAACAAGATACATCTGAAAAATAAGATAACTTGAAAAATTTAATTAAGTTAAAATAGATAGGATTTGATATATTTCAAAACATCTATTTTTTTCTGTTTCAATTTTATTCTTTTATAGCATAAAAAAATATCAAATATTTAGTTAATAGATTATCATTTTAAATAAAAGTTTGACAAGTTTATATTATTATGTTAATATATAGTTTAATTTCAGAGGAGGAATTTTTTTTATGAACAATAATTTAACAGGATATCCATCAATTGATAAACCACAAAATAATAATTATCCGTTTTTTTCAAAGCATCCATTAATACCAAATATGAGTGTGTATAACACCATAAAATTACTTAATAGTTTTTGTAAAGATAAAACAGCAATTGATTGTTTAGATATAACAGCAAGTTATAAACAGTTAATTGACGACGCAGTTACAATTTCAAGAGCTTTAAAAGAACTAAGTGTCAAAAAAGGACAAATAGTTGCTATTTCTATGGATAATTTTTATCAAGCGGTAGCATCTTTTATGGCTTGTAATAGAATAGGTGCAGTAACTACATTTTTAAATGGAGGAGCAGCACCAGAAGAAACTGAGGAGTATTTAAATTTATTTGAATCTCCAGTATTCATAAATTTTGATAAAACAAAAGAAGAAAACTTAAGATTTAAGAAAAATACTGATGTAAAACATATAATTACATTAAATAAAAAGAATATAAATAATTTATCATTAGAAGGTGATTATCATGTAACATCTTCTGACGATTTAATTGACTTTAATAGTTTAGGAAGTATTGCTAATTTTCAAAAGAAAGGCATTTCTAGTAATAATGGAAATGACGATTCTTTAATATTGTTTACAAGTGGTTCTACAGGAAAACCAAAAGCAGTAGTGTTATCAAACAAAAATGTTTTAGCATCTGGAATCTATATGAAAAACACAAGTAATGTTACCGCTTTAAGTGGAGATAGAACTTTAGTATGCGTTCCATTTATGTATCCTTATGGGTTTGCAACTTCAACACTGCTAACTCTTATGAGTAACAAAACTGCAATCCTTGCACCTAATATGTCAAAAGAAACAATTAGCAAATATTTAAAAAAGAATCCAAATATTGTATTTGGAAGTCCAGCACTTCTTGATTTAATCATGAAAAATGTTCCTGAAAATCAAGATTTATCTTCAATTTCTCAGTTCGTTTCAGGTGGTGACTTTTTAACACCTAGTCATTCTAAAACTGGTGTTGATTTTTTTGAACAACACGGAGCTAAAAATGTTGAAATGGGAAATGGATCTGGTAATGCAGAAACAGTAAGTTGTGGAACAGATTCTACTGGTATAGTAATTAGACCAGAAACTGTTGGAAGAATACTTGTTGGAACTGATGCCATGGTAGTAGATGAAGACACTATGGAAGAAAAAAAATATAATGAAGAAGGATTACTTTGTGTTTCTGGACATCATGTATTTAAAGGATATTTTAAAGACTCAGAGGCAACAGAACAAGCAAAATTTACTAGAGATGGTAAGACATATTTTAAAACTGGAACAATGGGATTCATTGATAAAGATGGATACTTTACTTTAACAGGAAGACAATCAAGATTTTATATTATATCAACATTAAACAAAGTTTATTGTGATCATGTTCAGTTAATGATATCTAATTTAGATGCTATTAAAGAATGTGCAATTGTAAAAGTACCAGATAATGATATGTTATATAAAAATAAAGCGTATATTGTATTGAATGATGGAATTGTTCCAAGCGAAGAAACAAAAGAAGAAATATTTAATGCATTTAATAGTTCTATTAAATCTTCAACTGGTGAAGTTGAACAATTAAAATGGTATGAAGTACCTTCTGATATTGAATTCGTGGATAATCTTCCAAGAAGACAAGGAACAGAAAAAATTGATTATCCATTTTTAGAAAAGGACGCTGAAAATAAACAAATACTATCTAATGAAAAAATTAAAAAGATAATCAAAAAATAGTAATTATGAAAAAAGATATTTCAGAATTATAATCTGATATCTTTTTTTTGCTAATTAATTATTTTCAAATCAACTTAAATAACTTTGTTTATTTCTTTTTTCATGATATACTTTATTAAGAAAAATTTTGAGGTGATAATATGGGAACAGGTATTTTCTTTCCTTTGTGTGCAATTCCATTTAGTTTAATTATTATAATTTTATTTTATAAAAAAGGACACATAGACAGTAAAGAAACATGGATATTTAATACATTAATAATATCTAATTTTATTGGATTAATTATAGAAATACTATGTACTTATGCATCAAATATATACTTAACTCATCCATTTATAAGTACACTAATATATAAATCATATTTGTTGTATTTAATTGTTTGGATTTCAGTAATGGCTTATTATGTATTTTGTATGGCAAAAAAAGACAACATTATAAATCTTAAACTTATACCGCTTTTTTTATGTTATTATGCTGTTATTATTATTATTTTAGCAATACTACCAATAGATATAATTATAAAAGATAATTTCTCTATAAGATATACTTCTGGATTAAGTGTTTATTTTACTTATTTTATAGCTGCGATAGCCATGACAGTAATGGCTGTAACATTAATAATACATCATAAAAATATTAAAGACAAAAGATATTTACCTGTTATATTATTTTTAATAATAGGAAATATTTCTTCGCTTATTCAATTATTTTATCCACAAATATTATTAATGACTTATTTTGAGACATTAATTTGTGTTGTAATGTATTTTACAATCGAAAATCCCGATTTAAAAATGGTTGCTTCATTAGAATTAGCGCGTGACCAAGCAGAAAAAGCAAATCGAGCAAAATCTGATTTCTTATCAAGCATGAGTCATGAAATAAGAACCCCACTTAACGCTATAGTAGGCTTATCAGAAGATATTGCAAGTTACAAAGAACAAGTACCAAAAGAAGTTGTAGAAGACACTAATGATATTCAAAACGCTTCTCAAACACTTCTTGAAATAGTTGGTAATATTTTAGACCTTAATAAAATAGAATCAGACAAAATGGAAATAATAGAGAACCCATATAATTTTGTAGATGAAATAACTAAAATGTGTAAGGTTACATCAACAAGAATTGGAGATAAAAATATTAAATTTAAATTAGATATAGCAGAAGATATTCCCTATGAATTAGTAGGTGACAAAATACACGTAAAAGAAATAGTAAATAATCTTCTAAGTAACGCTATAAAATATACAGACTCAGGAGAAATTAATTTAAATATAAGATGTGTTAATAATATTAGAAAAAATATTTCTAATATTACAATCAGTTGCCAGGATACAGGAAGAGGAATAAAAACAGATTATATCAACAAATTATTTAATAGATTTGAAAGACTAGATATTGAAAAAAATACCACCACTGAAGGAACAGGTCTTGGACTTGCAATAACAAAATCTTTAGTTGATATGATGGGTGGAAAAATTAATGTCAATAGTCAGTTTGGAAAAGGGTCAATCTTTATTGTTGAAATAACACAAAAAATAAGTAAAAAAGAAAGACCAATAAATGAAACCTCAACAGTTATTACTTCTAATATTAATAACAATTATGAAAATAAAAAAATATTAATAGTAGATGACAATCTTTTAAATATTAAAGTTGCCAAAAGAGCATTGTCTACTTTTAAATTTGAAATAGATGAAGCAACTGATGGATTAAAATGCTTAGAAAAAGTAATAAACGGAAATGAATATGATTTAATTTTAATGGATATAATGATGCCTAACATGAGTGGAGAGGCAGCTCTTGCAAAATTAAAAGAAAATCCTGATTTCAAAATACCTGTCATTGCTCTTACAGCTGATGCCTTATCAGGATCAAAAGAAAAATATATAAAAGAGGGGTTCACTGATTACATCGCAAAACCATTTAATAGAGAACTAATAAAAGAAAAATTAGATAAAATATTTATAGAAAATTCTATTTAGTCAAAACAAGATAATACTGAAAATATAAAAAATTGGTTTGTTTTACTTTTTATAGCACTAGAATTTATTCTGGTGTTTTTGCTGGTCTTCTAATATAAACTAATTAAGTATTCAAAATGTAATGAAAGTAATTCCATTTACAAATAAACAAGGAATTGACAAAGTCGTTTTTGTATGATATCATATCACTTAATTTATGAGGAGGAATAATATAAATGAATGAATTAAATAAAAGTACTGTAACTGAAAATATTATAAACAGAAATAAGGGAAATTTAAATGTAACTGCATTTGAAAATTTTGGTAGTAAATTATCTTACAAAGATTTTTTTGAATTAGTTGATTGCCTAACAAAAGGGTATATTGAACTAGATGTAAAAAATGGAGATATCGTTACTATGTGTATGGCTGGAACCGTAGATAGTATGGCTCATTTTTATGCTTTAAATAGAATAGGAGCTGTTACGCAATTAGTAAACCCAAATTATTTTAAAATTAATAGTAAAAAATATATTAATGAAACAAATTCTAAACTATTAATAGTTTTGGATAGATTCTATCCAATGCTACAAGATGCAATAAAAGAAACAAATGTTGAAAAAATAATGGTTTCTTCAATAACTGAAAAATCATCATTCTTATATAGAACATTAATAAGAAGAAAGAATTTAAAAAAGGATCAAATTATATCAGGAATAGATTACATATCTTATCCAGATTTTGAAAAATTAGGAAGTAATTCTAGAAAAGAAATTATTTCACCTGAATTTGTAGAACAAAAAGATAGTGCAATAGTATATACAAGTGGATCAACTGGAAATCCAAAAGGAGTAATTTTAACAAATGACTCATTTAATAATATGATTTCTATCTATGATGCTAAAGATGGTTTTGGTTCAAAAACAGGTGATAGAAACCTAGTTTTAATACCACCTATGTATGGAACAAGTATAGCACATTGTATAAATACTCCATTAGCATTTGGATGTACAAATGTTATGCAACCATTGTATAATGCTCAAACATTTTTAAAAGATTTACAAAAACATAAACCTAATATAGTTGTAGGTTCTTTAGGACATTACATAAGTTTATTAGATCAAGATATAAAAGATGGAAGTTTATCATTCTTAGATATGCCATTTACAGGAGGAGAACCTCTACCTAAAAAACTAGCAACTCAAATAAATGAAAAAATGAGAAAAGCTGGAGTTAAAAGTAACATAATTATAGGATACGGAATGAGTGAATTTGGTACTATGACAATGTTTAATATGGATATTAAAGACAGAACAAATGAATCAGGTTATTTAATGCCATTTGTAGAAGCTAAAATAGTTAATCAAATAACTAACGAACCTGTAGGAGTTAATGAAAAAGGAATTATAAAAATTGCAACACCTGCAATTATGAAAGGTTATATCAATAATCCAGAAGCAACATCTAAATTTTTTGAAAAAGATGAAAATGGTGTTATTTGGGGTAATACAGGAGATATAGCAACAGTTGATGAAAATGGTGCATACAATGTAATGGGTAGAAGCACAGATTCATTTACTGACTCTAAAGGGAATATAGTTTATTTATTTGATATAGAAAATATGATTGCAGATAACAAATATGTTAAAGAATGCGAATTAGTTCCATTAACTATTGATGGAAAAAAAGTTCCAGTTGCACATATTGTTCTAGAAAAAAATGCAGAACAATTATCTCAAGAAATTCTAACATTAATTAATGAAGAATGTATTTCTAATTTATCTAATGAAGAAGCAATTCCATTTGCTTATAAATTAAGAGAAAAATTTCCAACAAGTCCAATTAGTGGAAAAAGAGATTATGAAACATTAAGATATGAAACAGAAGATTATATTCAAGTAACTGATCAAGGAATTATACATACTTCATTAGATACTGAAGAAAGTAAAACAGATAATGAAATTGAAAAAGTAAAAAAACTAGAAATGAAAATATAAGATAATATTGTTAAAATATTGTCTTTTTTCTTCAAAGAAAGTATAATGTATATAAACTATGAGGAGGTATAATATGACATTTATAGGATTTCCAATATCCGCATTATTTTATATAGTTTTATTTTTAGTTGTTTATTTTTCTAAAAAAAGGATTAAAATATTTGAAAATAAAATATTAATTGGACTGATGATTTTAAATATAGTAGGTTTATTACTAGAATTAGGTTGTTATGCAGTAATAATAATTGCAAACATTAACCCAACCTTAAAAATTGTAATCTTAAAATCATATGTTTTATATATATTAACATTTAATTTAGGAATGAATTTATATATATCATTGTTAACTAATAAAAATTATGGATTAGAAAATTTTAATGTAAAAGAAAAATTTAAAAAGGTTTTATTATTATCTATAATACCATATTTAGTTTTAACTTTTTTAATCTTCTTTTTTCCAATTTATATTTATAACAAAAACGGTAGTTTCTATACTTATGGAAAAAGTATTGATATATTATTTATTGTATCTGCTCTTCTAATAGGTTGGTGGTTGTTAAGAAGTATTATATCTATAATTAAAAAAAAGACTAAAACAAGACAGCAATACGCAATATTACTTGCAATACTATTATTTGGATTAGTATGTAGTTTAACTCAGTTTATTGATAAAAGAATATTAGTAATAACATCTCTTCATACTATAATTTTAACAATAATGTACTTCTTTATCGAAAATCCCGATTTAAAAATGGTCACATCATTAGAATTAGCGCGTGACCAAGCAGAAAAAGCAAATCGAGCAAAATCTGATTTCTTATCAAGCATGAGTCATGAAATAAGAACCCCACTTAACGCTATAGTAGGCTTATCAGAAGATATTGCAAGTTACAAAGAACAAGTACCAAAAGAAGTTGTAGAAGACACTAATGATATTCAAAACGCTTCTCAAACACTTCTTGAAATAGTTGGTAATATTTTAGACCTTAATAAAATAGAATCAGACAAAATGGAAATAATAGAGAACCCATATAATTTTGTAGATGAAATAACTAAAATGTGTAAGGTTACATCAACAAGAATTGGAGATAAAAATATTAAATTTAAATTAGATATAGCAGAAGATATTCCCTATGAATTAGTAGGTGACAAAATACACGTAAAAGAAATAGTAAATAATCTTCTAAGTAACGCTATAAAATATACAGACTCAGGAGAAATTAATTTAAATATAAGATGTGTTAATAATATTAGAAAAAATATTTCTAATATTACAATCAGTTGCCAGGATACAGGAAGAGGAATAAAAACAGATTATATCAACAAATTATTTAATAGATTTGAAAGACTAGATATTGAAAAAAATACCACCACTGAAGGAACAGGTCTTGGACTTGCAATAACAAAATCTTTAGTTGATATGATGGGTGGAAAAATTAATGTCAATAGTCAGTTTGGAAAAGGGTCAATCTTTATTGTTGAAATAACACAAAAAATAAGTAAAAAAGAAAGACCAATAAATGAAACCTCAACAGTTATTACTTCTAATATTAATAACAATTATGAAAATAAAAAAATATTAATAGTAGATGACAATCTTTTAAATATTAAAGTTGCCAAAAGAGCATTGTCTACTTTTAAATTTGAAATAGATGAAGCAACTGATGGATTAAAATGCTTAGAAAAAGTAATAAACGGAAATGAATATGATTTAATTTTAATGGATATAATGATGCCTAACATGAGTGGAGAGGCAGCTCTTGCAAAATTAAAAGAAAATCCTGATTTCAAAATACCTGTCATTGCTCTTACAGCTGATGCTTTATC
>JAVWTD010000026.1:0-17195 GCA_036667875.1 Bacilli bacterium
GTTTTATTTCTTGTTGTCATTGTGAATCCTCCTACCTTAAATATATCATATACTTTTTCCTTTTTTAGGCTATTTACTTAAAGTAAAAACAGGAACTTATTTCCTGCTTTTATATTCATTAATAATAGATTCAAACGTACAACTAGTAATATATTCTTTTGATAAAAATTCATCATTATTTAAAAAAGTAGATGGTTTAAAGATTCTTTTACGATTGTTTTGTAGTTTTTGAATAAAAGTCCTTTTCTCTTGTATTATAGCCTCTAAAGTATCATTTATCATAATATTGTTTAAAGTCTTTAAAACAGCCTTAAAACCCTTAATATCAAGCTCCTTTACAGCCTTATAAATCATCTTATTATGACATCTAATAACTCCAGGAATTCCATCCTCTAGTTTTTTCAGTTTAACACTAATATTATCTTTTAAAGACTCATTACTCTTAATAATATCCTTAAAATTAATAATTTGTTCATTAAAAATTGCTAACTTTTCATATTTTAATTTTATCAACTCTTCAATTGACTTTCTCTTACCAAACTTATCATATTCCATACTAAGCATAGGATAATCAACTATCAAACCAGGATTCTTAATAAGAATATTATCAATATAATAGTCAACATTATAATACTTTTTAGAATTTTTATATTGAATAGTTTCAATCTCATTATATTTTTCAATATTTAAATTATTAAATAAAGGATTAGATAATAACTCATTAATCATATTGTGACTATTAATAGAGGATTCAATATTAGTATCAAAATAAGACTCATTACTCTTATAGAAATTACTATCCTCTTTATATATAATCTCTTCTTTAATAAAACGATACATCTCATCATCATAAGTAATTGAAAAATCCTTATTTCTTGTTATTGCTAAAGATAATGCCTTAAATGCACTATTTAAAAGATATAATAAACCAGCTTGAAATCCCCTGGAATCCTTAATTACCTTAAATAAACCTAAATTAATATAAATAGTATTATTATAATTATCTAAAGTAGGATAGTTACGATAAATAAAATAATCATTATTTTTATTAAGACAAAAGTTAAAACATTTAGATCTTTTCTTTAAATAATAAGAAAAAGAATAACCAACAACAGGCGGTTTAAAATTATTCTCACTAGCTTTAGCGTGAATTATATATTTAACAAACCATTTTTGTTCACTCAAATGCTCCATTTTTGAAGAAAGTATCGAATTCGCATAACTTGCCATTATCTTTTCTTCTATTTGATTTTGATAATCAATTATTTCTAAATTATCTATCGCATATTTATAAGTCAGACGACTTGGAATAATTTTTTTAACCTTATTTATATACTCATCATGTTTCAAATTAATAACAGGATAAGCATATTTATTAAATAAAGCAGGCACCTTAGAAAGTTTTACTATAATAATATTTAATAAAACATCCTCTAATCTAAGCCCCTTTAAATCCTTCTTTAAAACTTCATTAATATAACTAAACATAAGTTCATCATTAATCTTACTATTTATTTCCAATACATCAGTATTAAGAGCATAAATAATACTATATTTAAATGATTCTTTACTTGTCTCTGAAAACTCTATATCCATACCATCACCTATTATAAGTATATCATGTATTAGAACAATATTAAAAAGGTCTTTACAAAATGTTTACAAACCATCAAAAAAATTTGCTTTATTTAAATAATATGCTATAATAGTGTAATATTTTAAAAGGAGTGATATTATGGACAACAACACAGAAATATTAGAACTTGATACAAATAAAGAAATATTTAAAGTTCTTAGCATAAAAGATGGCAACAATATAGCCCTATATAGTTTAAAATATAAAGAAAAAAATATAAGAAACTTAATTGAAAATATTAAAAATAGATATACACTTGAAGTAATAGACAAAATAGAAACAGAATTTTGTAAAACTGTCCCACTTAGTTATGGAAAATATGATAAAATTAAAAATGGTCATGTAAAAAAATATGAAATATTAGAAATAAAAGAAAACAATGATAGTGAATTCTTTTTTCCTACCAATAAAACAGGAAGAATAAAACTAACATTCGTCTACGACTCTGAATTAGCAAATATTATTGAAGAAACATTTCTAAAAAATAAAAAAATACTACTTAATATGACTAAAATAATAAAATATAAAAATAATTTCTTCAATCAACCAAATAATTTTAGATTCGATAAAACAATTGATCTGTTCCAAAGTAAAAATGAATGGCAACAAAGTTTTTCAGAAATAAAATCAATTAACGACTATGAAAAATATTTGAACAATCTTTCAAAAAATCTAAATGACAATACAATTAATTTAAACGAAAAAGAACAAAAGAAAATAAGAGAAACAATAAATGAATTTATGGGTCTATATCAAAGTGTTTTTGAAGTAGAACAAATTGGAATGTTTCCACTTTACAGTGTTATGTCAAAGAAATATGCAGTCCTATCTAGATATGGTCTTAGAAATGAACAATATGATTGGCATTTTAATGTATTAGATAACTGCAATATAAACAATAATGGTGGTGCCATTATAAATGAAATATCTAATACTTTAGAAACAAAATATGATTTAGATGCTTCATTATTTGAAAAAAATATAATAAATAGACTACAAAGTGAATATAATGAAAAAGATTTCCAAAAAGATAAAAACAAAATAAATACATATACAAATCAAGGATAAATTTATCCTTTTTTTTATTAAAAAATTTCACAACAAAAACAATAATTTTAAACATTTTTGTGCTATAATTAATATATATGAACAAAGGATATGTGATGTTATGAAAAAATGTATATTAATAATTAATCCCAACAGTGGAAAAAATATGCACAAAGAATTTTTATTTGAATATCAAAAAGTTTTATCAAAAAACGGATATGAGACTATAATTTATTTTACCTCTTATGCTAAACACGCAATAGAAATAATGGAAAATCTACCTGAAGATATCGACTTAATAGTATCAATGGGTGGAGATGGAACATTTAATGAAATAGTAACAGGTAATTTAAGAAGACAAAAAAAACTACTTGTCTGTCACATACCAGTTGGAACTACAAATGATGTAGGAGCAATGTTTGGCTATGGAAAAGACCCTGTCAAAAATTTGAAAATGGCACTCGACGGAACAATTAAAGGAATAGACATCTGTACTATTAATAACCAACCATTTGTTTATGTAGCAGGATTTGGTAAATTTATGAATGTTTCTTATGAAACCCCTAGAGAATTAAAGAGTAGATACGGACAAGTTGCATACCTAGTAGAAGGCGCTAAAAACTTCATTATACCAACTAATTTATATAGTCTAACATATAAAATTGAAGGTGTAACTTATAGTGGTCAATACTCATTTATGCTCATTTCAAATGCCAATAGAATAGCAGGAATAAACAACTTTTATAAAGACGTAAAACTAGATGATGATAAATTTGAAGTGATTCTTTGCAATCTAACAAAAAAATCAGAAATAGCAAGATCATTTTACTTTTTAGCCACTTCCAATTTAACACAAGCTAAAGGATTTGAATATCATAGATTAAGTGAATTAGAAATAACCTTTGATACCGAACCAAAAAACGCTTGGTGTATTGATGGTGAAAAATTAGAAACCAATACGAAAACTTTTAAAATAAATATGCATAACAATTTTAAAATACTTATGCCAAAGAAAAATATAAAGAAATTATTTGTAAGCAAGTAAGAGGTGAGTACATGAAAAGAAACTATCAATTAGAGTTAGATAAAAAAATTGAAGAAATTGTTAATCTAGGTAAACGACCAAAACTACTATTACATAGTTGCTGTGCCCCATGTAGCACTTACGTTTTAGAATACCTATCTAACTATTTTGATATCACACTATACTACTATAATCCAAATTTAGACACAAAAGAAGAATTTAATTTAAGAAGTGAAGAACAACAAAAACTTGCCAAAAGATTAAATATAAAATGTATAACAGAAAAATACAATGAAAAAGAATATATTGAAGCCATAAAAGGAAACGAAGAAGACCCTGAAGGTGGACCAAGATGTTTTAAATGCTATAAATTAAGACTACTTAGAGCTGCTCAATATGCCCTTAAAGGTGGCTTTGACTACTTTACAACAACACTTTCAATTAGCCCATATAAAAACAGTAATAAGCTTAATGAAATAGGAGAAGAACTAGAAAAAGAGTTAGGAATCAAATACCTTCAAGCAGACTTTAAAAAACATGAAGGATACAAAAGAAGTATTGAATTATCCAAAAAATATAACCTTTATAGACAAGACTATTGTGGTTGTATTTACTCTAAAATGGAACATGAAAAAAGAATAAAAAAAACTGATGAAATAAAAAAACCTAAAAAAAGAATAAAAAAGACAAATATTCTACTTCTGTTAGCACTCATATCAATCTTAATTTATCCAACATTTTCTCTAGTAAAAGTATCCGCAAATAAAATAAAATCACCCACAATTAAAACAGAAAAAGTTAAAACAAATTTAACAGAACTTACTATCTATGGAAATCATCTTAATTTAGTAGGAGACCTTAAAATAGATACTCCATTAGATAAAGTAACAATTTTCTTTAGTAATAGTAAAAATAAACTTGAAATAGACCCCATCTATGAAATAATTGATGGAACTTTAAAATTTAAACTATCAGAAGAAATAAATAGTGGCTTTATAATGGATAATATGAAAGTTGGAAATTATCAATTATATTTAAAAACTTATAATAAAGATATAATAAAATTTTATAAAATAAATAACAAAACAAACTATAATAAAACAACTTATTATACTGTTACCAACAAGAAAAAAAGAAAAGAAATTACCATAACACAAAAAGATACCCTTAACATAGCAGTAAAACCAACTAATAAAGAAGTATATGACATAGTAATTGACCCAGGACATGGTGGAACCGACTCAGGAGCATGCTTCAATAATGTATGTGAAACCGACTACACTTTAAACCTTTCTAAAACTTTAAAGAAAAATCTACAAAAAAAAGGCTATAAAGTGAAACTTACAAGAGAAGAAAATAAAACATTAAATACTTATGGTAAAAACTCAAGAACAGGAATACCCTACGAAGCAAAAGCCAAATTCTTATTATCTATCCATTTAAACTCAGGACCTAATATAGGAGGATTTGAATTTTATGCTCCATACAATGCCGACTATACATTTGCTAAAAAACTAGTAGAGAATATCGAAAAAATTGATGACATGAATGCATCACCAAGCACATTTAACAGGGTAAGTTCTGGAGTTTATTCAAGAACAATGGCAGACTACGATTTAAAAAACATTGAAAAAGAAGCAATCAACAAAAACTATACGCCTTATGACATAGTAAGTAACCAAACTAATTATTACTACATAATAAGAGAAACAGGAGGTTATATGTCAGGAGCATACATAGATAGTAGAGAAGAAAACGGAAATCCTTACGTAAAAAGAAACACCGGAATTGAAAGTTATATACTAGAACTTGGATACATAACAAACATAAACGATATCAAAAATGTTGAAAAAAATGAATCAAAATATATGGAAGTAATAGCAAATTCAATCGATCAATACTTACTTCACAATTAAAACACAATTAAGTAGTATTATATGAAGAGGTGAGATTATGAAAATTTTAATAGTAGATGACGAAGTCTTAATAAGAAACGTCTTAAAAGAATATGCCGAAAACGAAGGATACCAAGTACTAGAAGCAAACGACGGACTAGAAGCCATCGAATCAGTCAAAAACAATAACATTAATCTAGTACTTTTAGATGTGATGATGCCAAACCTTGATGGTATGACAGCATGCACAGAAATAAAAAAAATTAAAAACATTCCAATAATTATTTTATCCGCTAGAAAAGAAGAATTTGATAAACTAAGTGGCTTCGAATTAGGAATAGATGATTATATAACAAAACCATTTAGTCCCAAAGAAGTTATGGCTAGAATAAAAGCTGTTCTAAAAAGAAATTCAAAAAGTAAAACTTTTATTTATAAAGGATTAATATTAGACTATCTTGGACATACAATAAAAATTGATGGCAAAGAACTAAAATTAACCCCAAAAGAATATGAAATATTCTGTTTTCTTGTTCAAAACGAAGGAATTGCAGTATCTAGAGAAACAATCTTAAGTAAACTATGGGGATATAGTTTCTTCGGGGATGACCGAACAGTAGATACGCACATTAAAAAACTTAGAAATAATTTAGGAGTTGATTATAGAGACCTTATAACAACTGTTAGAAATATAGGATATAAATTTGAAAGTAAAGAAAAATAGTCTCAAAGTAAAAATATGGCTTTATTTAGCCATATTTTCTATAGTAATACTCGCATTCCTATGGTTTTTTCAAATAATATTTTTAGATAAGTTTTACGAGAGAACTAAAGTAAAAGAATTAAATAATACAATGAACTTAATAACAGAATCATACAATACAAACACTCTTTTTAGCAATGTTGACAACTATGCTCAAGAAAAAGGAATATGCATCCAAGTAGTAATCAATAACACAATAGCGTATGACTCATCCTCATTTAATAAAGGATGCATACCCCAAGACGATTACTATAGAGACCTCTTTATAAACAGTATTGAAGATAGACAAACATATAAAATAATTAATAAAAAATTTAATAACGAAGTATTAATAAAAGCAATCAAACTAAACACCAATACTTACGCCTTTTTAAGTAGTTCATTACAACCACTAGATAACGCTGTAGACATACTTCAACACCAATTAATTATTGTTACTTTTATCGTTTTATTCTTATCATTCATAATAGGATATTTTATATCAAAAAAAATATCTAACCCAATTCTAAAAATAAACGAACAAGCCAAATTAATGGCAACAGATGAATATCAAAAAATAGAACTAAAAGAAGACATAAGTGAATTAAACGAACTAGTGAAAACTTTAAACGACACCTACATTGAATTAAGTAAAACAGAAAACCTAAGAAGAGAACTCTTAGCAAATGTAGGGCATGACCTTAAAACACCACTTACCATGATAAAAGCTTATGCCGAAATGGTAAGAGACCTAACTTATAAAGTACCAGAAAAAAGAGAAGCAAACCTAAACGTTATCATTGAAGAAAGTGACCGTTTAAACATGCTTGTTAATGACATCGTTTTACTATCTACAATAAAGTCCGATACAACAGAATTAAATATAACCGATTTTAATCTAGTAGATTTAACTTCATCAATCATAAAAAGATTTGGAATAATGAATGTTAATTTTATCTTCAAAGAAAAAG
Organism: Bacilli bacterium; assembly: GCA_036667875.1. Classification (GTDB taxonomy): domain Bacteria; phylum Bacillota_I; class Bacilli_A; order RF39; family UBA660; genus CAJGDV01. The sequence continues at coordinate 7,316 of JAVWTD010000026.1, forward strand.
GAACAATGATGGTAAAAGCTGATATTTTAAGAATAGAACAAGTAATATATAATTTAATAACAAACGCTATAAACTATACAGGAGCAGACCACAATGTAACAATAGAATTTGAAGAATTAGAAAAAACAATAAAAGTTTCAATTATCGATACAGGTAAAGGAATAGAAGAAGAAGAATTAAAACTAATTTGGAAGAAGTACTATAAAGTAGATAAACAATATAGAAGAGAGAAAACCGGCTCCGGCATAGGACTATCAATAGTAGAAGGAATCCTATTAAAACATAACTTTAAATATGGAGTAGTATCCAAAAAAAATAAAGGAACAACCTTTTGGTTTGAGATTTCAAAAGCATGATACAATATTTAATTACTATAAATATTATTTCCTATCTACTTTGTTATATAGATAAAAAGAAAAGCATCAAAAACAAATGGAGAATAAGTGAAAATACTTTATTATTTACCTCTTTAATCGGAGGTTCATTAGGTATGATTCTCTCAATGACAATTCATAGACACAAAACAAAAAAATTAAAATTTAAAATAATAGTCCCATTACTTCTAGTATTATGGATAACTATGATACTTTATTATAAATTTGGTGAAATGCAAAGATAAATTGACCATTCATTATTTTGATGGTCAATTTAACTTTTCATTCGAGTTTATAAATTTTAAATATAAAATAGTGTCTTTTTTTGTATCTTTATGTTATACTTAAAAAGGTGATAATATGTTAAAAGTTTATAAAACAAACAACGACGGAACATTAGAAAAATTAGATAAAATTGAAGAAAACACATGGGTTGATTTAGTAAATCCAACCGATGACGAACTAAAAGAAACAATCAAAGGAACAGGAGTTCCTGCGAATTTACTTATAAAAATGTTGGATTCAGATGAAACCGCAAGAATTGAAAAAAGTGATGAAGCAACTCTAATAGTAATAGATGTACCTCACATGGAAGATAAAAAAATTAAGAATAGATATCAAACATTACCATTAGGTTTAATAACTTGTAATAATTACTTAATAACTATATCTCTAACTGATACAGGAATAATAGAAGACGCTATTGAAAATAGAATTAAATCTGTTTTTACTGATAAAAAAACAAGAGTAATTATTCAAATACTTAATAGAGTTGCCGCTAATTATTTAAAATTCTTAAAAAATATTAGTGATGACATTGAAAATAGAGAAAAAGCCTTTTTAAAAACAACCTCTAATAAAGACTTAATCCAATTAATGCAAATACAGAAAAGTTTAGTTTTTTTTGAAACAGGATTAAAAGCCAATGAAATAATATTAGAAAAATTAGAAAAAGGTAACCTAATTGAATTTTATGAAGAAGATTTAGATGTTCTTGAAGATTCAATCATAGAAAATAGACAAGGAATTGAAACTGCCATTATTTACCGTGAAATTGTTGCATCAATGAGTGAAACATATACAGGAATAATGTCTAACAACTTAAATCAAATAATGAAGTTTTTAGCAGGCATAACAATAGTATTTTCAATACCTACAATGATATCTTCATTTATCGGAATGAACGTCCCATTAGGAGAACTAGCCCATAGCGATTATTCTTTTATGTTCATAGTTTCTATTTCCATTATTTCTGCTTTAGTTATAGCATTTATTTTAAAAAAGAAAGACATGTTATAAAATGATATATCTACTTTATGGAAAAGAAGAATACTTGCTTGATAAAGAAACAAAAAAACTTCTAAAAAATGAAGACCCTTTAAATATAAACACACTATCTATGAATAATGATAGACTAGAAGACATTATAGAAGACTTTCAAACCATCTCAATGTTTTCAGACGAAAAGATAGTAGTAGTAAAAGACTCTTATGTTTTTAGTAGTAAAAAATGTAATATCGATCAAGATGTGAAACTTTTAGAATCATATTTAGAAAATATTAATCCAAGCACTAAAATAATATTTCTCTTAAACGAAATTAAACTAGACGAACGAAAAAAAATAGTAAAACAAATAAGAAAAATTGGAACAATAAAAGAATTCAATAAAACAGATGATATATTTGGAATAGTAAAAGAAATGTTTGGAGAATATCAAATTGAACTTAATGTTATCAAAACCCTAATAGATAGGGTAGGAGATAACCTAGAGATGCTCAATAGTGAAATTAATAAAATTAAAATATATGCAATAGATAAAAAAGAAATATTAGAAGAAGATATAGTTAAATTAACAAGTAAAAATATTGAAGCAGATATGTTTGTCTTAATTGACTATATAATAAATAAAGATAAAAAAAATGCAATTATAACATTAAAAGAACTAATAAAGAATAATGAAGAACCAATCGTAATGATAATAAGTTTAGCAAATAAATTAAGAATGATTTATCAAACAAAAGAATTCTATAAAAAAGGTTATACCGATACAGAAATAGCTTCTATTTTAGGAGTTAAACCAGGATATCTTTATTATATGAAAAACTCACTAAACAAATATGAAAGTGACAATATAATAGATTTGTTAGAAAAATTAGCAGATTTAGATTACAAAATAAAATCTGGCGAAATTGAAAAAAATGTCGGATTAGAACTATTTGTTTTAACTAACTAAGTATATAGATGGAGGAATAAAATGGATTTTATTGAAATATTAAAAGTAATATTCTTAGGAATAGTAGAGGGAATAACAGAGTGGCTTCCCATCAGTAGTACTGGTCACATGCTTCTTGTAGATGAATTTATTTCACTTAATTTTAGTGAATCATTCAAAGAAATGTTCTTTGTTGTCATTCAACTTGGAGCAATTCTAGCAGTTGTGTTAATCTTTTTTAAGAAGATGTTTCCTTTTCAATTTAAGGACAAAACTAAACCCATTATAGAAAAGGATACATTCTCTTTATGGTTTAAAGTAGTAGTAGCGTGTATACCTGGAGCAATCGTAACACTATTATTTGATGACTTTATCGAAGCCCATTTGAAGACACCGATTGTTATTGCTCTAACACTAATATTTTATGGTATTATATTTATTGTTATTGAAAATTGGAACAAACAAAGAAAACCAAAAGTTAATGATATTTCAAAAATAACATATAAACAAGCCTTAATGATTGGACTATTTCAAGTTCTTTCAATTATACCAGGAACCTCAAGATCAGGAGCAACCATAATTGGTTCACTTCTCATTGGTGTTTCAAGAACAGCAGCAGCAGAATTTACCTTCTTCCTTGCAGTTCCTGTAATGTTTGGCTTAAGTGCTTTAAAAATATTGAAATTTGGCTTTAACTTTGCATTTTTCGAATTATTTGTACTAGTAATTGGAATGGTTGTAGCATTTACCGTTTCAGTCTTTATTATTAAATTCTTAATGAATTATATTAAAAAACATGACTTTAAAGTGTTTGGTTGGTATCGTATTGGATTAGGAATTCTAGTATTATTATATTTTATGTTTTAAAAAGAACTACTTTTGTAGTTCTTTTATTTTCTCGTAAATACCCGCAAGTTTTTTCTCATACTCACTAGTAGTCTTAGGATTATAATATTCTCTATGTCTCAAATTATCTGGTAAATATTGCTGTTTAACAAACGCACCTGGATAATTATGAGGGTACTTATAAAGAGGATTCCCATCATTTTTTAAATGAATTGGAATAGACCCAGTATTTCCACTTCTAATGTCCGCTAGGGCTAAATCAATAGCAGACTCCGAAGAGTTACTTTTTGGAGATAAACACAGTTCAATTACAGTCTCAGACAAAATGATTCTAGCCTCAGGTAGACCCACTAATTCACAGCCACTAATACAAGCAGCAACCTTAGTCCCCATACTTGAGTTTGCAAGACCAATATCTTCATACGCTATAACAGTCATTCTTCGGTATATTGAATCTAAATCCCCAGCCTCTATAAGTCTTGCTAGATAATGTAGAGATGCATTTACATCACTTCCTCTAATAGACTTTTGAAATCCAGATAAAACATCATAATGCCCATCTTCATTTTTATCATGAAAGAAAACAGGTTTACTATTAACACTTTTAACGACATCAACATTTACAATATAATCACTAGTAGAATAGTAAGATACCTCTAAAAGATTATATGCACTTCTAAGATCTCCTGAAGATATTTCTGCTATTAATTCAGTTGTTTTTTTGTTACATTTAACATTAGGAAGGAAACCCGATTTAATTGCCTTTTTAAGTCCTATCATAATATCTTCTTTATTCAATTGGTGTAGTTCATAAATTTGGCATCTTGACCTAATCGCAGGGTTTATCTTATGATATGGATTTGATGAAGTAAGACCGATAAGAATAATCAAACCACTTTCTAAATAGGGCAGTAATAAATCTTGTTTATCCTTATTTAATCTATGAATCTCATCCATTACTACAACAAGACCTTTATACATTTTAGCTTCTTCTACAACAACATCAAAATCTTTTTTATTGTTTATTACCGCATTTAAAGAGCGATATTTAAGACCAAGTTCATTAACAATAGCAACCGCAATCGTAGTCTTACCAATACCAGGTTTACCGTATAAAATCATTGAAAATAATCTTTTGTTTTTTACAAGATTAGATATAACTTTATTATCTCCAACAAGATGGTTTTGACCGATTATATCCTTAACTTTTAACGGTCTCATTTTGATTGCTAATGGTTCATTCATATTAACAACTCCTCATAATATATTTTAACACAATCTTGACTATTTTAAACAAAAATGGTACTATTTATACAGTAGGAGTGATTAAGATGGCTAAGAAGAAGAATTCAAAAACACAAAGTTCTTTACTAATATATATAGGTGCTTGTATGACTATATTTATTATTATAGGATTTGCACTATACCACTATTATATTGGATAAAAGCTTAACAGCTTTTTTTACTAAAGGAGGATATATTTGGAAGATAATTTATTATTGGAATTTTTAACATATTCATTAATTGAAAAGAAGTATAGTAACAATACAACAACAGCGTATAGAGAAGATTTGTTAAAACTAATTACCTATACCAAAAAGCCTCTTAATGAGATAAAAAAAGAAGACATAACCAAATTTAGTATGAATCTTGATAATTATAATCCTAAATCAAAAGCAAGAATCCTATCAAGCATTAATTCCTGCTATAAATATTTAATGAGGACAGGAAAAATAAAAGTTAATCCAACCGAAGGAATAATATTTCCTAAAATTAAAAAAACAATACCAGGAATATTGTCTGAAGAAGAAGTAGAAAACCTACTTGACATTAAAGTAAAAGACTCTTTTAGTGCTAGAAATAAAGCAATGCTTGAGTTAATGTATTCAAGTGGACTAAGAGTAACAGAACTAATAAACTTAGAACCAAATGACGTTGATTTAATAAATAATACGGTAATAGTAATGGGAAAAGGCAGTAAAGAAAGAATAATTCCTATTGGTGATTACGCAACAGAAGCAGTAAAGAATTACTTAGATAATTTTATGTTTAAAAATAAAAGAAGCAGTAAGTTATTTATAAATAATCATGGAGATATGATGACAAGACAAGGATTTTTTAAAGTAGTTAAAAAAATAGCTATAGAAAAAAATATTAAAACAGAACTTTCACCACATACTCTAAGACACTCATTCGCATCACACTTGTTAAGTCATGGAGCCGACTTAAGAACCATTCAACAAATGCTTGGACACTCAAGTATATCAACAACAGAAATCTATTTATATGTAGATACTAAAGAATTAAGAAATAATTATGATTTAGCACACCCACATAGTAAGGAGTTATAAAATGGATACAATAGAACTACCAAATATAGACAATTTAAAAGTTTTAAATAAAGGAGGATATGAAGGAAGAATATTAATTTACAAACCCGATATAGTAATTAAATATTTTGAACCCTTTATAAGACCTTTTTTAGATATAGAAATGAAGAAATATAAATTAGAAGAATTTAAAAAAGCAAAAATAAGCGATAATATTCTAGCGGGTCCTAAAATGCTTGTTAATGTAAATAACGAATTTTCTGGATTTACCATGAAAAAATATGACGCCATAACTATAGGAAATATAAAAGATTTTAAGCAAATATTAAATCTTTATCAAAAATTATTTAAAGATTTAAATTATCTACATTCAAAAAACATTATTATAGGTGATGTCAAACATGACAATATAATTGTAGAAAATAACAACCCGATTTTTGTTGACATTGACAGCATGGGAATAAACGGGTTACCACAAGATCACATAAGTAATCAACCAAGAGGAATAGCAAAAAAAATTCCAGGAGCATGCAAAAAATATGAACTTAACGATTATAAAAGTATAGATAAAATTCTTCTTTTTACATGCATGATTGATTCATTTACTAATAAAAATATAAGATTATCTAATAAAATCCTAGAATCTTCTTTAAGTGATGAAACAAAAGAAATATTTAATGATTTTTTATTGAATAATGATATTGATTATGGACTAAATATTGTAGATATTTTAGAAAGAGAAAAAACTTTATGATTTATGAAGACTTTATAAAAGAACTTTATCAAAATGAAGATTTAAAATATAAAGAATTCCATAGTAGAATTATTAAAAGTAATAATTTAATCGGAGTAAGAACTGATAAACTTAAAAAAATTGCAAAAAAGATAAAAGATTATCAATATTTTATTAAAAATAATAAACACTCAATTTATGAAGAAACTATGGTACATGGATTTATGATAGGTAACCTAAAAGAAAATCCGAGTATAGAACTTTTAAAGTTTATTAAATATATTGATAACTGGGCAATATGCGATTTAACTGTTTCTAATTTAAAATGGTTTAAGAAAAATAAAAAAGAAGGATTAATTACAATCGATAAGCTTATTAAAAATGATGACAGATGGAGTAAAAGGGTAGGGTACACTCTATTATTAAATTACTACATTGAAGAAGATTATCTAAATTTAATATTTAATTATGCTGAAGAGTCTAATACACACGAATATTATGTTTTAATGGCTATTGCTTGGCTTTTAAGTACAACATTTATAAAATACCCACAAGAAACAAAAGACTATTTAAACCGCTCTAAAATGGATAAATTTACTTATAACAAAACACTTCAAAAAATAATAGAATCAACAAGAACAAGCGAAGAAACAAAGAAAGAATTAAGATGTTTAAAAAGAATCTAGAAAAAATAGTATCAATAACAATTATAAGTATAATGATTCTAATACCATCCTTAAAACTTCTTTCATATTGTCTTTTTCTCGGAGGTATAATTGATAATCAATTTATCATCAATCATGTTTATGTTTTATGGTTTTCAATCCCTATATTATTAGTTTTATATATTCTAAATAAAAGAGAATTAAATATAACTGACTTAATTATTTATGGTTTATCTATACTAGGACTCTTATCAACAATAAGTGCTCTTAACCAAAAAGTATCAATATTAGGAGCCTTAAACAGAAATGAAGGACTATTAACGCTTATTTCATATTACTTAATATTTTTAAATTCTAAAAATATTGACAGAAAGAAAATAATTAAAGTCTTTCTTGCACTAGGAGTTTTTCAAGTTATTTATGGAGTACTTCAAGTATTTACAAAGTTCAAATTTATAAAACATTTTTCAAAACCATTTCTTGCAATGGGGTTATGTGGAAACCCAAATTTTTATGGAAGTTTAATGGTTATGCTACTTCTTATTTCAGTTACAATTTATTTACTTGATAATAAAAAGAGATATTTATTTTTATCTATTTTATATTTTATAGGGTTATGTTTGGCAGGATCTACTGGTCCATTTCTAGGATTTATAATAACATTTATATTTCTACTTATTAGTAGATTTAAAAAAATACATTTAAAATCATTAGTCTTTGTCTTAATTACCTTTGTGTTTATTTATTTTACGGTGAATAGTGCAAATGCCTATATTCAAAGAACTACCAATAAGGTAGTAGACCCAAATTATAATATAAATAGTGAGATATTAAATATAAAAAATAATCAAAATTATGGTAATGGAAGGATTCAAATTTGGAAGAACTCCGTTCCTTTAATAGAAAAATACTTTTGGTTTGGGGCTGGAATAGATAATTTTTCTGAAGCCTATAAGCAGAGTGGGGGAGTAATTGTAGACAAGGCACACAATGTATATATACAGATATTAGTCACTAATGGTATATATGCCTTAGTTCTAAATTTAATATTATTATTAATAATATTTATAAAATGCTTTAAAAATACTAATACAATTTCTACCGCTTTATTTATGGCCTTTATAGGCTATTCTATACAAGCTTTTGCAAACATTAGTGTAATTGATGTAGCCCCTTTCTATTTCATTATAATGGGCATGTTATCAAGTTTTAAGGACAATTAAATTTGTCCTTTTTTTAAAGATAATTTAATAGGGGACTTCCCCTATTTTTTAATAAACTCATGTTTTACTACGTGCATCGACAACTTAGTAATTGAACAAGTGTTGGTCTCGATTCATCAAAAAAAGACAGATAATTTAATATCTGTCCTAATTTGGGTTTATTTAACGTTTTTAACGTTTGATTGGCTATTAGTATCTTGTTCATAGTTATTTGTAGCAAATCCAACGTTATTTTTTTTGTTTGTAACTTTACTTGTTGTCGTTTTGCTATTTTTACGTTTTGAACTATTTTGAGTACTTGAATTTCTTACTTTAGTATTTTTAACGTTAGAATTTTTTGTATTTGAACAGTTCTTAACATTAGCACGATTTGATTCGTTTTTTCTCATTTTCATCACCCGTTATTATTATTTACGCATTAATAAAAATTATTCAAAAATATAGAAGTTAACATAATATACATTATATGTAGTAATAATATTTGATAAAAAAAAGAAAGTAACGGAGTATGTGTTACCTTCTTATTTTGTAGCTATGCTACCCTATATTGCTATCCATTATATGACTATTGCAATTTATTAGACAATATAGAACCTCAGTAATTAGCTGTCTCAACAATTACTTTGGTAAAATAATTATAACAAATTATTAAATTAATAGCAATAGTTTTTTTAAATTTCTACTCCCCTGTTTTAAAAAAAAGAAACTCTAATAAAATAGAATCTCTTTACTGATTATGATACATATTTTTATAAACTTTTTTGTCAAAGGATGACTAGTTTATTTTTTAAAATATAAACAAATTAAAGTAGAAAGTAGCTTGTTATATTAGCCCTTTAATCTTTATCATAACCATATTGATTATATCAATTATAAGATCAAATTGTCAATAGATTTTTGAAAATTAAAAAAGATGCTAATGAATTAGCATCAGTTAATGAACCAATTTTATTATAATGTTCTTCTAAGATGTTATTACTTATACTGTATCTAAGATGATTTAAATTGGTTATAATGGTTTAATTTAGATTCATTTTAAATAGTATAATCAAAGAGAAATGAATTATGCCTAAACTAAACACATCGATTAATATTATAACATAATAAAATATATATTCAAGTATTTTATGAAAAAAGATATCATACTTAATGATATCTTTTTCCACACAACTATACACAATAACAATACATTTATCTTGTCTAAAAATCTAATAAGATACTCCAAGTTCGACCCGCGTCTCACTTTCATATTTTAATTTAAAGACAGATAATTAAGTGTTTAAAAAATTTATATAATTTAGTTGAAATTTAATTAATAATAGAAAGGTAGGTTAATTTTAAATTTTCAATTACTTAAATTATATAGAATTTGAAACACCTGAATAAATATACAACATTTTGAAACATAAGTCAACCAAAAAGTGAAAAATTTTTCATTTTTCGTTACAGTTCAGTCAAGGAACTGAAAAATAAGTGAGTTTTGCTCACTTTTTATTA
>JAVWTD010000027.1:0-1261 GCA_036667875.1 Bacilli bacterium
ATTCAATAAATTGAATACATATTCGCTTTTTACTCTTTTGTACTCTCTTCTATCAGTTTTTCCTAATTCTAATATTTCTACTTTAAAATTTGAATAGTTTATAGCCTCTTCTTGATTATTTAATAAATAATTTCTTAATACAATAAATTCATTATATCTTTCTGTATCCATAATGACTAGATGTATATGAACATCTCCTGATCCCGTTTCACCTGCTATTGATGAAAAGAATTGATAAATTTCATCCCTACTTTTTTGACTCGGAACAAATCCCTCATTTTCTAAATTTTTCTTTATTTCCTCAAATTGTTGATTATCAATTGCTCCAATTACAATATCTATTATATTTTTTCCATAATTTATATATGGAATTGCTGTTGAACCAACATGATCTATAGGAACAATATTTCCTAATTTTTTTCTTAAATTCATCTCAACTGTTTCAAATATTTTTTTATTTTCATCATAATTTTGTTTTGCTAATTCTACCATATTTATTCTCCATTCTTTTCTAATTGTCATATGAATTATTTGGTAACTCTTCATCTGAAAAATACTTATATCTTAATGGTCTATAATTTTCCCATCTTTTTGGTCTTAATGATGTATCTTTAAATAATTCTTCTATACCAATTCGTGATTTAATATAAAGATCTAAACTTTTAGCGTTATTATATAAAATTGAAGATTGCTCAATCGTTTGCATTTGATAGATATTGATTATTGGAAAACTTGTAAGAGATTCTTTAATATTTTCAAAACCTTTTATCATATCATTTAAATTATCAATACCACATATATAAGAGATTGATGTTTTAATACCAAACTTTTTTGCTCTAGTTAATGTATCTTTAGCAGTTTCTATTGTAATAGATAATTTTAATTTTGATAATAGCTTATCACGTTTTAAAAAATTATCTAAAGCATATATTAAATAGAAATTTCCTGGTTTAGATAATTCTATTAAAACTTTATCAGAATTTACTTGACAACCAAAATACATTAATTCACCATTAAATCCCATCTCATTAGCAACTTCATGTACTAGTTTCATATGATTAACAACATGATCTTCATCTCTAAATAATCCTGTAACAACTGCAAGTTGATTAAATTTTTTTATATCAAATTTCATTTTTATAAAATAATTTTCTATATCCTCTTTAGTATTCAATGATAATCTATCTTTTATTACAGTGGAATTATATAAATCATGATAATTATGAATGCAAGCCTTACAACCTCCACATGAACTTCTACT
>JAVWTD010000027.1:1361-17167 GCA_036667875.1 Bacilli bacterium
CTATTTAAATCCATTTGTAATAATTAACTAACAGGAATATTATAAATTTTACTTAATTTTTCAAGTTCTTGGAAATCATTAATAAGGATTGTTTCAAATATATTTTCATTTTTCATTCATTTTATCTATTATATCATAATCCTCACAATAATTTATACCTATTATAGAATTTTTAATAATATGAAAATCACTTCCAACTGTTCTTATTAATTCATAGTTGTCTGCAAATAATTCATATTTTTTTATTAAATCATTTAATATATTTCCATTTACTACTTCTATACCATCTAATCCATAGTATTTTAATCTTTTAATACTACTTTATAATTCATCATCATTTTGACTTAATGTAAATGGATGAGCTAAAACTGATATGCCGCCACATTTATCAATTTTTGATATTATTTCAGATGATGTTATTTTTTTTAGAGGAATATATAAATCAGTTCCTCTTCTTATTAAATTTTTATATTTATCATATACATCTTTTGTTATCCTTTAGATATTAAATATTTTACAATATGTCTTTTGTCTAAATATGTATATTTTAAACCAATACTATTCAAATATTCATCTACACTTTCTAATGAAATATTAATATTTTTATTTTGAAGTAAGTTAATTAATTTTAATGATGCATCCTCGTTTTATTAATGCAATTCATTCATACATTTATATTAGTTATACCATATGCTACTATATGCATACCTTTTTCGGATGTATTAAATTCAATACCATTAATGATATTTATTTTATTATCTAGGGCAATTTTCGAATAATCTTTTATTATTTCATGATCTGTTATAGATATTGTAGAACATTCTTGTTTTTTGCTAAACTAATAATTTCATTAATATCATGATTTCCATCTGACAAATTAGTATGAATATGTAAATCTATTTTTTCCGTATAATAATCTCCTTGTTGAATTTCTTTTATATTACTAAAATTTGAAACAAAAATCAACTTATTATTATATGGAATTTTTTCAACTATGATTAGTATATGATAATGTCTTAAGTGGGGAGTGCAATCTTAGTTTAGAAGAAGATTTAGATCAACCTCTTTCAACTAAAGAAATGATAAAAAAACTTATTAATATATTAGGAAAAGATAATTGCAGTATTGAAAAAATATTAAAAAAGAAAATTTTAGTATATACTCATGGAGTAAAAAAAGAATGCAATTGAAAAAAAATTAGACTTATACACTATAAATAAGATGATTGAAATAGCAGATAGAAATAAATCAATTAAAGAATTTAAAGCATTTAGATTAATTAATTCAAGTTTAACTAATATAACTATATATACATATAATATGATTTATGATAGGGCAAAAAAAATGAATGAATAGTTAAAAAAATAAAGTTAACATTTGTTAACTTTTTTATTCATTGAATTAAAATTAAAACTACTATACTTGTTTAGTATAGTAGTTATGTCTCAAAGAAGGTTATTTGATTACAACATGGGTAATCCTCACCTCCTGCATTCACATGATTTGAAATAACAATAACATTTGGATCATTACCAAAGGCTTCTAGTATTTTCTTGGTTCTTTGTGCAGAATTCAATGTTTCATCTTCAGTTCTTGTTATAAATACAGGTATACCAAGTTGCTTTAATATATTATACATTTCTAGAGATATTTTTAAATTTATATCTTTTTCTATTATTCCATTACCACTTGTACCCGGATCTTCTCCTCCATGTCCAGGATCTATTACAATTTTATATTTCATATTAACCTCCTATAAAAAGTATATGAATAAAATCAAAAAAAAATCATGATGATTATATATTTTTAAGAATATTCAAATGACAACACTAACCTCTTTTATTTTAATCTTTTGTTTGATAGTACTTTATAAACTAATTAAAGAAAAAAACCACAACAGTTTGTGATTTATATATTATTTTATACCAAATATTGAAAGTAATCCATTATTTTTTTCAGATATTAAAGAAGGATAAGATAAATCTTTTCTCATATTTTTGCATATTGAAGGTAGTAAATTTAATGTTGACCCTGAATTTACATATTGCTTTCCTTTAACTATCAATCTATCACTTATAATAAGTGGTAATTGAGATGTGTAGTCAATAATATATACTTGAGTCATATCTCTTTTCCATTCTTTTTGAATTCCATATAAAGAAGAGAAAAAGAGACTATAATCATATATCTTGCATTGTTCTGCTACTTTTCCAAGCATTGTATCTGCTCTATGAAGTTCATTTTTTAATTCTTCCATATTACTAACACTTCCTATATCAAAATCAAAAATAAATAATTGATATTCTGGATTTGTTATTATATTAGGTATAGGAAGATTATCTTCTAAAATCATAAAATCTAATCTATCTGATTTAATATTTTGAAGTCCATTAAAATAATTATTAATATAAGGAATTCTATCTTGAGTAGTAAGTACTAAAGCTTTTGTATTCATTTGTTCCATATATTTGACTAAGTAATTATCGGATTGTTTTATATCATATATACTTTCAGTAGGTATTTTAGATTTCAATGGAAATAAGGAATAAATTTTTAAATCTTTAGGAAGATTTGATAATGAAAAATACGTTTTAGGGTTTAAAAACATGTCAATTAAGATTGAATAATCTACATACTCATAGTTTAAAAACAATAATGAGTCTCCATCTTGAATTTTAAATCCTCCTTGAATAAAGAAAGGTTTGATTTTTCCTGGTTTTTCTTTTTTTGTTTCAAGAATTTCTATTTTTCTTACAAAGTCTGGCCATCTTTCTCCTACCTCAGTTATAAGCATTTGATATAATTCTTTAGTTTGAGTTGTGTCATTGTCAATTAATTCAGAACCAAAGAATACTCCTATCTGTACATCTGGATAATTAAAAGAAACCATTTTTAAACTAGATATATATTTTTCTATACTTTTATATGTTACACCTTTAATAGTTTTTAATATTATATGAACATATATATTTGTTACATTTTTTATTTTTAAATTTTTAATAATTTGTTTTACATGATTTATTGTTGTATCATTATCTAAATAGCAAAAAATATGCAATTTTTTATTTTCAGCAATAATTCTATTAGATATGTTTTTGAATTTTTCATTTTCTTCAAAATTATTTTTAATGTCTTCATCTAGTCTTTGGTATCCTGGTAACTGTATTTCACTTGTACTTAGCATTCTATAACCATTTCTATAGTCGGTAGAAATATTATTTATAGTCGAATAAATATTTTCTTTTGCTAGTTTGTTAATATTTGGAATAATATTATCATTACAAATATCATATATATCTTTTCTATCAACACCAAAACCGTTAATTAAAAATAAAGCAGTTCTTCTTGCATCATTTTGCATATTTTTCCTCCATTTAGTTTAAGTGAAAGTGGCTTTTCTATTCTTTATAGCATTTCCTAATAACCAATCCTGTGCTGATTATCATTTTCACTTTTCGTTTGGTGAATCATCAATGGGCATTTAAAGATGATTTCCCTATTTTAAGTATATCATTTACAAAATTTAAGTCAATTAAAAATTATTAAAGTATACAATTATTTACTAAAAAAGAGTGATGTTTTCACTCTTTTAGACACTTTTTTTAGCATAGAAAACTAATCCAATAATTCCTGCTGCTATTACAAATATAGAAAAATAAATTGGTAAGTTGTTTGTTTTATCTTTTTTTGCTACATTTGTAGCTACACTAGATAAAGCATCATATTTTTCTTTTGCATTATATTCTTCGTCTATTGCTTTTTTAATTTGATCATCAAAACTTGTATTATATCCAGGAAATGATTTTTTCCCTATAACAATATAAGGTACGCCTTCAACTGTGTCTCCTAGTTTTGAAGCTATTTCATGCATTAATTTGCTGTTTTCTTCATTTGACCATACTTCTTTTTTTATTAATTCAAATTTTTCTCCGTATGTTGATTCAATACTTGCAAAGAATTCTTTAGCACTTGCACAGTACCCACAGCCTTCGCCATAAAATAAATATACACTAACTTTTTCTTTTGCTTTGATACTATTTACTCCTACACTACATAAAAGTAAAGTCAATATTAATAATAAAGATTTAATTTTTTTCATATTATCCTCCCACTCTACTTAAGTATTATACTATATTTTTTGATTATTTTAAAGATATTTCACATAATATACTTTTTATATATAAAATAGGCTCTTTTAGAGATAAATAATAGTAGATATTTTATTACTATAATTAAAAAAGTGCTATTTAGCACTTTCATTCAAAACTAAAGATGCTTCTTTTATTTTCCCATCTCTATAATATTTTATTTTAACTGTATCTCCTACATTTTGTTTATATAGTAAAAATCTAAAGTATCCCATGCTTTTTACTTCTTTTCCTGCAAATTCTATTATTACATCACCTTTTTGTAATGATGCATCATCAGCAGGTTTTCCTTTTTCAACATTTACAAGAACTACTCCAAATTCTATTGTTGGGTCAATTGTAATTCCATTTTTGTATAGTTGCCAAGTATCTCCAACACTTAACATTTCTACACCAACTAAAGGTTTTGGTGTTTCTTTTCCCGTTTCAAGAGCATTAACTATAGTCATAACATACTCGATTGGAATAGCAAAACCCATTCCTTCAATTTTTTCTTCTACTAGTTTTAATGAATTTACTCCGATTACTTTTCCTTCAACGTTGCATAAAGGTCCTCCACTGTTTCCAGGATTAATTGCAGCGTCTGTTTGGATTACTTCCATTAAGAATTCTCCATTTGTAAGGCTTACTTCTACGGTTCTATCTTTCCCTGAAATAATTCCTTTGGTAACTGAATTCATATATTCAATTCCTAATGGTGATCCTACTGCGAATATTGTGTCTCCTATGTCTGTATTAGCGTTTTCTCCGATTTCTGCAACAATTGTACATGCTTCTTGATCTACTTCTAAAACAGCTATATCTGCATACATATCAGTACCTAATATTTTTGCATCATAAGACTTTCCGCTTACAACTGTAACTGTAACTTTTGCTGAACCTTCTACTACATGGTTATTGGTAATAATATAGGCTTTTTTATCATTCTTCTTATAGAAAAATCCTGTTCCACTACCAGAAACACCTTTAGCATCTGATGTTTCTATATATACTACAGCATCATTTACTTTTTTTATTGATTCAGAAATACTTGTTTCATCTTTAATTGTTACATTACTTTTAACAATTTTATTATTTAAATTATTTGTTGGTACAAATTTGTACACACATATTGTTATAATAATTCCTGCAAATAAAGCAGCAATTACTGAACTAACATAAATTACCTTTTCCTTCATATATGCCTCCTAAATATTATCTAAAATGCTTTTCCAATTATCAGGAAAACCACATGTATTTAAAATACTCTTTATTGTGACAGTATCTATTTTACCATCAAGAACATCTACCTCATACGATATTTCATTAACTACATCTCTAAACTCTACATCTGAAAGTAATTGACGCATTATAATAACAACTGCGTACATATCACTTTTACCATATTTATATTCATCTTCTATTTTCTCAATTTGCAAGTATCTATGAAATTTTGTGTCTGGAATAGCTCTTTGAGTTCTATGCTCAAATAAAACTTCTTCGTGTGCACATATATTTCTATAATTAGATAAAATATTAAGATAAATCGAAAGAGTTTCTATATCTAAATTATACATTTCTGCTATCTTTATTTGATCTTCATTTTTTAAAATACCATATAATTCAGAAATTATTCCAAAAGACAAAACTTTTACTAATATCCACATTGGGATATAACCATAATTTGCCATATAATGGTAAGTTGCGGTATGTTGTCTACCATTTACTCTTATTTGTCTTTTCATTTTATTAATGATATCTCTAACCTGTCTTGTTTTCATTGAATCAATTGTAAAGTTTTTGGGATTCAAATAATCTTTATCTTTAAATCCATATTTTTTTGATAATTGATAACTCAATATTGATTTGATATTATTTTCAATTACTAAAATAAATTTAAAAAATATATTTCTTATTTTTCTATCAAACAAAAACATTGCATATAATTCTTCAAATGTAGTTCCTTCAATGAATTGATTTAATTTTTTATCTTTCATAAAAATTTGTCTGTATCCACTGATAAAAAAATAGTTTTCTCTAAGAAGAATTATTTTGGTTTTATCAACGTCATTTATAACTAATCCTTTATCTAATAAAATTTGAATTTGTTCATCAAGGTTTTTAAATATTTTGCTACTTCCTGTCATGTTACCACCTATTTTAATTATAGCACAACAATGAGAAAATAAATATGTTTTTTTTTTGTACTTTACTCATTTGAATTATTTGATTCAAAATAAAAAGGTACTTATGTTATATTTAATCATAAAAAAGAAGGAAATTTATCCTTCTTTGATATTTAAATGTTTTAAAAGTGTTTGAATTGTTTTTGCATCGTCTTCGATTTCTATAAATGTGTCATCATTTTCTTTTGTTTCATGTAAGACAACAAAATTTTCTTTAAAATCTTCTTCATCATTTGTTACTTCTGCTGCTATAAAATAATTATCACCTGTATATACAGCTTGCTTTAAAATGTAATATTTCATTCCATTTTCAAATTCGACAATTTGATTAATTCTATTTTCCATCCTTTTTCCTCCTATTATTTAGTTTTAGGTTCATCTTCGATTGTTTCATTACCATAACTATTGGCAAATAATTCTCTAAGTTCTTTTAATTCTTCTGGAGTCATTTCATGATCTCTTTCACTTGATTCTGTGTCAACTGTTACAGTTGTTGTATCATTTTTTTCTTCAACAGATATTGTACCATCATATTCTGTAATGTTATCAGGAACATTAGTATAGGTGTTTTCTGTTGGGTTAACTCCGTATTCTGGCTCTTTATCAATTATTTCACCAGGAACGTATGCTTCATCATTTGTTATTGTTATTGATGTTCCTTCTTTTTCATAAACTGGTGGTTCTACAGGAAGAGTTATTCCGGGTTCTTCTGGTTCAGGAACAATTGGAAGTTCTATTCCTGGTTTAGAAAAATCAGGTTTTTCTATTTCTGGAGATGTTATTTCATCTTCATTGTCATAAATTTCACCTGGATTTTCTGAATCAACAGGAACATTATCTTCAACTGTTATATCTTCATCACCTGGATTTTCAATTTCGTCTTCAATTGTTATATCTTCGTCACCTGGATTTTCAATTGCATCTTCTATTGTTATGTCTTCGTCACCTGGATTCTCGATTTCATCTGCATTATCAGTAATTTCTTCTTTTTCATCTGGATTTTCAACTTTATCTTCTGGCGTTTCATCTCTTATTATGATGTCTTCTTCTGGACTTTCAGGTTCTATAGGAGATATTTCTGCATCTGGAACTATATCTTCTACAGGTACTTCTGGATTTGTTTCAGGTGTCAAGTTTGGTGCTTCTACAGTTGGTGTTTCAACTTCTTCTTGATAATTATTTTCTTGGTAATTATTTTCTGAATAATCATAATTTGGTGTTGGAGTTACTGGTACTTCTTCAATTACAGGTTGAACTGGTTCAATTTTAATTTCTTCTTTTACTTTATTTTTTTCTAATAAGTCTTCAATATCGTATGAATTTTCTTCTATTTGTTCAATAACATCTTTTTTATTTAAATCTTCCATTACATCATTTGGTACTTTCATTAATCTACCACCTACTGTAATAAATGTAACAACTGCCATTACTGCTGCTGCCCATTTTGCTAATTTCTTTTTAAAACCTTTATCTCTTGCTTTTGCTTTTAAACTATCAGATGCGGCATGATAAGCTGCTTTAACTTTTCCGAGTTTTGTTAAAGAATTATCTTTTGTATAATCAACATCATCTTGTACTAAAGTATTTTCAATATCTCCTTTTGCTAAATCGTTACTAACTTCTGAATTTTCATTATTTTGTATTGGTTCTTTCTCAGTATTTTTTACTTCTTCAGGATTTACTAGTTTTTCATCAAATGGAAGAGGTTCTTCAAATGAATCTTTTTCGTTTTTTTGTTCAACTATATTTTCTTTTGCTTCTTTAATAACATCATCCAATTTTTCTAGAATAGGTTTTGAAATAAATTCTGCTCTATTCTTTAGAGCAACTAATGATGCTACTTCAGATGCTAATTTAATTTCATCTAATCTTTTGTCTGAAAAATTAATTGAGTTTTTCTTTTCAAGACTATTTTTCAAATTATTTAAAATATTATTAGATCTTGTTAATTTTTCGTTTTCTACTACTATTGTATTTTCTGTTTCATTATAAAGAATATCAAGAGTAACTAAATGATCTGCGTATTCCATGTTGTTTTTTCTTAAAGTAGCAATATCTTCTCTTATTTTTGTTACAATTGATGGTTCTATGTTTGGTTTTAATTTTTTTAATTCCATGTCTTTTTCAGCTATAGTTCGTCTACATTCTAAAATCTTGTTATTATAATTAACTTGTTCTTGTTTTAAAGAAACTAATTTATTTTCTTCATTAGATTTTGCTAAATTATGTCCAGATACAATAGAATCCCATCTTGCAATTTCTGCATTATTTCTTTCGATTATAAATTGAGAAACTTCATATTGTTTAGGATCATTTAATTTTGCTTTTAATCTTTCAATTTCCATTTCTATTTCTTTTCTTGCGTCTACATTGTCTACTAGTTCTTCATTTCTATTTTCAATATCTTTATAGAATAATGATTCTCCAAGATTATTTTTAATGTTTTCTAATTTATTTCCTGCTTCATTTATTGTTAATGTATCTTCTTCTAAGCCTTTTGCAATTTCATCGAGATCTCCGTTATAGTCTGATGATAATAATCTTTCTCTTGAAATTACTGCTTTTTGCTTTGTAATTAGTGTTTCTAATTTCTTTTTATCTTCATCTCTTTTATTTTCATCTGTTAACGGTCTTGAATCACTAATTTTTCTATAATTTTCGTATTCTTCTTCTATTTCTTTAATTTTTGCATCGCTAGAAGTGACTCTTACATTTTCTCCACTAATTGTTTTATTACTTTCATTTATGACATCATTATTTCTTGCAATAATATTATTAATTGTTTTGATTGATAATCTATTTTCTTCAAGTTCTTCTTTGATTGCTTTTTCTTTTTCCAAGTCAGGGTTTATACCTAAAAATCTTAAAGAACGTCCTAGATTTTCATTTTTTTCGTTAATTGTTCTTATTTCTTCTTCTGAATTTGCAATAGTTGCAATTGCATTTGCTTTATTTTCATTTGCGGAAACAATTGCATTTTTTGCTTTTTCTTGTTCTAATTTAGCGGAGTTAAGACTGTTTTCAAGATCCATTAGAGCTGCTTCATCATATAGACGATAATAACTTAAATAATTATTGTCATCAGCGATTTTATTTTCTAATTCTTCTTTTTCTATTCTTTGAACAATCTCTTCATCTTTTAATTCTTCTATTTCTTTACTTATTGTTGGTTTAATTTCTTCAATGGCAAGTTTATTATCTATGTCTATTTTTAGTTCTTTTATAACATCTAATATTTTTTCTTTATTCATATTATTTCTCCTTTATTCTATTTCTTATTTTTAATTTTAATTTATACTTTATTTCTTTATTATCATTTATATCTTTTAGACTTTTTATATTATATCCAGCCTTATTTAAAAACTTGTACATTTCTTTTTCTTTTAAATAATTATCAGTCATTTGAATCCATTCACCATCTTTAGTTATTTCATCTGTTACTTTATAATAATTAAATACTTTTTCTTTTGACGATTGGTCTTTTATATATCCTTTTAATGGGCTATTTATATAATAAGTATTTTCTTCTTCTTTACTTGCACTGCCACTTGGATAATATTTTTTGTAAGTTCCTGATACATACCATTTCCATACTTTATCTGTCATTAAATATCCTTTAGTTTGCTCGCATTTTAAATTTTTAGTTTCTTTACAAATATTAGTAGACCAGTTTGTCCATGTTCCTGTTGTACAAATTGTATTTTGTGGAACTTGTTTTATTCCATCACATGAATATAATATTCCAATTGTAATTAAAAATGTTTCTGTTTTTCTTTCTTCACATTTTGTTTTTGAATATACACTTCCATTAAGAAATTTATCTGCGCAAACGTAGTTAAGAGTTTTTGCGGTTTCTTTTGATTGTCCCCTATATAATGTGGTTGATTTAACTTCTCTATAATCATAATCTATTGGTTTATCAAGGGATATTTGAGTAACAGGTGTTCCTTCTTCACCCCTTTTTGGATATCCGTTTGGTTCAGTCGATGAATAATTCCCATTGTTCCAATAAGTTGTTCCTTTTTCGTTAATATACCATTTATATGCAATAGTACTTTTTTTACTTTTAAATGGATATTGTTCATTTGGTATTTTATTATAATATTCTTTTACTTCTTCAATTTTTTCAATATTATTTGGATAATAATTTTTCTTTTTATTATTATATTTTTCAGGCATAAATAAGTATTCTATATCTGTTTTATCTTCAATAATTTGAGTTTCTTTTCCGTTTGTAAAACCTTTGAATTTTGTTTTTTTATTTTTACAATTAATAATTGGAGTATAATGTATTTTTCCGCTTTCCAATTTACATACTTTAACTTTGGTTTTTTCTCTATCACATTCACCATATTTTGTAGGATCATCAATCAATTGTTTTTCTATTAATTCATCTACTGTTACTTGATTACACATCCCTTTTTCAGCTGGTAATATAGATGAATACTTGACAAAATATTTTTTTGCAGATTCTACAAATCTTAATTCTAAATTATTCTTAGAAAAAAATAAAATATAAAGTAAAATAAAAATTATCAATACAAATAGTAAGAGAAGAATTGTTTTTAAAAACGGTATCTTAATTTGTTTTTCTTTGTACTCACCATAGGTGTTATTTTCTTCCATATATACCTCCTATATTACGATTTATCATATAAATTATAACATAAAAAGTACTATTTTACAACTTAAAATTTTTTGTATTTTTTCAAATCCATATTTCAACTAAGAAAAAAAGTTTATTGTATATATTTTACAATCCCACTAGTTATATTTTTGGCTAGTTTTTTTTGATATTCATTATTAATTAAATTCTTAAACTCACTATAATTAGAGAGAAAACCACATTCGATTAAAACAGTTGGAACTTTTAAATTATCTAATAAATATATAGAGTTTATTTTTTTGGATCTTCTTATTGTTTTTAAATCTTTTGTAATAATATTTGCAAAATTTTCATCTTTGCTATAAAACACTTGAATACCATGCCATAATCCAGTTGGTTCAGCATTTAAATGAATTGAGACAACTAATGATACTTTTTTAATTGATTCAATTAATTTTATTCTATTGTCAAAGTCACTTTTTTTACGTCTATTTGCTTTAGGGGATGAATTATCATAATCTCCATCTCTTGTTAGATAAACAATGGCTCCTTTTTTTTCTAGTTCTGTTTTTAAGACATTAGATATTTCTAGGTTTATAACTGATTCCTTATAGTTATGATAAGTAGCACCACAGTCTATCCCTCCATGCCCTGGGTCTATAAATATAATTTTACCTAATAAAGGAAAATTCTTTGAACTTACGCTTGATAAAGATAATATAAGGATAAATAATAGAAAAAGAACATACAATTTATATTTGATCATTTCATCACCTATATAAATATATGTTCTTTAATATCTATTTTTCTTCTTTTAGGAAAAGATTTAAGATAATTCCTACAATAGCGGATAAAGCCATTCCTGAAATTGACATTGAAACATTTCCCATTTTGAACGATATAGCAGCTCCTCCAAGTCCTATAACAAGCATTGAAGCAGAAACTATAACATTTTTATTTATACTAAAGTCTGTTTGGTTTTCTACTAGAACTTTTAGTCCATTAACTGCTATAAAGCCATAAAGAAGTAATGAAACACCTCCTAATACTGCATTAGGTATTGTTGAAACTAAGGCTGTAAACTTTCCTAAAAACCCTAAAATAATTGCAAATATTGCTGCAAGTCTTAAAACGTAAATTGAAGCTATTTTACTCATTCCAACTACTGATGTGTTTTCTCCATAAGTTGTGTTTGCGGGTCCTCCGATAAAGCCAGCTACAAATGTTGCTAATCCATCTCCAAGTAAGGTTCTGTCTAGACCAGGATCTTTTATTAAATTTTTTCCTATTATTTGTCCAAGAACAGTATGATCTCCTATGTGTTCGGAAACAGTAACTAAAACTATTGGAATCATTATCGATAATGCTGCAAAATTGATTTTATAATCTATAAATGGAATTTGAAAGTTTGGAATACTTAAAAATGATGCTTCTTTAATTGGATTAAAATCTACTAATCCTAAAAAACATGATGAAATATACCCTACTGAAATACCAATTAAAAATGGTATAACTTTTAAGAATCCTTTTCCTCTTGTCGCTATTATAGATGTTGTTAAAAAGGTTATAAGTGCGACTAATACATTTTCCCATATTATTTTACTTCCTGAACTTATTCCGATGCTATTAATGGCTGTAGGTGCTAATCCTAGACCAATTATCATTATCATAGGTCCTATAATTATAGGTGGAAGTAATTTCTGTAACCACTCTGTTCCAACAAATCTTATTATTATGGCGATTAAAATGTACATCAATCCAACTGCCATTGTTCCTATAAATATACCTCCAGCGCCTGCGGAAGCGAAACCTAAAATCATTGGTGTTATGAAAGCAAATGAACTTCCTAAATAAACAGGTGACTTTGATTTTGTACAATATTGATATAGGAGTGTACCTATTCCAGATGCCACTAGCGTTACTGGTATTGTTAAAACTTCTTGTCCTGCGGCTTGGTTGACTAAAATTGGAACTAAAATTGTTGCTCCAAACATTGCAAAAACATGTTGTAGTGAAAGAACTATCCATTTCCCAATAGTTGGTTTGTCATGGACGTCTAAAATTAAATCATTGTCTTTTTTCATATATCCTCCTTAAAATAAATTTTGGGTTTAAAAAAAACACTAAAACATATTAGTTTTAGTGCTAGATATTAGAGAAGATGTTAAAAATAGTATTTTGTTTTGTAAAAAATTGTTCCTATTTATTTTTATCATATTCTCACCCTAAATAATATTAACACATTTTTTTCCTTATTACAATATATTTTTAAAAAATATTAAAAGGATATTTATTTGGAAGTTCTTGTTTAAATTCTAATAATTCATTAGTTATAGGATGATAAAAAGATAAAGAAGAAGCAAAAAGAGCTATATTATCCTTTGGTGTATTTTTATTGTATTTTTGATCACCATATAAAGGATGATTGTGACTACTAAATTGTACTCTAATTTGATGAGATCTACCGGTTTTTAAATAGACTTTTACCAAACTCATTTCATTTTTATATGATATTAATTCATAATTTAAAATAGAAAGTTTTCCGTTTGGGTCAACTACACTTATATTTGTCTTTGGGTCTTTCAAAAGAAAGTCTTTATATTCTTCTTTTGTATTTACTTTTCCAACAACTACAGCGTGATATATTTTATTAAATTTGTCTTCTCTAATTTGATTACTTAGTCGACTGGCGGCTTTGCTTGTTCTTGCAAAAACCATTATTCCACCTACTGGTCTATCTAATCTATGAACTAAGCCTAAAAATACATTTCCTGGCTTATTGTATTTTGTTTTTATATATTCTTTAGTAATTGTTAATAAATCTTTGTCTTTGCTTTCATCTTCACATACTGGAACATTAGGTTTTTTAACTACAACTATTATATGATTATCTTCGTAAAGAACATTATTCATTTTCTTCCCATCTTCCATAAATTCCACAAGGAAGAACAAGATTATCTCTGGTTATTGGTAATCCAACTTCTCCTGCAGTTATTATTCCATTTTTAAATTCTTTTAATATTGTTGTTTTTAAAATATTTTCTAAGACAATACTTGAAATACCTGTTGTATAGGAATTAATTAAAAAGAATAAAGGCTTTTCACTTAATATTTTCATACATGCTTCAATTAGTTTATATAAACTTTCTTCAAATTTCCAAACTTCTCCATTTGGTCCTCTTCCATAACTTGGTGGATCCATAACTATTCCATCATACTTATTTCCTCGTCTATATTCTCGTTCTACAAATTTTAAGCAATCATCTACAATGAATCTAATATGGTTATTTTCTAAATTAGATAATTTCATGTTTTCTTTTGCCCATTCTGTCATTCCTTTTGATGCGTCAACATGTACGACTTCTGCTCCAGCACTAGAACAAGCCATTGTAGCTCCTCCTGTATATGCAAAAAGATTCAATACTTTAATTGGTCTATTTGCTTTTTTTATTTTTTCCATCATAAAGTCCCAATTGGTAGCCTGTTCAGGAAATAATCCTGTATGTTTAAAATTAGTAGGACTTACTTTGAAAGTTAAATTCTTATAGTTTATTGTCCATTGTTCTTCTAATTTTTTATTGAATCTCCATTCACCGCCACCTTTAATACTCCTAAAATAGTGACCATCAACATTTTTCCATTGTTCCGTATAATCTACATTCCACATTGATTGAGGATCAGGTCTTCTTAAAATGGCATTACCCCATCTTTCTAGTTTTTCCCCGTTTCCTGCATCTATACATTCATAGTCTTTCCACTCGTTACTTAATTTCATAAATTCCCTCCATTTAATTTTATCTATTATTATTATAAAGTAAACTGTGTATAATTGCAAATGATAAAAAAAAGAAATATAATCTCGCGATTATACTTCCAGACATATTTGAAAGATATCTTAACGTTTTGAAAATTGAGGTGCACGACGTGCAGCTTTTAGTCCTGGTTTTTTACGTTCTTTTGCTCTTGCATCTCTTGTAACGAAACCATCTCTTTTTAAAACTTTTCTATAGCTGTCTTCGTTTTCAACATTAGCTTTATCATATTCTAATAATGCTCTTGCAATACCTAAACGGATAGCTCCAGTTTGTCCTGTAAAGCCACCACCATTAACTTTAATTTCAATATCGAATGTTTCTTCATTATTTGTAGCAACTAAAGGTTGTTTTAAATCCATTACATTTGTTTCGTATGGAAAGAAATCTCTAACATCTCTACCATTAACAGTAATTTTTCCAGTTCCTGGTGTCATTTTAACTTGAGCTGTAGATGATTTTCTTCTACCTGTACCAATAAAATTTTTACTCATAGATTAAACCTCCTTTTTTTCCATTTTTAACTCAACAGGTTGTTGAGCTGCATGAGGATGTTTTTCCCCTGCATATACAAATAATTTTTTATACATTTGACGTCCAAGTCTTCCGTTTGGAAGCATCCCTTTAATAGCTCTTTCAACCATTTCAACAGGATATTTATCTTTCATAACACGAGCTGTTCTTTCTCTTAAACCTCCAGTGAATCCACTGTGGTTATAGTAGATTTTCTTATCTAGTTTGTTACCAGTAAGAACTACTTTGTCAGCATTAATAATAATTACATTGTCTCCACCATCAATGTGAGGAGTGTAAGTTACTTTATGCTTTCCACGTAGTACATGTGCAACTTTTGTAGCTAAACGACCTAAAGTTAATCCTTCAGCATCGATTATATACCAATTACGTACTACTTCTTCTTTTTTTTGCATGTAAGTATTTTTCATAATTTGTTCCCTTCCTTATTTATAAATTTAGCCAGATTTCCCAGATCCGACTGAATTGGGATCTATAAAATGTACCAACTAAAATATTACTAAAATTACGAGCAAAAGTCAATAGAAAACTCTTATTTTCT
>JAVWTD010000028.1:0-16390 GCA_036667875.1 Bacilli bacterium
TGAACAAAAAAATTTGTTTTATGATATAATGGTTATAACATAAGGAGTAAGTAATATATGAAGAAGTTATCAATAACAATTTTGTTTATTTTGTTTTTATTTCCCTTTTGCGTAAAAGGGATAACATTTAATGGAGGACAGATGCAATCTGGTGCAAGCGGAGGGTCATGCGGTTATACAAGTGCATGGTGTAAGTTTAATAATGACTGGCATATGACAGTTTCAGTTAAACTTATGCATTTTAATGGAAATGGATCTGTGTCAGGTCCTTATGGAACAACTATTTATTATACAAATAGTGCAAGACATGTAACTCGCCTTTTTCCATCAACCTTAAATATAAGAGACTTTACACCAGGAATTGGTAATTCTCAAGTATTTAACGGTAATGCTAGAAATGGATATATTGGATTAGACTCTTACTTTGGAAGTAGAGCAGGATTTGATGAAGCTATAAGTAGAATAACAGGAACTACAAATTTAAACGATTATGTTAAAACATATTCATCATCTTTTCCAAATAATTTTCACTCAGATGAGGGTGGAGCATTTGGATGGCGACTTGTTATCGAACCATTATATACCATGGTAAGATATCAAGGATCTAGCTATTATGAACAATGGGCCCTTTTTAGTGCTAAGGAACTAACTGGTTTAATATCTAGCCAGGGAATTGGAAATGTCACAACATGGGATGATCATATAGTTCCAGACTTTTCTAAAATGTCTTTTACAGAAAGATATGATGTTGGAATAGTCCCACCGAAACAAAGTCCTTATAGCTGGGCTTTTGGAAATTACACTGTTGGAGACATGGGATTTTTCAATTATGTTGCAAGTCCTATGTCGGGTTTTGGTATGAATATGGTAACCCCACCTTATGAAGTTAAAGGCAAATTACCATGTAATCCAGACAAAAAAGGAATAAAAGCCTGCTGTATGGATGAACAAATTACGCCATCAGACACTAGAAATAATAATCTAGAACATTTAACTAGAATATTAAACTTTAAAACTGAAATAAATCAATATTGTGGTAATCCAAATAGATGTGATCCAGATCTCGGAGGAGATGGGAAAAATGTAAAGCAATGTTGTGATGAATTTGGTATTAAACGTGATAAAACAACTCAAAATACTTATGATTACTTAATGAGACCCCTAACTCAAGATGAAATCGATTACATTTGTGACCCAGTATGTAAATATACAATTGATGTTAAAACAACAGAAAATTGTCAAGATTCAAAAGTCGGGTATATAAAAGATTGGGATAATTGGAGTTGTATCTTTAAAAGTCAGAAAACAAATTATGATGAAGTAAAAGTTCATTATCTAAATCATCAAAATGCCTACTGTTTAGTCTACTGCAAAGAAGAAATTTCATATGAACTTCCAGATGAATCAGCCTCTACAAGATCTGGTAGATACTTAACAATTGGTGCTTATGCGACAATTGAAGGAACATCAAACGTTATTAAACCAACAAGAATGCAAAGTAAATTAACATGCCGAACAACAAGCAAAAAAATAGATATGACAACATCAACAAAAGAACCGGATGGAGTAGTTAACAAAGCTAAATTTCTAGAAGATATGAGAAATGCTAATGATTATGATCGTCAAAGAATTGTTGACTCTTATAATTCATGTTTTGATTATGCAAAAATTGTTAATAATTTTAATCCTACAATAAAATTTAAATTCAAAGATCCGACATATAAAAAAGACTTTAATTTAGTAAATCTTTCAAAAAGCACTGGTATTAATAGAAAACACTATTTAGGTGGTAGTGCTACAAATGGTACAGGTTCACCTATTAATGTCAATAGTAGGGATACCATATATGGATATAGATACTATAGGGCTGACTGGGTAGAAATAACATTAATAACAGATATAGAATACACTCTATCAAAAGGGTATATATTTATGAACAAGGATACTGGACAATCTTTTGAGAACAAATCAGAAGCTGGTGATAATGTAATAAACATGGGTATTGGAACATTACCAATTCACTTCTCAACAACACCTGGAAGATATAATTTTGATATGGAAATTATCGAACTAAATTCACAAATTAAACCAAAGCATAAATTTAGTAAATTCCTAAGAGGAAATCATGATTTTGCTGGAGTAAGATATACAGGTGCATCAAAAGACTATACTTGTTCATATAAAGTTACATGTGATAAACCAATTGTTATATCTAACTGTAGTGAATGGGAAAGAGCCTGTGGAATTCCATTTTGTGAAAAAGGAGTAACACCAAAATTTAGAACAATTGCCCTGGGTGATGAAATTAAGGCATTTCCAGGAAAAGACGGAACAGGAAGAACTCCTGGACCAAATTGGAATACGGGAAACCATGTACGAAATAAAATAACATGGAATAGAGGCGTAAAAGCAGATAAAGTTTATAAATTAAGACCAATGTATGAAATAAAGTTAACCCCCAAAAAAATGCTTAATATTAGAAAATATAATAAGGAAATGAACCAAAAAAGAGTAACCATAAATAGCGGAACTCAAAAATCAAGCACAGGAGTAGGAGGATACTCCGTTAATAAAGACATTATATGCAATGAAGATGGTTCAAAATGTGTAAGTAAAATAATTAGAAAATGGGGAGTTAGAGGATGTGGTATCAAATCAACTTTTTATCCTCAAGCAGGCTGTGGTCTATTTGATGAACGTTGGGGTACTATTTCACAAATTCGTTAATAAAAAATCTAAATCCTATCCAAGGGTTTAGATTTTTTTAATTGTTATAAAAAAATGAATAGAAAAAAAGTTACTCTTTATAATAATACTAGACCTAGTTATGCGTAAAGATACTTTAATAAAGTAGACTATAATTAGAAACTAATAACCACTGATTAGGAAGAGGACTATATGAAAAAACTATTTTTTGTAGTAGTAGCAATAATTTGTGTTTTACCGATTTTAACAAAAGCAGAAATTATTTATAATGGTTCAGACCTACCAGGAGGAACAGGATCTGGAAATTATTGGGGATGTGATGGAGTTGACTATGCTTGGTGTAGATATGATAATATTAGACACATGACAGTAGCAGTATCTTTATATCATTTCAATGGAGGAGGAAAATCCCCCGACAAATACGGAAATACCATTACCTTTACCAATAGTTCTTGGGTTAATAATAAATTCGGAATAAATTATTTTAATAAAGCTTATACAAACTACTCTATAAACAATTCAAATGGAGTAAATGGTTATAGTTCATCTGGATTAAAACAATACTTTACAAATGCACAAGCCTTTAATGAAACCATTAAAAAAATAACAGGAGCAAAAGACTTAAATGAATATGCTAAAACTTATGCATCAATTTATAAAAAGAACTTTCATGCTCCTTTTGGAGGAGAATACGGATGGCGTTTAGTAATCGAACCATATTTTACTTATGTAAAGAATTGGAATAGATGGAATGAACAATGGGCTTTAATGAGCGCTAAAGATGTTGCTAGAAATATCATGGCAAAAGTAAATGCCGGAAACAAAGATATAAGAAATCTTTGCACCTCATGGGATAATAAAGATGGTGTTAAATATATGACTGCTCTTTTTACTACAAACTATGATGTTGGAGTAGAACCTCCAGGTAATCGTTATGGAAATCTAAGTAGTTTAGGTAATAATTCAATATATGATATGGGTTGGTTAGAAAACTACTTTCGCTACGCCGCATCAAGTTTAGTAGGATTTGGTTATAATATAGTAGTACCACCTTATGAAGTAAAAGGAAAAGAACCATGTAATCCTGATAAAAAAGGAATAAAAACATGTTGCATGGATGAAAAAATATCCCCAACAAATACAAAAAATAACACACTAGAATATTTAACCAGAATACTATCATTTAAAGAAATAAACGAAAACTGTGGAAACCCAGGAAGATGTGATCCAGATCTCGGAGGACATGGACAAAATGTTAAAAAATGCTGTGATGAATTTAATATTAAAAGAGATAACTTAGCACCTAACACTTATGAATATCTTATGAGACCCCTTACCCAAGATGAAATAGACTATATTTGTGACCCGATTTGTAAATATCAAATAGATATAAGAATGACCGAAGACTGTACTAAATCAAAGGTAGGATATATAAAAGACTTTGATAATTGGAGTTGCATTTTTAAAAGTAAAAAAACAATTTTTGATGAAGTAAAAACTCATTATTTAGTATTTAATAATAATTATTGTGCCATATACTGTGAAGAAGAAATTAATTATAATTTTCCAGATGAATCAGCAAAAACCGAAGCTGGAAGATATTTAACAATCGAAAAAACAAGTATAGGAGGATTAACAAATGCAATTAATCCAATAAAGATAAATGATAAAAGAAACTGTCGAACTACAAGTAAAATAGTAGATATGACAACACCCGGAGTAGAACCAGATGGAATTATAAATAAAACAAAATTTATAAATGACTTAAATAATGCACCAAATGAACAAGAAAAAAGAAGAATACAATCAGCATACGATGCATGTACAACAGGAAATAATATACCCTTAAACATTGACCCAAAAATAACCTTTAAATATATGGAATCTTATTATAAAGGAGCACATACACTTTCTAAAAAATCATCAACAAGAAGTTTTGTAAGGAAGTATCATAATGGAGGAAGTGCCGTAAATAACACTGGAAGTGTATCAACAGTACCAATCATGGTAAACCATGGAAACATCAGTTATAACAATGCAACATGGGTAGAATTTACAATAATAGATGAATTATACTATGGACTACCTCTAAACCTATATAGATATATTGATAAAGTAACAGGTCAAGCATCAACTACTTCTTTAGGATCTAATGCAATTGATTTAGGATTTAGTAATTTACCAGTTCATTTCTCAACCATTCCAGGCAAATACAACTTTGAAATAGAAATTGAAGAATTAGCAGGAGCAGGAAAACAATCACACAAATTCACTAAATATTTAAAAGGTTCTAAAACATTCGCAGGTATTATGATTGAAGGATTAAAGCAGGATTATAAATGTAGTTTTAATGTAACTTGTTCTAAACCAATTGTAATTAGTAACTGTGAAGAATGGACAGATGCCTGTAAAAAACCTTATTGTGAAAAAGGGATAACACCAAAATTTCGTTTTATTGCTCTTGGTACAAAAAAGAAAGCCTTTCCTGGACAAAATGGACTAGGAAGACTACCAGGTCCAAACTGGAACAACAATATTTTAATAGATTTAGCAATAACTAATAATAGAGGAGTAAAAGACTATAATATTTACAAATTAAAACCAATGTATGAAATAAAACTTACACCATCCCTAATGAAAACAATTAGAAAATATAATAAACAAATGAACTCAAAAAAAGTAACAATCTATAATAATGCAGGAATAAACCAAACAGGAATAGGAGGATATGTAATAAGTGAAAACTTCAGATGTACAAAAAATGGAGGAGAATGTCAAAGCGGAAAAATTAGAAGTTGGGGAGTAAAAGGATGTGCAATTGGTGAATATGGACATAATCAATCAAACTGTGGAAATACAAAAGCATGGGGAAATTAAGTTAGTTTTAACATAAAAAATATATTGTCCTTTTTTCTATGTTATAATGAAATAAGAGGAGGAAATATGAAAATAAAACTAACAAATAATATAGAAGAAGCAAACTTAATAACACATGCCGGAAACTTTCATGCAGACGATATTTTTGCAACAGTACTTCTATCTAAAATAACACCAAATCCAATTCTTTGTAGAGTAAATAATTTGAACAATCCAAACATAGAAAATGCCATTGTTTATGATATAGGAGGAGGAAAGTTTGATCATCATCAACTATATTCAGAATATAGAGAAAATGGAATTATAAAATATTCATCCATTGGATTATTATGGAGAGAATTTGGAGAAGAATATATAAAAACATTTACAAATGAACAAGTAGAAATGATAAAAGAAACAATAGACGAAACACTGATAAAACAAATAGATGCCATAGATAATGGCATATTTCCAAATATAGAAGCAGATTATAAAGTAAAAACAATGTCAGATGTTATATCAATGTTTAACCCATCATGGAATTCTAAAAAAACAAGAAACGATGCTTTTATTGAAGCCCTTGAATTTGCAGAAAAAATATTCGACCTAGAAATAGAAAAAGTACTATCTAAAATTGAAGCATATCATACTGTAAACAAAAAAATAAATGAAATGAATGGAAATATTCTTATCTTAGATGAATTTATGCCCTTTAAAGATTTTATATTTGAAAGTTCAAATCCAAACGCAAAAAATATAAAATTTGTTATCTTTCCATCAGTTCGTGATGGTTATACAATTCACACAGTACCTCAAAGTAAGATGATTAGAGAAGCAAGATTATATTTTCCAAATGACTGGTGTGGACTAAGAGACACTGAACTCCAAAAGAAAACAGGAATCAATTCAGCAGTTTTTGTTCATCCAGATGGATTTATAGCATCATGCCTAGAAAAAGAAGATGCCATTCTTTTAGCAACAAAAGCACTATTCTATAGATAATATTTATAAAAACAAATGTAAATTATACATTGTAACTATTCAGTCATAAAAAAAAGAGTAATTTCTATAATTGCTCTTTTATTTTGTATTAATATCAAAACTAGATAGTATTTGTCCTTCTTTATAATCAAATTTATAATCTAGTACTTTCTCATATTTTTTTGTTTTTATATTGTATATATAATGCTTTAATCCGTTTTTGCTTGGTTCAACATAATGTAGTTTTGATTCTCTTATTTTGGTATATTTAGATTCAAATTTGTTTTTTCCTTTTGTTATATTTAAACTATCTATCAGTTTAGAGTCTAAGTCATAAATGTCTAAATAATTTTTCCCGTTATTAAATCTTATATAATATAAATTATCATTTTCAAAGTTTGCTATTATATTACTATTTTGAACTTGTTCTTTAACTTCTATTAGTTGTTTATCAATTATTCGGTAATCTTCATTATCTCTTTTTACTAAATAAATACTTGATTTATCCTCATCTTTATATTCTATAACAGAGTAAACAAAATTGTTTTTAACATAACTTTTTAAATATTGACTTCCAATACTTGGTGAATATTCTTCCTGATTTATTACTTCTTTTTTATATAATTTATTTTCTTTTAAATCTATTTGATAATGTAAATATTCAGGTTGCTCAATTTCACTAGATGAATATTTATAGCCTTCAATATTTATTTGATTTTTCTCTTTATCATAGTTAAATTGATTCATTACTAATGGAATTTCATAGCAGTTATTTTGTGTTTTTAAATAAAACATATATGTTTTTTCATTTACATATCCACTATTTATTAAAGAAACAGGAAAAGATAAATTATTATCATAAAAAATTTCAAACATAAAATCTGATCTTCCTGTACAAATTTTTCCACTTTTTGATTTTCCTAAGTTTTGCTCGTTTGATTGATTATGGTAATATGAAAATGAATAATCTCTTTTTTCATCTTCACCTATGGTACTTATATTTCCATTTGAATCTATAAATAAATTATGGTATATAGCTTTATACATATTTTTTCTATCTAATATTTTACCAGATTTATCAGCTATTAATATCGATGATTTATGTTTATTTTCTTTTGTTGAATTAGATATTAAATATGCATATTTATATCCATCATTTATTCTTTTTTCACTTAAAAATTTTATTATTTTAGTATATAAAACTATAGTCAAACAGTATGCAAATATAATAGTCAATAAAACTATTAATAACTTAAATAATATTTTAATGATTTTATTATTTGATTTAATAAGTTGCTGCATATGTTAATTTCCCACTTGCAATAATATCACTTGGATATACTCCAAACCCTAAATTAGAATCAAGATCTATATTTGATGTATCGTTATATGCACACCATACTAATTGTGAACAATTATAATTATCTGAATCATTACATGATTTGTTACTCCAAAATGCATCATTGTAAGGTCTTGCTTTTAATGCCATTCTCCTTGCCCATGCTGCAGATAAATTTTTTTGTTCTGTTGTTGCAACATTCACAATATAAACTTTTGTTTCACCTGGTGAAAAATTTGCAATATTAACAGGCACTAAACGAGTTAAGTTTGATCCACCAGGAGCCTCTGCAATTTCATCATTTTTTGTGTAAATTCCATTATGACCATGATTTACCCCCGATGTATATGCAGGATAATAGAAAATCGCTCCTGGTAGTGCTGTACCTAAACTGCTAGCTCTAGTACTTATTTTATTTGTTGGATTAATGTTTAATTTTTTTTGTTCTTTCACTTCTTTTATAATCTGATCAAGAATTTCTTCTTCTACATAGTTTGTTTCCATAGAAGCTATTGTAGTTTTTATAAAACTAATATCTTGGTTTACTAGTTTTGAAAATTCTTCATACTTTGATTCTAAAGAACTTTCTGCGGATTTAACATTTCCCGTTGATAATGTTAGAATAAAAATAGTAAATAATATTTTCATGATTATATCATTCCTTCCTAGCAAGGTAGTTACTTTATGTTGAAATTTGTAAGTATCCTTTCTAGAATCATACCTACCTTTAGTATTATTCAACTATATTGTAATACTTTTACTATTAAAAGTCAATTTTTAATTAAAAAATTCATATTAAATTATATAACTATAAAATAGAAAAATTAGAGAAATTTTGAAAACTACTCTTTTATTATGAACAAGGTATTAACAAAATATTATAGTGTACAATTACTTTTTAAATTTAAATAGAATGCAAGATTTACTAATATAATTAGTCATCTTGAAACTTTTTATAGGAATGCAATAAGTAAATATGATACCTACAAAAGATTAATAGATTCTAAAAATTACAATTAAAAATCAATCTCAAATAAAAAGTAAGACTTTATAAAATTATAATTTTTTTGTTTTTTTAAAACAATTTAAAAATAGTAACAATTAAAATACGCTAAATAATTGATTTTGTGATACAATTATACTAGGAGTGGTAGAAAATGAAAAAAATATTATACTTAGTACTATTCGCATTCTTACTAACAGGATGTGGAAGTAAAAATGAAGACAAGTTAGTAATGGTAACAGAGGCAGGATTTGCCCCTTATGAATTTTATGAAAACAATAAAATTGTAGGAGTAGACGTAGAAATAGCTAAAGAAATAGCATCCGCAATGGGAAAAGAATTAGAAATAAAAGACATTACATTTTCCTCAATAATTAACGAACTAAAAAGTGGAAAAGGAGACATGGCACTTGCTGGAATGAGCATAACAGAAGAAAGAAAGAAATCAGTCGATTTTTCAATAGAATATGCTAAATCTCGTCAAGTAATTGTCGTACAACAAGATAGTAATATAAAATCTCCAAAAGATATTAATGATAAAAAAGTTGCCGTTCAATTAGGAACAGTAGCCGATTTAGAATTAACAGACAACTACAAAACAGTAACAGTAGTTCGACAAAAAAAATTCCTAGCAGCAGCTGAAGATGTAAAAGCAGGAAAAGCAGACTGTATTGTAATGGATTACTTACCAGCAGTAGAATTAGTAAAAGAAAATAAAAGTCTAAAAATATTAGATGAAGAATTATTCACAGATAGTTATGCAATAGCAGTTAAAAAAGGCAATAAAGAACTATTAAAAGAAATAAATAAAGTATTACAAAGATTAATAGATGAAGGCAAAATAAATGAATTCACTATTAAATATTCAAAATGATAGATTTATTTTATAAAACAATCATTGAAGACAATAGATATAAATTTATTCTAGAAGGACTAAGTAATACTTTAATAATGTCCATAACAGCAGTTATAATGGGTATTCTAATAGGAATGACCATAGCGATAATTAGAAACAATTATGAACACAACCAAAAAGGAAAAATCCTAAATTGGATATGTAAACTTTATGTAACAATAGTAAGAGGTACACCAGTTGTATTACAACTTATGATTATTTACTATCTACTATTTAAAAGTGTCGATGTAAATATTCTATTAGTTGGAATAATAGCATTTGGAATCAACTCAGGGGCTTATGTTTCAGAAATCATAAGAGCAGGAATAGACTCAATAGACAAAGGTCAAATGGAAGCAGGAAGAAGTTTAGGCTTCTCTTATATGAAAACAATGAGATTTATAATACTACCTCAAGCAATTAAAAATATATTGCCACCTTTAGGAAATGAATTTATTACCTTGATAAAAGAAACCTCAATAGCAGGTTATATAGGAATAATGGATTTAACTAAAGCTAGTGATATAATAGCAAGCAGAACTTATGACTATTTTTTCCCTCTAATTGTTATAGCACTAATATATTTAGTATTAACACTTGGACTATCAAAAATAGTTTCCACTATGGAAAGGAAAATGGGTACAGATGTTAGAAGTTAAAAATTTATTTAAAAACTTTGGAAAAATAAAAGTTTTAAAAGACATAAACCTAAAGATAGAAAAAAAAGATATTATAGTCATAATAGGACCTAGTGGAAGTGGTAAATCAACCCTATTAAGATGCATAAATGAATTAGAAAAACCAACAAAAGGAGAAATACTTTTTGAAGGAAAACTAGTAACAAACATTGACAGTCACCGCAAAAAAGTAGGAATGATCTTTCAACACTTTAATTTGTTTCCACATTTAACAGTTTTAGAAAACTTAACAATTGCCCCAATTAAATTAAAACTTAAAAAGAAAGAAGAAGCAGAAAAAGATGCCAAGTCTTTACTTAAAGATGTTAACTTAATGGATAAAATAGATGTATATCCAAATAATTTATCCGGTGGACAAAAACAACGTGTTGCTATATTAAGAACTTTAATGATGGAACCATCAATGATATTAGCAGATGAACCAACAAGTGCCCTAGACCCAGAAATGGTTGGAGAAGTACTTGAATTAATGCAAAAACTAGCAAAAGATGGATACACAATGGTAGTGGTTAGCCATGAAATGAAATTTGCTCGAAATGTTGCAACAAAAATAATATTTATGGATGAAGGAAGAATAATTGAAACAGGAACACCTGAAGAAATATTTGAACATCCTAAAAATGAACGACTAAAAGAATTCCTATCAAAAATAAAATAAGAGAATACAAATTCTCTCAGACTGTTGACAAAGTCGATTTTTCAAATCGGCTTTATCAAACAGTCTTTTATATTACCCATAAAAGTATAAAAAAAGAGTGTTTTTAGGGTTTTGATACCTTCAATCACTCTATTTTTAATTAAAATTACCTATTTTTAGAAATTATAAAACTTAGATTTTTCTAAAAAGGTAGTTTGTCAACAAACTGAGAGAATACAAATTCTCTTTTTTAATAATTTTTAATATTATTTACAATATTATTTAATAATTTTCTAATATAATTATAAATAGAGGTGTTATTTATGGAAGAACCATTATTTTATAAAATAATCAGACCAATAGGGAAAGTTGTATTTGATTTTATTTATAAACCAAACTACAAAAACTTAGAAAACATTCCTAAAACAGGGAAAATCATTTTAGCAGGAAATCATACTAATTTTAAAGACTGCCTTTTATTAATAGCAAGCACTAAAAGAGTAATCCACTTCATGGGCAAACATACCCTTTTTAAAGGTATAAAAGGGTACCTATTTAAGATGATGGCAGTAATACCAGTTAATAGGACCATAAAAGATAAAGCCTGCTTAGATAGCGCTAGAGAAGTCTTAAATAACGAACAAGTAATTGGAATATTCCCAGAAGGAACAATAAATAAAACCAAAGATATAATAATACCTTTTAAAATGGGAGCTATAAAATTAGCATTCGACACCGACTCCTATATAGTGCCTTTTACAATAAAAGGCAAATATAAAAGAAAAAAAACAACAATCAATTTTGGAACACCTTATCAAATAACATCAAATGACCTTGATTTTGAACTAAAAAAACTCGAAGAAATAATTAAAGAAAAACTTAAGAATGGAGAATAAAAATGAGAATAATAAAAGACTTAATTACAAAATTAACCAAACAACCAGATGATGAACCTTGGCTATCATACTATTCAAAAGAACATAAAGAAATAGAATTCACAGATTTAACAATTTTTGAATATCTTAAAAAATGCGTCGGACAAGACAAAGACTTTATAGCTCTAAATTATTTTGATACTAGAATAAGTTATAATGAATTTTTTGACAAAATAGAACAAGCAAGCAAATCATTAAAAGTATTAGGAGTTAAAAAAGGTGACGTAGTCTCTATATGTATGCCAAATACCCCTGAAGCAGTTATAATGTTTTATGCCGTAAATAATATAGGAGCAGTAGCAGACATGATACATCCATTATCAAGTTTTTCTGAAATAAAACATTACCTCAATGAATCTAAATCAAGAATACTTCTTTTAATAGATATAGCCTATGAAAGAGCTTCTCAAATATTAGATGAAACCTTAGTTTATAAAACTATTATAGTAAGTGCAGCAGACTCAATGCCACCAATACTTGGAGTTGGATATAGACTAACAAAAGGTTTGAAAACAAAGAAACCAAAACTAACCGATCCAGAATTTATCACATGGAATGACTTTATATTAAAAGGGATATCTTACAACAAAGAAACCAAAACAGACGCTAATAAAGAAGACTTAGCAATCATACTCCACAGTGGTGGAACAACCGGAAAACCAAAAGGAATAATGATTTCAAACTTCAATTTCAATGCACTCGCACAACAAGGAGGAGTAAATGTAATTGAAGCAAGACCAAAAGACAAAATAGTAACAATTCTACCAATCTTTCATGGGTTTGGTCTAGGTGTTTGTGTTCACTGTCCACTTTGTTTAAAAGTAGAAACAATACTCGTTCCAGAATTTGATGTAAATAGATTTTATAAAATGATGAAAACCTATAAACCAAATGTTTTAGCGGGAGTTCCAACTCTTTGGGAAGCAATGCTAACAAACAAAAAATTCGAAGACTTAGACTTAAGTAACCTCAAATATGTAGTATCAGGAGGAGATTACCTAACACTTTCAATGGAAGAAAGAATGAACAATTTTTTAAGAACAAGAGGTGCAAGTATATCAATATCAAAAGGATATGGTATGACTGAATCAGTAGCAGCCACTGCATATACATTTGATGGAACAAACGAACCAGGAAGTATCGGAATACCAATGATAGGAAACAGTTATTGCATCTGTAATCCAGATTCCATAGAAGAACTAGAACTAGGAATAGAAGGAGAAATATGCGTTTATGGACCAACCCTAATGATGGGCTATTTAAACAATAAATCTGAAACAGATAAAGTGTTAATCAAACACAAAGATGGTAAAGTTTGG
Source organism: Bacilli bacterium (assembly GCA_036667875.1). GTDB lineage: Bacteria > Bacillota_I > Bacilli_A > RF39 > UBA660 > CAJGDV01. The sequence goes on from JAVWTD010000028.1 coordinate 13,370, forward strand.
CTTCATACAGGAGATATAGGATATATATCACCAAATGGAGTAATCTACTTTACTCAAAGATTAAAAAGAATGATAGTATCAAGCGGATTTAATATATATCCAAATGTAATTGAAGAAATAATATCAAAACATCCAAGTGTATTTAAATGTTGCTGTATAGGTATACCCCATCCCTACAAAATGCATGTCCCTAAAGTTTTTATAGTATTAAAAGAAAATTGTAAAGAATCATCAAAAATAAGAAAAGAATTAAAAGAACTTTGTAAAAAAGAACTAGCACTATATTCACAACCAAAAGAATTTGAATTTAGAACTGAACTACCTAAAACACTATATGGAAAAGTTGACTTTAAAAAATTAGAAAAGGAAACAGAAAATGAAAAAACTAAGTAGTTGGGGATATGTCGTCCTAAAACCACTTCTTGGAACAATTTTTAAAATTTACTACAAACCAACCATAATAAATAAAGAAGTAATTCCAAAAGAAGGACCCATTTTAATAGTAGGAAACCACAAACACCTATTTGATCAATGTCTAGCAATAATAGCAACAAAAAGAGTAATCCACTACATGGCTAAAAAAGAATATTGGGAATCAAAAAAGACAGCATGGTTCTTTAACATTTCAGGATGTATTCCAGTAGACCGACAAACAAAAGATGAACAAGCCAAAAAAACCGCCATTGAAGTATTAAATAATGGAGGAGCAATTGGACTTTTCCCAGAAGGAACAAGAAATAAAACAAAAGACTTCTTATTACCATTTAAATTTGGAACAGTATCAATGGCTTCAAAAACAAACGCAACAATTGTTCCTTTTGGTATTACTGGAGACTATATAAGAAACAGTAAAAATTTAACCATACAATTTGGGAAACCATTTAAAGTAGGAAAAATGACACTTGAAGAAGCAAATGAATTACTTAGAAATGAAGTAGGAAACTTAATGAAAGACAATATTAAAAATAAATAATACTGCTTTTTATCATAGTATAAAAAAATAAAGAATTAATTTTTACAATTTAACCTAAAGATTAGAATAACTTTCTAATCTTTTTATGGTATACTTATAATAGAGGTGTTGTATGAATAAGAATAAACCATTTATTGTAGTAATATTTATAATTCTTGTATTAGCGTGTCTTCCATTTTTAAACCTGCTTTTTTCTAATCATGCTTACTTTAAAGAATTAACCCTGTTTAAGATGAATCCCAAAAAAGAAAAATATGAATATATAATAACAAAAAATAAAATAAAACAAATAAAAAATGATTCAATAATAAATGAAAAAAAACTAGACAAAAGAAGTTATCACTTTTTTAATAAAATTGTCAAAAAAAATAAACCTATTAGTGAAATTGACTATACATTAATTGAAGAAGGAACAAGAAAATCACTTTATGGAATAGAGATTGAAAACAACTACATAACTGTTATAGACATAGAAAAAATAAATAAGATAAACAAAATAATAAATTATTATTTTAAAGAAAAGGAGAAATAAAAAATGGCAAGAAAAAAAAGAATAAATAAAAAATTACCTTACTCAATTATGAATTTAATGTATCTTTCTTTCATATCAATAATATTATATATAACATACACAAATTTTAATTTTATTCCAATTAAAATGGAAGTGATAACACTTTTAGTTCTTATAACTGCTATAATTTCATTTATAATTGGATTTAATTATAATAAGAAAAACAAAAAATTAAAAAAAATTTTTGAAGCAACAAAAGGAATAATAATTGCTTTGCCAATTTTAATAATTGTCTTACTAGCGTGTTCATTTATTTATAATAGAATTGAAAATAACAAAAAACTAGAAGAAAATGAAAGATTGTTTGAAAATTATGATTATTTTATAGACTTTAATTCACTAGAAGATGGATATGACTATAGAATTGACCCTATAACAAAACACCTTTTCTATATGGATTCTATAGAATTAAAAGAAATAGCACCAACATATTTTCATAAAATGAACAGAAACGCTTTATTTGAGACTTACTATTTTCTAAAAGGATACGTTATAATAAATAATGGACAAACCTATTTTTCAAAAGAGTTATCAAATAATTCACCAGTCTATCCACTTGAAGTTCCACTTGACCAAATAAAAAATAACTTTAAAGAAAATGACTATTATAAAATTAATAAAAAAGATTATAATTTTATAAATGATTCCTACGCATCTAACCAAGAAAACGAAAAACTATTTCTATATAAAAAATATAATGATATTTTTTATACAAAAGAAAAACTTTATGACTTAAAAATTCAAATGCAAAATAATTTTGAATTGTTTCAAGAAGCAGAATACAAAGAAAATTATATTATAGTTCCAATTGATAATCATAAATATAAAATTAATTTTACTTTTGATAATAATTTAGAAGTTATTTATACAAAGGAAGAGTTAGAATGAAAACCATAAATATTAAAAATCTTATTCTTGTTTTTACTGGAAGTTTCCTTTATTTCTTAATAACATTCTTTCTAGTAGTAAATATAGTAATTAAAGTTCTAATAGAGAGTAACGATTTATTAAGCATTGTAGTAGCCCTTATATTATCAATGGTAACTGCTACTATTATTTCAATATTTTATATATTTAATAGTTATCACATGAATATTTTCATTTACAAATTTAAAATTATAATATTATTATTTCCAATTTTAATATTCATGACTAGTTTTCTATTTAAAGGAGTAACTAAAATTAAACAAAATAGTGATAATAAAAAAATAGAAACTGAATTTAATAAACTAGAAACAATCATTAATATTAATAATTTAATTATAAAAATTGACCCTGCTAGCAAAAAAGTTTATAAACTAATAAAAAATTCAGATAAATATAAAGTAATATCTTATGACCCAATTACACTTTCAGATATAAAAATAAATCCATATACAAAATATCGAATTTTTGAACTAGAAAAAGGATATGTGCTAGCAGTTGAAGATAACTTAAATAAAAACTATTATGTAGAATCACTTGATAAAGAAAATAA
>JAVWTD010000029.1:0-6367 GCA_036667875.1 Bacilli bacterium
TTTACCCTATTTTCCATATGCTATATTTTGGGCTTCTTGTTTAATTTTTTAGAAGATTATTGAAAACTCGTAAATAGTAACAATTATGTCTAGAAAAAAAGTTTGAAATATAGTATAATTAATTAGGTGATGATATGAGGTATCCAAACGGTATAGAAAAAGAAATAACCAAAAATATAACTTATAATAATCGAGGAATGACCTTAGAACAAGACATAAATATCACCAATCAATATTATCTAGACTATAATATAGCGTGCATTCATAAAAAGCCTACTCCCATAAATATTGTTAAAGTAGAAGGAAATAAAATAAAAGAAGCATTCTTTAAAACATCTTCTACAACAGACTATAATGGTATTTATAAAGGAAAGTATATTGATTTTGACGCTAAAGAAACTAACTTAGATTATTTTCCAATAGATAATTTACAAACGCACCAATTAAAGCACCTTAAAACAGTTTTAAATATGGGTGGCATTAGTTTTATTATAGTTAGATTTAATAAATATAATAAAGTTTATTTATTAGAAACAAAAAAAATCTTATTTTTTATTGATAGCAACAAGAAAAAATCGTTACCATTATCTTTTTTTGAAGAAAACGGATACGAAATTTTATTTAAATTTAGTCCTAGACTAGATTATATAAAAGCATTAGATATTATATTAGAAGGAGAAAAAAATGAACAAACAAATTAAAAAACTGAGAAAATTAATGATTAGTCATCAACTAGAATCTTTAGTAGTTTTATTTACTGTTATTGGTTTAATAGTTTGCATTATTTTAAAACAATATAAAATGATGCCACTTATAGTTATCGTGGATATTCTTGTACTGTTTGGTCCAAAACTTTTAAGTATTGGAAAGAATTACTACGATAAATTAGATTTAAAGTTTATAAAGAAAACAAAAAAATCAAATAACAAAAAAACTAAAGAAATTAGTAAAAAGAAAAAAGAAATCGAAAATTTAGAAAAAAAAGAAGATGTTAATATGGTAAAAAAGAAAAAAAATACAAAACCAAAAAAAAGTAATAAGTCAGGAATAAAAAAAGTACTTAAAGTATGTACTATGTGTTTCTTAGTATTTATGATATTAGGTTTTATTGGGGCAACATTATTTTTTGGATATGTTGTTACAAATGCTCCTAAGTTTGATCCTGAGAATTTGTATACTTCTGAATCATCTATACTTTATGATATAAATGGAAAAGAATTTGCAAAGATAGGTTCTCAAGCTAGAGAGAAAATCAATTATGATGAGATGTCTGATGTTTTAGTAGATGCTATTATAGCAACTGAAGATTCAAGATTCTTTCAACATAATGGATTTGACTTTCCTCGTTTCATTAAAGCAAGTTTAGGTCAAGTATTAGGAAATTCTAATGCCGGTGGTGCAAGTACGCTTACAATGCAAATTGCAAAAAATGCTTATACTTCTACAAAAGATGAGGGACTTGAAGGAATTATTCGTAAGTTTACCGATATTTATTTAGCTATATTTAAGATAGAAAAGAAATATTCTAAACAACAAATATTTGAATTTTATGCCAATTCATATTATATGGGTGGTGGAGCTCACGGTGTTGAACAAGCTAGTTTAAATTACTTTGGAAAACATGCGAGTGAAATAAATTTAAGTGAAGCTGCTCTTCTAGCGGGATTATTTCAATCCCCTGGTGCTTATGATCCTTTCATAGATCCAGAAAGAGCAATGAATAGACGTAATTTAGTTCTAAAACTTATGGTAAGACATGGTTATATTACTCAAAAAGAAGCTGATGCAGCTAGTGAAATTAAAATTGATGATATGCTTGTTGAAAAAGGTGTAAAATCAAATAACCCTTATCAAGGTTTTATTGATACTGTAGTTAGAGAAGTAAAAGAAGATTTAGGGAAAAATCCATATATGGTATCTATGAAAATATATACTACTATGGATCCTAGAGTTCAAGATATTGTCAATAATATAATGAGCGGTGCTACATTTGGATGGGAGAATCCTATTGTAGATGCTGGGGTTACAATATTAGACCCACAAACAGGTGCCCTTCGTGGTGTTGGAACAGGTAGAGATACTTCAAAAGAAGGACTTTATAATAATGCTGTTCAAATTAATCGTCAAATAGGTTCTACTTCAAAGCCATTATTTGACTATGCACCTTCTATTGAATATAATAATACATCAACATATACTCTTCTAGGAGATGAGGAATATACTTATTCAGATGGTCATAGTATTTCAAACTATGATGCTGCTTATCATGGTATAGTTACTTCTCGTTATGCTGTTGTTGATTCAAGAAATATTCCAGCCTTAAAAACATTCCAAAAAGTTGCAAATAAGAATACCATTGAAATGGTTACAAAACTTGGATTACATCCTGAATTAGATGCAACTAAATCATTCCTACATGAAGCTCACGCTATTGGAGGATATAATGGTGAATCACCTCTTAGTGTTGGTGCTGCTTATAATGCTTTCGCTAATGGAGGTAATTATTATGAGCCACACAGTTATTCTAAGATAGTATTTAGAGACACAGATCAAAAATATGAACAAAAAATTGAAAAAACTCGTGCTATGAGTGAAGAAACAGCTTTCATGGTATATAATATGCTTGAAAGTGCAACACAAGGAGCACTTGGAAACTTTTCAAACAATATAATTCGTAAAAGATATGCTGCTAAAACTGGTACTTCAAATTATACACAAGAGATAAAAGATAAGTATGGTTTAGCAGGAGATGCTATCAATGACTTATGGTTAGTTGGTTTAACTGATGAATATTCTATAAGTATTTGGTATGGTTATGATAAATTAGATAGTACATATTATTCTCATTTTGGTAATATTCAAAATATGTATTTATTTAGTGCACTTGCTAAGGATATCTTTACAAGAGATACTAAAGTTGTTCAACCAGCGGGTGTTGTTAATGTTACAGTTGAGATGAATACAATTGAGCCAATGTTACCAAGTGCTTATACACCTGATTATTTGAAAGTAACTGAATTATTTAAAAAAGGTACTGAACCTACTGCAGTATCTCCAAGATTTAATCAATTAGAAAATCCTTCTAATTTAAAAGGAAATTCAAATAATGGAAAAGTCGCTTTAACTTGGAATACAATTAAAACGCCTGATTTAGCAAATAGTGATTATTTGCATAAATATTATGGTCAATTATTTAGAGGTGCTGGATGGATTTCTAGTGCTGTAGGTGCTCATTTAGGAGTTACTGGTCCTCTAGGTTATGATGTTTATGAAAAACTTAGTGATGGTAATTTAAAACATATTGGATCTACTTCAAGTGCTAGTTTTTCATTTGATGGTACTTCTAATGGTGAACATAGTTATGTTGTTAAGTCTGCATACTCTTCATTTAAATCTAATGCTTCAAGTGGTATTACTACTACTGTTAGGGTTAGTGGTGTTGATGAGGATGCACTAATATGTGCTTCTATCAATATAACTGATGGAGCTAAAATACCTGTTACAACAGGAAGAGATATCACAAGCAGAGTCACTTCAAATGTGCCTGGTATAAAAGTAGAGTTACAATCTATTAGTGATATTAGTGAAGGTATTAAAAAAGTAAAAGTTAATGTTACAAGTAGAGGGACAACTTGTATTAAAGAAATTACAGTTGAATTTGTAGAATAAAGAAAAGACACTACTAATAAGTAGTGTCTTTTTGACATATATTTTTTAAAGGACAACCTTCACATTTGGGGTTTATTGCTTTACAATAATACCTTCCAAACAATAATAATTGATGATGTCTTTTTAACATGTCATCATTTTTAAATAATTCTGTTAGTTTCTTTTCTACGTCTATTACTGTGTCGTCTTTTTTGGCTAGTCCTAGTCTTTTACTAACTCTTAATACATGCGTGTCAACTGCGATACAGGGAACTTTATATAACATTCCTAGTACTACGTTTGTTGTTTTTCTTCCTACTCCAGGAAGGCTTTCTAAGTAGTCTCGATTGTTTGGCACAGTTCCTTTTTGTTCTTCTATTAATCTTCTTGCTATGTTTATTATATTTGACGATTTTTTATTAAAACTTCCAAGTGGTCTTATTATATTTTTTATATCTTCAATTTCAGCATTTTTTAATTCTTCTAAAGAATTGTATTTTTTAAATAAAATATCACCGACTTGATTTACTCTTTTGTCTGTTGTTTGTGCACTTAGCATAACTTTTAATAGTAGTTGATAATCTGACTCATAACTTAATTCACTAGAGGGATTTGGAAATAATTCTTCTAAATAATTATTCATTCATCCAATCATAACTTTCATCAATTTCTACGAGTGGTTCAGTTATTTCTATGGTTTCTGTATTTATTGTTTTTGATTTAAGAATATCTTCCTCTGTTTTAAATCCTTGTTTATCCCAATTATCTAATATGGTGTCTACATAAGTAAGATTGATTTGTCCGTTGTATATAGCCTCTTTTAAGCCTGCTAGAACGAAATCATCACTGTACCCTACCATTTTCCATGCGTCAATTATTTTCTTCTCACGTGCTATTAAATCGCGTTTAAAGGCTTGTTCAAATTCTTTTTTTATATCTACTTTTGGTGTTTCTATTATATCTTCTTCTTCTACTACAAGATATGTTAATTTTTTATATAGTTCATCTAAATTTATTATTTGTCTAATATCATCATTTTCTTTAACAGTATCTACACTAATTAATTTTTTTTCTTCTAAATCATTTAATACCTTAATAATAATCTTAGGTTTTTCGTTTAGTTCACTACAAATTTTTGATATATCAAATTCAATATTTGTCATATTAATTAAATACTCTAAAAAATAAAGTTCTTCATAATTTATTCCTAATAGATTTTTATTGTAAAACAGTATACTAGGTACTACTATATCTTTTTTACCAATCATATTTTTAACTTTATTAAACATTTTTATCACCCACCTACATTATATATGATATATTAAAAAAAATAAAGGTTTAACCTTTATTCTTTATCAGTGTCTTCTTCTTCAGTGTCTTCTTCTTCTTCTTCTTCGTCAGCATCATCTGGTTCATCTTGATCTAGTTGTTCTTCAAGTGCATCAAGTTCTTCATCTAAACGATCAAGTTCTGCTTCTCTTGCTTCTAAAGCTAACATTCTTGCTTCAAATTCTTCTTCAGTGATTTCACCATTTTCAAATTGTTGGTCAAGTGCTTCTTCTTCTGCTTCAAGAGCTTCATCCATACCTGCTAATTCTTCTTCTTTTGAATAAATTGCTTTTAATCTTTCATCTTCTTTTTCATCTTCACTAAATTTAACTTTGTTTAAATCAAGATCTTTATCTAATCCATAACTTTCTTTTAAAGTTTCTGTTTTAGCATCAATTTCTTTTTTTTCACTCATTAGTGTTTCTTTTTGTTTGCTGTATTCTTCAGTTGTGATTGTTTTTTCAGCAAGGCTTGTTTTTAAAGATGATAAACTATCCATTACGGTTCTTCTAGATTCCTTTATAACAGAGTTTTTTTGAAGATATTCTTTGTAGTTTATAACAGTTTGTTTTTCATTTTTTGTACATCCTACAAGTGTGAGAAGACATAGACTGGCGATAAGTAATTTTTTCATATAATTCTCCTATTCTTAACAAATAATAACATATAGTTATTATTTTGTCAACCCCAGATGTTTAATTATTGTAAACTTTACAGAAAACTACTGTGGTGTTTTAATAACTGGTAATATACAATTATTTAAATCTTCAGTTATTTTAAAATCTTTAGTTGATCCGTTACCGCAATATGTTCCGTCAGAAAAGGCTTCTAGTACTACTTCGTTATTTACTATTTTTACTAAACCGGTGTAATTGGTCATGTCACCACTTAGGGGTAAGTCTAAACTTTTTAAACTTATGCCTGTTTCTGGTATTACATTATTTATTTCTTCTTCTAAGTATATTTCTACACCTTTTATTATGGTTCTTGCGTCTTCTTTAAATTTATTTCTTTTAGATTCACTAATAGTATTTTCTACACTGGGTATTGCAATTACTACTATTATTCCTAATATTGTTATGATTGCTAATAATTCTACAAGTGTAAATCCTTTTTTCTTCATACTAACACCACCTATTATAATTATAACATGTAATAACATTTAAGCAAATGAAAAGATTTATATATTGTTATAAACAAATATAAATCTATCTCTTTTTTGCATATCTTTTTCTATTACTACTTTAGAATTTTTAAATATATTTAAGGCATAATTTTTGATTTCTTGTCCTTGAGTTTCTCCTATTTCAAAGGCAATTATGCTTTTTTCTTTTAAATATTTTTTTGAATTATCTAGTATTTTTTTATAAAGTTCTAATCCTTTATCGTT